>JBLNBJ010000111.1:0-5488 GCA_050259835.1 Ignavibacteria bacterium | reverse complement strand
CAGGCGCTCGAAGGCGCCGGGATCGTTCTCGCAATGCCGACACTGAAGGCAATGCGCCATCAGAGCTTGCCCCAGTACTCGCCGAACACGTGCACCGAGAGGATGTACCCGAGCACGACGTTCACGCCGACGCCGATGGTGAAGGCGAGGAAGGGCTTCCAGCCGACCGACTTCAAGTCGCGGAAGCGCGTCGTCAGGCCGATGCTGAGGAAGCAGAAGATGAACGCCCAGGCGCGCAGCGAACCCATCGGCGCGAGCAGCAGCGGCTTCACGCTCTTGTTCATTTCCTCGGGCGTGACGCCCGCGGTGAACAGCGAGATGAAGGCCGAAGCGACGAAGAAGCCGATGACGAACTTCGGGAAACGCCGCCACACTTCGCCGGCGTCCGGCTTGGCGCCAACTTCCTTGCGCTCCCACACCATCGTCGAGATCAGCGCGAACACCAGCGACCAGATGCCGATCCAGAGGTCGCGGCCGATCACCTTCATCAGCGTGAAGGCCTTGATCGCCGCTTCCTCGTTGCCGGCCATCTTGCCGTAGGCGCTGGCGGCCGCAAAGCCCGCCGCATCGGCGAACTCGGAGGTGCCGATCCACGCGCCCGCAACGCCGGCCGAGAGACCCAGCGCCTGCGAGGCGAACGGCAGGAACAGGATCATGATCAGCGCCCAGACCACCACCAGCGTCACCGAGGTGTAGAGGTGCTCCTTCTCCGCGCCGACCGAAGCGGCGATCGCCATCGACCCCGAAACGCCGCAGACCGAACCGCCGACGCCGAGCACCGCGCACATGCGGCGATCGAGCCCGAACACGCGTGTGCCGACGAAGAAGATTGTCAGGCAGGTGACGAGCGAGATCGTCATCGCCTGCCCGATCGCGACGGGACCGGCGGTCGCGACCAGCGTGATCGGGAAGGTGGCGCCAAGCAGCACGATGCCGAGCTTGACGAAATATTCGACGCGGAAGCCGGCGTCCATCCACTTCGGCAGCCCGATGAAGTTGGAGATGATCAGGCCGATGACCAGCGCGAGCAGCGGCGCCTCCATGTTGTACTTGGAGGCGTCGACCCAGCCGCCGATGCCGAACATCGCCAGCGAGAGCACGTAGAGGAAGATGAACGAAGGGATGAACTCGCCCATCTTGATGCCCATGATGCGGCAGCTGACGCCGAAGATCAGCAGCCAGGCGACGAACTGCATCAGGTAGTTGCGGGCATTGTTGCCGAAGTGCGCGAGCAACTGATCGAAAGTCACCCACTTGATGCCACCCGGATTGAGGGCGAGGGTTTTGAGGAAGCTGCTGCCGTTGGCGTAGAACATCACGTCGAGGACGACGATGCCCAGCCCGATCCAGATCGCCCACCAATCCTCCTTGAGGTAGAGATCGGCCCATTTCCCCTTGGTGGCGGCCGGCGCTGCCATACTCGCTTCTTTGCTTGTCATTCTTAGCTCCCGAGCGTGTCGTTGGAGAACCGGGCGGTCCACTCCTTCTTTTATGCTCTCCCGGGCTGACTGCCCGATCGCGGGCGAATCGGCACTCGGAATTCTGGACGCTTAGGCAAAATTTGCAAGCGCCATGAAAAAGCCCGGCGCAGGGCCGGGCTTCCTCGGGATACGCGCCTTGCTTACTTGGCGCCGGCGAGAATCCACTTCACCAGGGTCTTGATGTCCTCGTCCTTGACGCCGGGGTTCGGCGGCATCGGCACTTCCCCCCAGACGCCCTTGCCGCCCGCCTTCACCTTCGCGACCAGCTTGGCTTCGGCGTCCTTCTGGCCGGCGTATTTCTTGGCGACGTCCTGGTAGGCGGGGCCGACGATCTTCTTGTCCACGGCATGGCAGGACAGGCAGTTGCTCTTGCGCGCGAGCGCCATTTCCGGGCTGTCGGCGGCCAGGGCAGGCAGCGCGGCGAGGCCGGCGGCGACGGTGGCGATTGCGATGATCGATTTCATTTCTTCCTCTCTTCGGTGATGGGATGGGGTCGAAAAACGCGCTTGGCCGGCATCCCTTCAATGCGGCGACAACGCGCGCGTCAGGGCTTCGAAGTCTCCGACCGGAGGCATGCAATTAACGCCCGAACAGACCCAAGCGTTGACGCGGTCGTCCTCCGGCTTGGCGAGCGGCGGCGGCAGCGTCAGTCCATTGGGCAGCGCCAGCGCGATGCCCGTCCACTGCCGCGCCAACTGCGTCTGCCATTGGTCCACGTCAGCCTGCGGCCCGCGCAGCACCACGACGGGCGGCGGTTCGAGATGCTCGACCAAGGCTGCCAGCAACGAGGCCGAGGCCGGATGGGCGAGTTGCGCGCTGAACAGCTCCAGCGTCCGGCGCGCCGCCTCCAGGTAGCGCGTTTCGCCGAGCAGGTAGCCGAGGCGCTGCAGCGCGGCCGCTGCGACGCCGTTACCGGCGGGAGTCGAACCATCGAAGCCGGGCTTGGGACGGTGGATCAGC
Source organism: Ignavibacteria bacterium (assembly GCA_050259835.1). Classification (GTDB taxonomy): domain Bacteria; phylum Pseudomonadota; class Gammaproteobacteria; order Burkholderiales; family Rhodocyclaceae; genus Nitricoxidireducens. The sequence continues at coordinate 3,047 of JBLNBJ010000111.1, read as the reverse complement.
ACCTCGTGATCGTGCGCCGTGAAGAAGAAGCCGCCGGCCTCCTTGTCCTCGAAGCGCCCGAGCAGCGTATCGGCAAGCTCGATCGCCCATGCGAGGTCCTCGGCGCGGTAGTTCGCCTGCAGCATTTCCAGCAGCGCGGCGAGCAGGAAGGCGTGGTCGTCGAGATAAGCGGGCAGCGTCGCGCGACCGTCGTTCCAGCTGGCCAGCAGGCGGCCGTCGCGGTACAGGTTGGCGCGCAGGAATTCCAGCGCACGGCGCGCGGACGCGAGCCATGCCGGCCGTTCGCACAGCCGCGCCGCGCGTGCCATGCCGGCGATGGCCAGCGCGTTCCACGCGGTCAGGATCTTGTCGTCGCAGCCGGGAGGCACGCGGCGGGCGCGGGCGCGCTGCAGTTTGTCGCGCGCCGCGGCAAGCTCGTCCTCCCGCACCTTTGCTCCGGTCCGGCGCAAGTGCCAGGCATGGTTCTCGAAGTTCGGCGGTCCGTCGAGCCCCCAGGCAGACGAGGCGGCGGCCCACTCGGGCGGCGTCAGCAGAGCTTGCGCCTCGTCGCGTTGCCAGACGTAGAAGCGCCCCTCCTCGCCTTCCGAATCGGCGTCGAACGACGCGTAGTAGCCGCCTTGCGGCGACTGCATCTCGCGCATCAGCCAGTCGGCCGTTTGCGCCGCCACATGCTCATAAGCCGGCTGGCGCGTGCGCCGCGCCGCCTCCGCATAGAGCGGCAGCAGCAGGGCGTTGTCGTAGAGCATCTTCTCGAAGTGCGGGATCTCCCAGCGCGCATCGACGCTGTAGCGGAAGAAACCGCCGCCGATCTGGTCGAACACGCCCCCTTCCGCCATGCGCGTGAGCGACAGCAGCGCGGCTTCCGTCTCCGCTTCGCGCGTGCCCGAGAGCAGCAGCGCAAGCGCGGTCGGCTGCGGGAATTTGGGGGCGCCGCCAAAGCCGCCGTGTTCGCCATCGAGGCTCGCGACAAGCGCCTCGCGCGCCCGGTCCGGGACCGCGGCGTCGAGCGGCCCATCTCCCCGGGTGGGCAGGGTACTGGCGAAGGCCGCCTGCAGGGCGCCGCCCTGCCGGTCGATCTCGTCGCCATGCTCGTGGTAGAGCGCGGCGACCCGCTGGCAGAGGTCGACGAAGCCCGGCAGGCCGTGGCGGAAGGACTTCGGGAAATAGGTGCCGCCGAAGAAGGGGACGCCTTCGGGCGTCAGGAACATGGTCAGCGGCCAGCCGCCCGTGCGCCCGGTCAGGAGCTGCAACGCGGTCTGGTGGATCTGATCGAGGTCGGGCCGCTCCTCGCGGTCGACCTTGATATTGACGAACAGCCGGTTCATCGCCGCGGCCACCGCCGGGTCTTCGAAGGACTCGTGCGCCATGACGTGGCACCAGTGGCAGGCCGCGTAGCCGATCGACAGCAGGATCGGACGGCCCAGCGCGCGCGCCGTCGCCAGGGCGTCCGCATCCCAAGGCTGCCAGGCGACGGGGTTGTCCCTGTGCTGCCGCAGATAGGGCGAAGTCTCGCCCGCGAGCCGGTTGGAAAGAAAATCGGGCATGTGAGCCTCCAGGCCGGAGGCTTCACTATACCCGATAGTTTTACTCGACTATGCGATACCCGATCAGGGCATCAGTTCCTTCAGCAGGGCGTCGACGTCCTTCTGCGACAGCCGCTGGTCCTCGGTCGGACCGCCGCCCTCGACGACAATGATCGCGCCGACCAGCGCCTTCATGGCCTTGCGCAGCGCCTGGCCGGCGAGGTCCTGGAACTCCTGGGCCACGATGATGTTGGTCAGGTGGCCGCTGACGCCCTTCAATGCCGCTTCGAGGTCGCGCCGGCTCCAGTCCTTGCCCAAGGTGTCCACCGCGCCGGTCACGATCTGCTTGGCGGCCTCGGCCTCCATCAGGGACTTGGTCGCGGCGTCCGCCGTCATGCGCTCGACGTTGCCGAGGATGACGGAGACTTCCTTCGGATTGGCAGCGCCGTTCTTGCCCAGGCCCTTCGCTGCCTTGTTGAGTTCCTTGGCAAGCGCCTTCAGCTCGGTGAGGACGTGACCCGTGGCGGGTTCGGCGCGCGGAGCGGCGCGCTTGGCCGGCGCCTTTTTCGCGGCCGGCTTGGCGGGCTTGCTGGCGGTCGCGCTGCGCTTGACCGACTTGGCGGCTGTTTTCATTTCAGACTCCCATTTTCTCGAAGATCTTGACCATCTTTTCGTTCAGCGTCGCGGCGGTGAACGGCTTGACGATGTAGCCAGAAGCGCCGGCCTGGGCGGCGGCGATGATGTTCTCCTTCTTCGCCTCGGCGGTGATCATGAGCACCGGCAGGTGCTTGAGGGCCGGGTCGGCACGCACGGTCTGCAGCAGGGTGAGGCCGTCCATGTTCGGCATGTTCCAGTCCGAAACGACGAAATCGACGCCGCCGGCCTTGAGGCGCGCCAGCGCGACGGCGCCGTCCTCGGCCTCTTCGACGTTGAGAAAGCCCAGTTCCTTGAGCAGGTTGCGCACGATGCGGCGCATCGTCGAGAAGTCGTCGACGACGAGAAACTTGAGTGTGGAGCGATCGGCCATCGGTCGTGATTCCGGGGCGGAAAGCGGCCACCATACCAAAAAAAGGGCGGCCGGGGGCGTTCCGGGGGAAACGCCCCGCTGTTCGACGTTTAATGCCGGAAAGCTCGCCTCAGCCGAGCTTCGAGATGTCGCGCACGGCGCCCTTGTCGGCCGACGTTGCCATGGCGGCATAGACGCGCAGCGCGGCCGAAACTTCACGGTTGCGCTGCGCCGGCTTCCACGCCTGGGCACCCTTCGCTTCCATCGCCTGGCGACGCTTCGCGAGCTCGGCGTCGGAAACCGCCAGGTGGATGCGCCGGTTCGGGATGTCGATCTCGATCTTGTCGCCTTCCTCGACGAGGCCGATGGCGCCGCCGTCCGCGGCTTCCGGCGAAGCGTGGCCGATGGAGAGCCCCGACGTGCCGCCCGAGAAGCGCCCGTCGGTCAGCAGCGCGCAGGCCTTGCCCAGGCCCTTCGACTTGAGATACGAGGTCGGGTAGAGCATCTCCTGCATGCCG
>JBLNBJ010000110.1:0-7160 GCA_050259835.1 Ignavibacteria bacterium | reverse complement strand
AGGCAGGGTTTCGCGGAGCACTGCTCCGCGCTGCCGAAGCCGGCTCGCTGTGCAAAGCGAGCCGTGGGCCGCGAAAGCGGCGAAGCGGCGACGACCACCCGTCGCCCTCGGCGGGCCGAAGGGATCGGTGTTGGCCCCCCTCGCCCTCGGCAGTCCCTTGCCGAATACCGGCGGCCTGAACCAGTCAGTCAGACCTCAATGCGCCGGACACACCATCGACATCCCATCCAGCCCCTCCTGCTCCCGGCTGAAGCTCGGGCGCCGCGAGCCGTCGGCGCCGTCCGCGATGCGCACGATGTAAAGACTGTCGAAGTCGTCGTCCTGCCACTGCGGCACCTCGAGCGGATTGCCGCCGAGTTTCGAGAGCAGGTAGCGCGCAAGATTCTCCCCCCAGTGGTGTTCCCACGCGACGATGTAGGTGCCCGGTGCGGCGAGCATGGCATCGCCCATTTCCGGCACTTCGGTCATGCTCCATTGCAGGTTCACCGGCAGGCCGGCGCGCACCGCGAGCGGCTCGATGGTGGCGAGCGGCCGCACGTAGGCGTAGGGAACGCCGTGATCCTTCTTCAACTGCGCGGGATTGGGCGCGTAGATCGTGGTCGGCTTGCCGTAGCGCGCGAGCAGCACCGGCGCGAGCGCCAGCGCGCGATTGAGTCCCTGGCAGGTGAGTTGCCCAAGCCCGAGCTCCGGCTTTTCGCCGTGACGCAGGATGACGATGGTGGAATCCGCTGCGGCGCTGCCGGCGAGCAGCGAAAACACGGCGACGACGACGGCAATGCGCTTCGGGAAGATCACGGGCCTGCTCTCGGTATGACGATCGGGCGCCATGATAACGCCGCGAAGACCACCGCAGAACCATCGCAACGACCGGCGGTCGAATCCTTTACCTAGGACAGAAGGGGTCGTGTCATGCCTGAAGTCGCCGCCCGTCCGATCCGAGCGATCGGCGTTGCGAGCGGGCTCGGTGCGCCGGCCTGGGCAAGGGTGGACTGCGCACTGGGCCCCGAAATCCTCGAGAGGGCCGGGCTCGTTTCCGCCGCGCGCCGCAGCGGTCGCGCGTGCATGTGGCAGGAAACCCTGGCGCCGTCGGATGCGGCGGCCGTCGAAGCCCTGCCGCCGCTGCTCGATGCGCTGTCCGATCAGGTCGCGTCTGCCGTCGCCGGCGGCAACCTGCCGCTGGTGGTCGGCGGCGACCAGTCGATTGCCGCCGGCACCTGGCGCGGCGCCGCGCGTGCCGCCGAACGCCGCGCGCCCGGCGAGTTCGGGCTGCTGTGGATCGACGCCCACGCCGACGCGCGAGCGCGTCCGTGCAATCTCGATGCCGCCCCGGTCGCCGCCCTGCTCGGCATTCCCGTGCCCGGCCTTTCCCCGCGCGACGGCTGGCACCTGCATCCCCGCAACCTGATCGTGCTGGGGCTGCGCTGCGCCGACGAGGACGAGTCGCGGCTGCTGCGCCGGCTCGGCGTCAAGGTCTACGACCGGGCCGACATCGAGGCACGCGGCCTGGGCACCGTGCTGGCCGAAGCGCTGCGGCGCCTGGCCGCCGCGACCTCCGCCTTCGGCGTCAGCATCGATCTCGACGTGGTCGATCCGGCCGACGCGCCCGGCGTCACCACGCCCTGCTCCTACGGCTTGGCCGCCGCCGAATTGTGCGATGCGCTGCGCGGCCTGTGCGAGGAACCGAAGCTGGCCGCGCTCGAGATCGCCGGCTTCCATCCGGCCCACGACGTGCACGGCCGCACCGCGGACCTGGTGCTCGCGCTGGCCGAAGCCGCCGCGGCGCGCAGTGCCGCCACGCTGCGCGACTGGGAGCACCGCTACGGCGCGCACAACTATGCGCCCCTGCCGCCGGTACTGACCCACGGCGCAGGCTGCCACGTCTGGGACACGGACGGGCGGCGCTACCTCGACATGATGTCGGCCTATTCGGCCGTGAGCTTCGGCCATGCCAATCCGCGACTGGTGGCCGCGCTTGCCCATCAGGCCGGCCTTCTTGCCGTGACCTCGCGCGCCTGCCGCAACGACCGCCTGCCGGTCCTGCTGCGGCGCTTGCACGAGCTGTTCGGCTTCGAAGCGGCGCTGCCGGTCAACACCGGGCTCGAAGCCGTGGAGACGGCGCTCAAGGCGGCGCGCAAATGGGCGTACAAGGTCAAGGGCGTCGCCGCCGATGCGGCCGAGATCATCGCCTGCGACGGCAATTTCCACGGACGCTCCACCGCCATCGTCGGCCTCTCCTCGGTGACGCAGTACCGCGACGGCTTCGGGCCCTTCCCGCCCGGATTGCGGCGCGTCCCCTTCGGCGACGCGGCGGCGCTCGAAGCGGCCATCACGCCGCAGACCGCCGCCTTCCTGGTGGAGCCGATCCAGGGCGAAGGCGGCATCGTCGTGCCGCCGGCCGGCTATCTCGCCGCGTGCGCGGAAATCTGCCGCCGCCAAAACGTGCTGCTCATCTGCGACGAAGTGCAGACGGGCCTCGGGCGCACCGGCCGCCTGCTGGCCTGCCAGCACGAAGGCGTGCGTCCGGACGCGGTGATCCTCGGCAAGGCGCTCGGCGGCGGGCTGCTGCCGGTGTCCGCTGTCCTGGCCGACCGCCGCGTGCTCGACGTCTTCTCTCCCGGCGATCACGGCAGCACCTTCGGCGGCAATCCGCTCGCCGCCAGCGTGGCGCTCGAGGCGCTCGACATCCTCGTCGGCGAGAAGCTCGCCGAGCGGGCCGCCGAACTGGGCGACCACCTGCAGCAGCGGCTGCGCGCCATCGCCAGCCCGCTCGTGCGCGAGGTGCGCGGACGCGGCCTCTTCGTCGGGCTGGAACTCGACGGGCGCTACACCGATGCGCGCCACGTCTGCGAGAAGCTGCTGAGCCGCGGCGTGCTCACCATGGACACGCGGCGCACCGTGCTGCGGCTGGCGCCGCCCCTCACCATCGCGCGATCCCAGCTCGACGAGGCGGTGCACGCCATCGCCGGCGCGCTCGACGAGATCGAGCAGGAACTGCCGCGCGCGGCGTGACCCAGGGAGAGGCCAATGGACATGCCGGTGCAGAACGCCCAACTCTCCCCGGTGCTGCGCGCCGCGCACTTCGCCGCCCACAAGCACAAGATGCAGCGCCGCCGCGACGCCGACGCCACGCCTTACATCAACCATCCCATCGCGCTGGCGGTGCTGTTGGCGAATGAGGCGAAGATCGACGATCCGGTCGTGCTGTGCGCCGCGCTGCTGCACGACACCGTCGAGGACACCGAGACCACCTTCGCCGAACTCGAGGCGGAGTTCGGCGCCGAGATCGCGGAAATCGTGCGCGAGGTGACCGACGACACTTCGCTCGCCAAGGCCGAGCGCAAGCGCCTGCAGGTCGAACGCGCCGCCCGCATCTCGCGCCGCGCCAAGCTCGTCAAGCTGGCCGACAAGATCTGCAACCTGCGCGACATCGAAACCGCGCCGCCGGTCGGCTGGTCCGAGCAACGCAAGGACGAGTACGTCGCCTGGGCCGCGCAGGTGGTCGCCGGATTGCGCGGTGTGCATGGCGGGCTCGAGGAAATCTTCGACGCCGTGGTCAAGCGCTGGCAGGAATGCCGCGCCGCGAAGAATGATCTGTAGGCCGTTCGGACAAGTTCCGCGGGCCCTCCAAATTTTTCGCAATCTTTTTTGCCGGGCACACTCCAACAGGCAGGCTAGGGGTTTACGAGCCGTTGCCCAGGACTCAAGGAGGAAATGAAATCATGACCCTACTCGCGCGTTATCGCAGTCGCTACGAGGCAGCGCAGGAAGAGGAACTGTCGATCCAGGAATACCTCGAACTTTGCCGCGCCGACCGCATGGCGTACGCGACGGTGGCCGAACGGCTGCTTGCCGCCATCGGCGAACCGGAAGTCATCGACACCCGTCACGATCCGCGCCTGTCGCGCATCTTCGCCAACAAGGTGATCCGCCGCTATCCGGCCTTCCCCGATTTCTACGGCATGGAGGAAGTGATCGAGAACATCGTCTCCTACGTGCGCCACGCTGCGCAGGGGCTCGAGGAGAAGAAGCAGATTCTCTATCTGCTCGGCCCGGTCGGCGGCGGAAAATCGTCGCTCGCCGAGCAGCTCAAGTACCTGATGGAGAAGATTCCGTTCTACGCGATCAAGGACTCGCCGGTGCACGAATCGCCGCTCGGGCTGTTCCGCCCCGAGGAGGACGGCGCGCTGCTCGAGGAGGACTACGGCATCCCGCGGCGCTACCTCAACACGATCATGTCGCCGTGGGCCGTGAAGCGCCTGCATGAATTCAACGGCGACATCTCCCGGTTCCGCGTCGTCAAGCTCAACCCCTCGGTGCTGCGGCAGATCGCGGTGGCCAAGACCGAGCCGGGCGACGAGAACAACCAGGACATCTCCTCGCTGGTCGGCAAGATCGACATCCGCAAGCTCGAGGACTACTCGCAGAACGATCCGGACGCCTACAGCTATTCGGGCGGCCTGTGCCTGGCCAACCGCGGCCTGCTGGAATTCGTCGAGATGTTCAAGGCGCCGATCAAGGTGCTGCACCCGCTGCTCACGGCCACCCAGGAAGGCAACTACAAGGGGACGGAGGGCTTCGGCGCCATCCCCTTCGACGGCATGATCCTGGCGCACTCGAACGAGGCCGAATGGCAGTCGTTCAAGAACAACCGCAACAACGAGGCCTTCCTCGACCGCATCTTCATCGTCAAGGTGCCCTACTGCCTGCGCGTCTCCGAGGAAGTGAAGATCTACGAGAAGCTGATCGCCAATTCCTCGCTCGCGCATGCGCCCTGCGCCCCGGATACCCTGCGCATGATGGCGCAGTTCGCCGTGCTGTCGCGCCTGAAGGAGCCGGAGAACTCCTCCGTCTATTCCAAGATGCGCATTTACGACGGCGAGAACCTCAAGGACACGGACCCGAAGGCCAAGTCCTACCAGGAGTACCGAGACTACGCCGGCGTCGACGAGGGCATGACGGGGCTGTCGACGCGCTTCGCCTTCAAGATCCTCTCCAAGGTGTTCAACTTCGACCACCGCGAGGTCGCCGCCAACCCGGTGCACCTGATGTACGTGATCGAGCAGCAGATCGAGCAGGAACAGTTCGCGCCCGAGGTCGAGCAGCGCTACCTGTCGTTCATCAAGGAATACCTGGCGCCGCGCTTCACCGAGTTCATCGGCAAGGAGATCCAGACCGCCTACCTCGAGTCCTACTCCGAGTACGGCCAGAACATCTTCGACCGCTACGTCACCTACGCCGACTTCTGGATCCAGGACCAGGAATTCCGTGACCCGAACACCGGCGAGATCCTCGACCGCAACGCGTTGAACGACGAGCTCGAGAAGACGGAAAAGCCGGCCGGCATCAGCAACCCGAAGGACTTCCGCAACGAGGTGGTGAACTTCGTGCTGCGCTCGCGCGCCAAGAACGACGGCCGCAACCCGCCGTGGACCTCCTACGAGAAGCTGCGCGCGGTGATAGAGAAGAAGATGTTCTCGAACACCGAGGAACTGCTGCCGGTAATCTCGTTCAACGCCAAGTCGAGCGCCGAGGAGCAGCGCAAGCACAAGGACTTCGTGCACCGCATGATGGCGCGCGGCTATACGGAAAAGCAGGTGCGCCTGCTTTCGGAGTGGTACCTGCGCGTGCGGAAATCGTCCTGAACGAGCTCAGGGAGGGCATGCCATGACAGGCGTTCGCATCGTCGACCGGCGCTTCGACAGCAAGAACAAGAGCGCGGTGAACCGCGCCCGCTTCATCCGCCGTTTCAAGTCGCAGATCAGCAAGGCGGTGGCCGAGGCGATCAGCAAGCGCGGCATCGCCGACATGGAGAACGGCGAGAAGATCGGCATCCCGGCCAAGGACATCTCCGAGCCGCAGTTCCGCTTCGGCAAGGGCGGCGTGCGCCGCGACGTGCTGACCGGCAACGACCAGTACCACGCCGGCGACGAGCTCGAGCGCGCCGGCGGCGGCAGCGGCGGGCGCGGCAGCCAGGCCAGCAACGAGGACGCCACGCACGAGGACGACTTCGCCTTCCACCTGTCGCGCGAGGAGTTCCTCAACATCTTCTTCGAGGACCTCGCGCTGCCCCACCTGGTCAAGACCCAGCTGGCGCGCATCGAGGAGTTCAAGCGCGTGCGCGCCGGCTACACGACCACCGGCGTGCCGACCAACATCAACATCATCCGCTCCATGCGCGGCGCCGCCGGCCGCCGCATCGCCGTCGGCTCGCCTTGGCGCAAGGCGGTGCGCGAGATGCAGGAGCGCCTCGACCGGCTCGAGAACTGCGGCGACGGCGACGGCGAGGAGGCGCGCCAGCTGCGCCGCGAGATCGCCCGACTGCTGCGGCGCATAGAGAACATGCCGTTCATCGACACCTTCGACCTGCGCTTCAACAACCGCATCCGCCTGCCGGCGCCGTCGACGCAGGCCGTGATGTTCTGCCTGATGGACGTCTCCGGCTCGATGGACGAGGAGAAGAAGCAGGCGGCTAAGCGCTTCTTCATGCTGCTCTACCTGTTCCTGCGCCGCACCTACCAGCACATCGACGTCGTGTTCATCCGCCATCACACGCAGGCCTTCGAGGTCGGCGAGGAGGAGTTCTTCCACTCGCGCGAGTCGGGCGGCACGGTGGTGTCCTCGGCGCTCGAACTGATGCACAAGATCGTGCTGGAGCGCTATTCGTCGTCGGCCTGGAACATCTACGGCGCCCAGGCCTCGGACGGCGAGAACTGGGACAGCGATTCGCCGCGCTGCCGCGAAATCCTCGGCAGCGGCATCATGCCCTACGTCCAGTACTACGCCTACATCGAGATCACCGCCGTCGAGCCGCAGAACCTGTGGAACGAATACGAGCAAGTGCTCGACCAATGGCCGGGGCGCTTCGCCATGCAGCGCATCGCGGGGCTGCCGGACATCTATCCGGTGTTCCATGAGCTCTTTCGCAAGCAGCTGGTGGCGGCGGCTTAGGATGACACGCTACTTCCCCGCCGCTTTGCGCCCAAGGCGAGAACCGTTGCGATCCGCTCGTAGCGCTCGGGCCGACAGGGTGCCCTGCTGCGCTCCGTGTCCCCCGGCCGACAAGAGCGATAAATCGTCGGCCTCCTCCTTTACCTACGCGCAGCAGGGCACCCCATCGGCCCGGCGAGCAACCGTACGAGAGACGAAACGCCAAACCACCT
>JBLNBJ010000109.1:0-14663 GCA_050259835.1 Ignavibacteria bacterium | reverse complement strand
CGCCCTCGTCCGACGCGCGGATCACCATGGCGCTGAAACGCTCGCCGAAGGCATAGCTGCTCGACGACAGCCCCGCCTGCAGCGGCAGCGCCGCCGCCGGTTGCTGCTCGAGCTCGCGCTTGAGCGTCTCGGCGAAGTTCGCCGAGGGCCAGGCGGCGACGGAATCGGGCAGGCGGATCATGCTTCCCATGATAATCAACCGGAAAGGCCGAACAAGGCGCCGATACCCGCCGTGATGGCCATGGCCACCGCGCCGAGCACGCCGACGCGCACGGCGCCCGTCATGCCGCGCGCGCCGCCGATACGCGCGGCCACGCCGCCGAGCAGCGCGAGACAAAGCGTGGACGCGGCGAACACCCAGGGAAGCAGGCTGCGGGCCGGCGCCAGCAGGGCCGCGGCGAGCGGGACGGCGGCCCCGGCCGCGAAGCTGCCGGCCGACGCCAGCGCCGCCTGGACCGGCCGGGCGCGCCGCGCCGAGGAGATGCCCAGTTCGTCCCGGGCATGCGCGCCGAGGGCATCGTGCTGCATCAACTGCCGCGCCACATCGCGCGCCAGCGACGGTGAAACTCCGCGGCCGACGTAGATGGAGGTCAGTTCGCGGTGCTCGGCGGCGGGGTCGCGCTCGAGTTCGGCACGCTCGCGCGAGAGGTCAGCGCTTTCGGCATCGGCCTGGGAATGCACCGAGACGTATTCGCCGATCGCCATCGAAAGCGCTCCGGCGACGAGCCCGGCCACGCCGGCGACGAGCACGCTGGCCCGGTCCGACTCGGCGGCGCCGACGCCGACGACGAGGCTGGCGGTCGAGACGATCCCGTCGTTGGCGCCCAGCACGGCGGCCCTGAGCCAGCCCAGGCGTCCGCTGCGGTGGCGTTCGGTATGGCGGCGCGAAAGCATCCGCAAAGCATCGCGCGAAACCCGGCACACGGCAATAGTGCGCACAGCATGCCCCCTCGTCGTCGAGGGGCATCCCGCACGATGCTTGAAAATTTTTTAGGACTTCGTACTATGCCATTTGCTTTTGTACGGGAAGGATTTCCTCAACGAAGAAACCAGCGGGCGAAGATTTTCGGGCACCAGGGTGCCGGCGACGAACATCAGCGTGCCGAACAGAAGAACCACGATCAGGAATCCGAGCTTCGCAATCACCGCCTGCCCCTTGCATTCGTCCTATGACGAAGAACTATCCCGGATGCACGAAACGGCCTCCCGAAAAAAAGACGCCGCGCATCGCGCGGCGTCTTCGCAGGCAAGGTGGCGAATCAGTTCCAGTCGCCGCCGCCCGATCCGCCGTCGTCCCAGGAGCCGCCGTCGCTGACGCCGAAATCGGCGCCGCCCATGTCGTCGTTGGCGAAGCTTCCCGGCGCGTCGAAGGATTGCGTCGGCTGGGAAGAAAGCGCGTCGGCGGCATGATGGCCGCCGTCCAGCATGCGATGCATCAGCGCTTCGCCCGCCGCTACGCCCGCGCCGACGGCGACGCCCGTGGCAAGCCCGCCCAGCATGCCGGAGCCGAACCCGCCCGCAGGCGCCGCCGGCCCCATCGGCCCGACACCCGGGGCGCCGAAAGTCTGTCCGCCGGCACCATATCCGGCCGGAGCCGCAGCGTATACGGGGCCGCCGGCGCGCGCGCGCAGTACCGAGCGCACGAAGAAGACGAACGCCGCCAGGACGAAGCCACCCAGCAGCAACCAGCTCCAGGGAAACGCTTCAGCCGCGGACGCAGGGGCCGCGGCGGCCGGCGCCGCGACCGGCGACAGCCGCGCCCTCAATTCGCGCACGGCTTCCGGCTTGGCGAAAGGCAATCCCGGCGAGAGCCGTTCGGCAGTCGCCAACTCCGCTTTCGCCATGTCGACGCGCCCGTCCTTGGCCAGCAGTTCGGCTTCGACGTAGTGGGCCTTGGCGCTGTTCGGGTGGTCGCGCAGCACCTGGTCCATCATCGCCTCGGCCTGCTTGATGCGGCCGCCCTCGGCCGCCTGGTAGACCTCGTGCAGCGTCGGCTCCGCAGCGAGCGCAGACCCTATGGCGCAGGCCATCGCCAACAGCAGTGCGGCAAGCATGTTTCTTTTCATCGCCATTCCGTTCCTCTTGAAGAAGTTGCAGGCTGTGCCCGAGATGGGGACGGAATGGCGGATTTCCAGTACCCGCTCTCCCGTCGCGGGTTTCAGACCGGCTCGAACCAGGAAGGTTCCGCAACCCGCCTGCGCTTAGGAATGAGCGGCCTCGGGCCGCTCGGCAGCGGCACGGCCTTCGTCGCGGGACGGTTCCCGGGAAGGCTTTTCCTGCGGCTTGTCGTGCGCGCCCCGGTGCGGTGGCGTTCCGCTTTCGAACACCTCGCGTTCGCCGTCCTCGTGGCGCACGACCCGAACGCCGGCCGGCAGAGGGGTTTCCGATTCAGCGAGCCCGTCCAGCCAGCGGTTTCCGGGCGGTTGAAGAATGTCCAGCAGGGAGCTTCCGAGGGGCGCCATGATCGTGAACGCCGGTGGGCGGCGATGAACGGGAACCCTGAATAGAGATTCGCGGTCCCGAAGAGTTCAACCGGACCAGGCGCCGGGGCGAACCGCTTCACGGACGTCCTGGTCGAATCGGTCATTGCCCCCGCCGCGGAGGTCGCCATGAAAGTTCGCTGGGCCGTCAATGACGACCTCGAAAACGAGTTCCGCTACTGGCTGCGGGAACTGATCGGCGCGCTGAAGCATGGCGCCATTTTCGCCGTCGTGGTCGGGGTGCTGATCGCCGTGGTGCCCGACAGCGGCCCGGCGACGGCCTTCGCCCGCGACTTCTGGCCCTACCTGGCGGAAACCGGATTCTGGCTCGGCATGTTCGTCGCGATGCTGTGGAGCGCCATGAAGCGCGCGGCTGCAGTAGTCACGGGCGTGCTGCCGTGGCAGCGCGATGGCGCCGCCGCGCGCAACGACGCCGGCGCCGACTGACACCGCGCTCAGGCCGGGTGGTGGCTGCGGTGCTCGTAGCGCTCCACCAGATGGCCGAAGCCCAGCACCAGTGCCACGAGGGCGATGACGACATGCAGCGCGGCATCCGCCGTGTTGTTGGCCATCATGCCAAACAGCGGCGCATTGCCATAGCCGAAGCCGAGCAGCGCCACGATGCCGTAGGCAATGCCGACCGCGCGAAAATAGCTGCGGCTGGCCGCTTCGCCGGTCAGGCCCATCCAGACCGCGATGGCGCCGGTGAAGATATGCACCATGTCGTGCATGGTGTCCACCGCGAAGATGCCCAGCAGGCGGCCGTGGTCGACGTCCGGCGCGAAGGTCGTGATGCCCGGGATGAAGCCCAGGATGCCGACGACCACCAGGACGATGCCGAAAATCACTGCGATGCGCTTGATCATTTGCGCTCCTCCTTGAAGCACTGACCCTCCTTTTTGACTGGGCGCGCCCCCATTTGTGCCGGAGGGAGTTGACTGGGGTCAATGGGTCCCGCGGCGGGGACTGGCAGACTGCGGGGCGATGAGATCCGCCCTCGTCCTGCTGCTGTTCGCACCCGCGCTTTGCGCCGCCGGCCAGGGACTGCAAGCCCTGATCGACGCCGCGCCGGCCGGGGCCGTCCTGACGCCGCCGCCCGGCCGCCATGCCGGGCCGATCGTGATCGACAAGCCGCTGACGCTGGACGGCGGCGGCAAGCTGGTCATCGACGGCGAGGGCAAGGGCAGCGTCGTCACCGTGCGCGCCGGCGGCGCGCTGCTGCGCGGCCTGGTGATCCGCAACAGCGGGCACAGCAACGACGGCATGGACGCCGGCATCGTGGTCGAAGGCGACAGCAACCGCATCGAGGACAACGTTCTCGAAGACGTGTTCTTCGGGCTCCATGTGCGCCAGGGCAGCGGCAACCGCCTGCGCGACAACCGCGTCACGGGCAAGGATCTGCCGCTCGGCCTGCGCGGCGACGGCTTGCGGCTATGGAACAGCCACGCCAATACCGTCGAGGGCAACGCCTTCCGGCGCGTGCGCGACCTGACGCTGGCGAACTCGCCCGACAACCGGCTCGTCGGCAACACGCTGGACGACGCGCGCTACGCGGTGCACACGGTGTTCTCGCCGCGCACGGTGATCGAACGCAACCGATTTTCCGACACGAGCACGGGCGTGGTGGTGCTCTACTCGGAGGGCGTGATCCTGCGCGGCAACGCCATCAGCCACGCCACCGACGGCGGCGGCGCCTGCGTCACCTTCAAGGACAGCGGCGAGGGCCTGGTCGAGAACAACACGGTGCTGCACTGCGCGACCGGCCTGATGGCCAATGCGCCGCTTTCGGGCGAACGCGTGCTCACCATCCGCGGCAACCGCTTCGCCCACAACACTATCGGCATGTCGTTCTATGGCGAGCAAGGCGGCCACCGCATCCTCGGCAACCGCTTCGAGCACAACCTCGTGCAGGTGGTCGCCAGCGCGCCCGGCAGCACCGGCAGCGCCAACGTCTGGCACGCCAACTACTGGAGCGACTACCAGGGCTTCGACCGCAACGGCGACGGCGTCGGCGACACGCCCTACGAGTTGGCGTTCTTCGCCGACCGCATCTGGATGGAAATCCCCCTGACCAAGTTTTTCGCCAATTCGCCGGCCTTCGAGTTGATCGACTTCCTCGAGCGGCTGGCGCCCTTCTCCAGCCCCCATGTCGTCCTCAAGGACACCGCCCCGCAGATGAAGTGAGGCGCGGCGTTGCGAACCGTTGTCATTGCGAAACCAGCAAGATCATTTCACCACACGCAACGGCGATTGTTACGCATTGTTTCTACAACGCTAAATAAATCCATGCGTTGAGCCGAGAACCCCTACCGCACCGCAACATCGCCCCTATACTTGACTCACGCGCTCCAGTTTTAATCCAAAGCCTTTCGGAGCCGGCCAATTGTTCAAACGGGTCAAGGAGAACGATGATGCAAGTCACCACCTACTACGTCACCCGCAAGACCATGAAGTTCGAGCCCGAGGCCCAGGCCCTCGTCGATCTCATCAACGACACGAGCTGCGGCAACGGCGACAACCACTCCTGGAACGCGATGCGCGCGCAACTCGACGCGTCGATCGACCGCGACACGCAGCAGCGCCTCGGCATCGCGGTCGTGGCCGAGCAGTCGGAAGCCGAGGAGGACTAGGCGCCGCTCAGAACAGCCGGGCGCCGGCGGCGTTCGGCAGGTCGGACGAAAGCACGCTGCGGCGCGGCTCGAGCAGGAAGCGCACGAAGAACAGCGCCGCGTGGGTGTCGTACTGGAGCGAATGCCGGAACGCCACCCATGCGCCCGCCTGCAAGCGGTCGCCGATCTGCCAGGTGCCGCCGATCTCGAATTCGCGCGCGCCGGCCGTGGCGGCGCTTCCCGGAGTGCGCTGGCCGTCGTCGGCCAGCGGAAACACCGGCGCGTCGTTCTCCTGCTTGCCGGTGCGCCCGATGGAGATGCGGCCGCGCAGCATGTAGGGACGGTTCTCCTGCGTCATGAAGTCGAAGCTCGGGCCCACGCGCCAGTAGCGCTGCGGGCTGAAATAGCCGCCGTGACCGAGCGTGTAGCCGGCGAGGTTGCGCGCGAAGCGGTCGGTCGAGGCACCGAAGGCAAGCACCGCGTAGTCGAAGTTCTCGACCGGCAGCGCATAGCCCATCGACGCATCGAGCGCCAGGCGCCGGTTGCCCGCGACCTCGCGCCCCTCTATGGCATCCGCCTGCGCCTGCAGCGAGGCGCTCCAGCGCCCGCCGAGCGCCATCCGGTGGTTGGCCAGCAGGCCGTTGCGCGTGACCTGGCCCCAGGACCGGCCGCTGTAGGGATCGCGCATGCCGACGTAGGAGAGCATCGAGTCGCGCACCGGGGCGCGGTGCAGTTCCAGCCGCGTCGCTGAATCGGCGCGCGTCCACGTGCGCGCCACCAGCCCCACGCCTGTCTGGCCGGCGGGCGCGCCGCTCGAGGTCGCGCCGAGTTCGGCCTCCCAGTTCCCGCCGACGTCGTCGCGCCAGGCGATCGAAGGCAGCCAGCCGTCGACGCGGCTCGTCGCGCTGAAGGCGCGGATGCCGGCCGCCGAACCAAGCCGCCCGGTGCCGTTCCAGTTGCCGGTATCAAGCTTGAGTCGTTCGAGCCGCAGGCGCCAGTCGCCGCTGCCGGCCGTGCCCCAGGCCGCCTCGAGCGCCGCGGTGTCCATCGCCAGGCGCGAGACGCCCGAACTGCCGTCGGTGACGCGGTAGCCCGACTGCAGCGCCGCGCGCGGCACGCCAATGCCGCCGGCCTCGCCGTAGCGCGCAGGATCGAGCGCGCCGGCCGCGAGGAAGCGCTTGCCGATGAAGGCGCGCTCGGCCCGGTTCAGACGCCACAGCGTCTTCAGCGGCTCGCCCGTCGCCAGGCGATCGACCTCGTCGTCGCGGCCCAGGCGCGTCAGGGCGTTCATCACGCCCTCGGCGCTTTCCTTGTCGGGCGCCTCGCCGTAGAGCGCAACGAATTCCGCCGCGGCCTTGTCGGCGCCGCCGGTCTCCAGGCGCGCCCAGCCGCGCATGGCGCGCGCGTAGCGCGGCAGCGCGCCCTGCTGCGCCGCCTCGTCGAGCCGCGCCAGCGCTTCCTCGTGGCGGCCGAAGTTGTAGGCACGCTGCGCCTGCCCCAGCCGGACGTCGCGCAGCAGCGCGGCGCGCTCGGCGTGGTCCGCGGGCAGTGCCTGCGCCAGTTGCAGCGCCTCGTCGAAGCGCGAGCGCGCCAGCGCGCACAGCGCCAGGCCGACACGCGCTCCGTGCGCCTCGGGATCCCACGCGAGCACTTGGCCGAACCGGCGCTCGGCAGTCTCCACGTCCTTGTTCTGGAAGTTCGCCCAGGCGCCGATCAGCACCGTGCCGGCATCGCGCGTCGCGACGGCATCGTCGGCCAGTTCGGCGAACAGCGCGGCGGAGCGCGGCGCATCGCCGGCCTTCTGCACGGCCAGCAGGCGGTCCACGCGCGCGCCATAGCGCAGGCGCTGCACGCGCGCCGCGTCGGCCTCGCCAAGGGTGCCGCCCTCGAGCAGCTCGAGCAGCGTCTCAGGCGGCAGCCAGGCGCGGCTCTCTTCGAGCGTCGCCAGACGTTCGTCGTCGCCGGGGCACTTGAGCAGCCGCTCCACCAGCGCCACCGCCTGGTCGTTCGAAAGCTCGCTCGCCAATGCGCGGGCGAGGAAGCGGCCCACCGGCAGATTGGCGCAATCGACCACCTCCGGATGAGCGCGATAGAAGGCCAGCGCTTCCGCCTCCCTGCCCTGCGCGGCCAGTTCGCCGAGCCGCGCGCGCAGCGCACCGGCGCGCGCCAGTTTGACCAGCTCTGCCGGCGGCTCCCAATCGGGGAAGAGGCGCTGCACGGATTCGATCATGCGCTGCAGTTCGCCGAAGCGGCCCTCGCGCAGCAGCGCGCGCATGCGGCCCACATCAGGCCCCTCCGGCGCCGCGGCCGGCTCCGCCGTTTGAGCGGGCGCCGGCACCGGCGCCAGCGGCTTGCGCGTCTCGCGCGCGCCGCCGGGACCCAGTTCGCGCTGCGACAGCACGTTGCCTTCCTGCGACGCCTTGTATTCGACGATGCCGCTGCCGGCGCTCCTGCCCGTCACCAGGCCGCTGTCGGCCAGGCACAGGGCGGGCAGTAGCAGGAGAGGAAGGGCGAGCGCGCGCATCGCAGCCGGCCTATCGGCCCGCGGCTTCGCGCATGGCGAGCCGGACGAAGTTGCGCAGCAGCGCCGAATAGTAGTCGTCGCCGCCGTCGTCGGTGATCGGCGCCTTGCCCGCGACGAGCGCCAGAACGGCGCGCTGCCCCGGCGATGCACCATGCGTATCGACGCTGTCGTCGGCCAGCGAGGCCCACGCCGGCATGAACCGGGCCCCCTCGAAGAAGGCCAGGAAGTCGGTGTGGGCGCGCGTCGTCGGGCCCGCGTCGAGCCCCGCCCAGCGCAGGTAGAGGCCGACGCGAATGGCGTCGTAGCCGAAGCGCGGCGCGAAGCCTTCGGCCGGCGCGAGCTTGTCGCCGCTCACCATCGCCCAGTCGGCCGGCAACTGCCAGCGGCCGAAGCGGGCGGCACCGAGCAGCGCGAGACCGCTGCGCTCGAGCGCCGACCATTCGGGCGCCGGATCGATGCGGTCGAGTTCGCGCAGCGCGGGGAAGATCCAGTATGAGAGGTTCACCACGACGCCGTTCGGACGCTCGAACCCCGCCATACCCGGCAGCAGCAGCGGACCGAAGGCCGAGTCGCGCAACGCCTTGCCGCGCAGGTCGCGCGCGATGCCGCGCGCAGCTTCCAGATGGGCGGGATCGTGCCAGCGCGCGAACGCGCGCGCCAGCGCCCAGGCGACCAGCAGGTCGCCGTCAGTGGCGTCGTTGCGGTCGGTGACGCCCTCGGCCGCCGTCCAGCGCCAGGCCAGCAGCTTGTCGTCGCGCACCTGCAGATGGGCCTGGGTCCATCGCCACAGGCGGTCGAACGAGGCCCGGTCGCCGGCGGCCTCGGCGAGCAGCATGGCGCCGCCCTGGCCTTCGGAATGGCTGATGCCGCCCTGCCCCGTGTCGACGACGCGACCCTCCTCCGCGACGAAGCGCGCGCGGAAATCCGACCAGCCGTCGGCGGCCTGCGCCAGCGGCGCGCCGGCGCACAACATGCACAGCGCAAGACGCCGCAGCCGGCTTGCATGTTTCGATGACTGCAGGTAAAACGCGATCTTCCCAGCCCCCCAGAACAAGAGAGAGTCGACCATGACCGAGAACGACCGACAGAACGAAAACGGCGCCGTCGAAACCGCGCCGGACGCCGCCGACATCGAGAAATACCTCGAGCAGCGCGCCCAGATGGAAGCGATGATCAAGGACAAGTTCACGCGCGTCCTCACCGTCGTGTTCACCGACCTCAAGGGCTCGACGACCATCGCCGAGACCGAGGGCGACCTGGTCAGCCGCATGCTGATCAAGGAGCACAACGACATCGTCTTCCCGGCCATCAAGGAGAACCACGGCGTCTTCATCAAGTCCATCGGCGACGGCACCCTGTCCTATTTCGAGACCGCGATCGACGCGCTGCGCGCCGGCGTGCGCATCCAGCGCGGCATGGACGCGCTCAACATGTCGGGCAAGTTCAAGATTCCCGTGCTGATGCGCATCGGCATGCACACCGGCAAGTGCATCGTCGAGAAGAACGACATCTTCGGCGACACCGTCAACACAGCCTCCCGCTTCGAATCCAACGCCAACCCCGGCGAGATCTTCATCTCCGAGGACACCTACAACGCTCTTTCCGACAAGAGCGAGATCTACTGCCGTTTCGCCAAGCAGGTCTCGCTCAAGGGCAAGAAAGAGCCCTACAACGCCTACAAGGCCTTCTGGAACCCGACCGAGATCGAGAAGGACAAGCAGAACCCGACGGCCGCCCCGGCCGGCGAGACGCGTTCGTCCGGCGGCGGCAAGCGCCTCATGATGTGGGCCGCCGCCGCCTTCGCGCTGGTCGTGCTGCTCACCATCGCGGCCAAGTTCCTCGGCGGCACCCGAACCCTGGAAGACCGCCGCGCCATCGAACACAGCATCGCGCGCTGACCTCCGCTACTTCGGCGCCGGCAGCTGTTCCTTGCTGCGCGCCCGGCCGCGCCGGTAGTTGCGCAGGCCGACGAAGGCGACTGCCGCCAGCGCCAGGATCGAGCCGAACAGGATGCCGTAGAACACGCGCGGATGCTCGTAGAGATAGGCCTCCACGCGCGTGATCTCGCCGCGGTTGCCGGTCGAGTAGCGGTCGCCGACGCGCATCGAGGTCACCTTGTAGTCGGGCGCCTTGGTGAGGTCGACCAGCATCAGGTCGCCCTGCGCCGCGCCCTGCACCGTGCCGTCGAGGATCGCCTGGCCCATCGCCGCGACGTCGCTTTCGGTGCCCGCGGTCAGGAGCACGATGGAGCGGCCGATGCGATAGGGCGATTCGAACTGCATCAGCGCCCCGGTGCCGCTGCCGGCATCGCTGACCTGGCGGCTCTTCGCCACCGTGAGCTCGGTATCCCAACTGCGGATGACCGGATAGGGCACCGAGCCCTCCTTCAGCACTTTCATCGGCGCACCGCCGAACAACTTATCGGGCAGGTCGGGGGTCTGGCCGACGACGATGAGCTCGCCGGCCCAGTCCTTGGGTTCGTCGAACACGATCTGCACGCCCAGCAGCGGGAAGCCGTTCTTCTGGGTGATCGATCCCATCAGGTTGAGGGCCGCCTCGAGCGCCGCCCGGTTGCCCTTGGGCACGTACACCAGCGTCTCGTAGCCGTCGGGCCAGCGCGTGATCGGGAAGCCGTTGAGCGCGAACAGTTCGAGCTTCGGCATCTCGACGTAGTGCGGCATGGGCGGGAAATAGAGCGTCGAGTTGCCGTAGAGGGTGAGGAAGCTGCCGTCGCTCTGCCCGGCGTCGCAGATCTCGCGCGGCGTGTTGAGCACGGGCGCGAAGGTGATGGTGTTGGCGCCCGGCTTGAACACGTAGGTCGGGATGTCGACCAGGTAGTTCTCGGCGTAGCTGCCGGTCGACTGGTCGAGCGCGATCGCGCGCAACGGCTTGTCGTTCACCAGCACGTTGAGCGCGGAGTCCTTGCGCAGGCCGGCGCCGTAGGAGAAGTTGAGCGACAGCTTGGCGAACTGGTTCTGCTTGATCATGAAGTCGGCCGGCAGGCGGAAGCTGATGCCGTTGGCCGGCGCGTTGAAGCCGATCCACGAGTAGGTCGGGAAGTTGAGCGTCTTGAGGTCGAAAACCTTGTCCGACGACAGGATCTGGCGCCCGCCGTACATCGCGATCTCGGGCAGCTTGAAGCCGAAGGCGACGAGTTCGTCGCTGCCCGGATAGGGCAGCGAGATGTTGGCCAGCGTCTCGGCCGCGATCTTCTGCGCATTTGCGTTCTTGCCCGCCACGGCGATGACGACGTGCGTGCGGTCCGGCTCGCCCTTAGCATCGCGCCCGTGCACGATCTTCAGGATGCCGCCGTCGACGTTGCGCACCGGCCCGGCGCCGCCGCCGAGCAGCCCGTTGACGAAGGCCGGCGTGCCGATGACGACGTTGTCCACGTCCGGCTTCAGCTGGCTGCCGATGGAGAAGCTCGCCTTGCGGTAGTCGAAGCGGCGCGCGATGCCGGATGAAACGATGCCTGCCAGCGTCGCCGTCTCCTCGGTCACCTTCTCCACCACGACGTGCACCGCGGCTTCCGGATAGATCTTCGGATCGAACAGCAGGTTGGCGACCGCGCCGAGCTTGAGCGGCAGCGGCTTCAGGCTGTATTCGAGCGTCAGCTGCGACTCGTTCAGGTTGATGTTGGTCCACAGGTCGGGCGCGCAGGTGTCCTCGCACTTGCCGCGCGCGAAGTGCTGCGAGACCTGGAAGCCGAGCGTGTTGTAGTCGGGCTTGAGCAGACTGACTGGAATGTTGACCGCCAGCTCGACGTTGGGCGCCATGGGGTTGAGCCGCGTCTGCGCGATCGGCTGGTCGTTCATGCGGATGATCAGCTGCGACATGTCGGCGATCAGGTTCGTCGACGCCGTGAAGCGCAGACCGAGCACCGCCCGGCGCACCTCCCAGCGCTCGGGAATCGGGATGGAAACGCTGTGGCCGCCGTTGGTGCAGCGCAGGTCGATGCTGCCGTAGGGCGACAGCTTGGACAGGGGGATGCGGATGGTCTCGGCCTGGGCGGAAAGCCCCAGCAGCGCGCCCAGCAGCATGAACCAGCGGAACGTTCTCATGATCTTCCTGAAAAAGCGTGAACCAGGTGCGGCCGGCACTGCTGCCAGGCCCAGCGCGAAGCCTGGACTACGCTGTTGTAGAGCACCTTGGCGGAATTGCGGAAACCCTTGAAGCCGAGCACGACGAAGCGCAGCAGCAGCTTGGCCGTGCCGCGCGTCTGCGACTGGACCTTCCATACCTCGCCCCAGCGTTCGCTGTCGCCGTAGACGAAGCTCACCACCTGCGCGTGCGTGGCCATGTCCTTGACGAACTCGGAGCCGCACAGGTGGAAGCCCTCGCGCTCGAAGGCGCGGTGGATCTTCGCCTCGAAGCGATAGGTATGGCCGTAGCTGTCGCTCGCCTCGACGATGACGCGCTCCTGCGGCGCCAGCTTGAACGGCAGCTTGAGCGCGAGCCCCAGGCCGGTCATCGAGATGTCGCGCAGCTCGCCGTCGAGCGTGACTTCCATACGGGGGAAGTGCACGCGCACCGGCCCCGTCGCGTAGATGCGGTGCGCGGCGCGGATCTGCTTGCGTTCCCAGAACGCGCCGAGCGAGACCAGCGCCAGGTAGAAGTTGTAGATGCACCAGACGCCGGTGACGATGATGACGTCGCGCATGACGGGCACGGTGAACCAGGTGACGGCCGCCAGCAGCAGCGCGACGAAGTTGATGACGATGACCACCAGGAACGGCGCCGACAGCGGGCTCAGGGTTTCCTGCTCGAGCGTCTGGCCCTTCGGCGTCACCTTGAAGGTCGGCTTGCGCGGGTTGAGCAGCACCCCGATCAGCGCCGGCAGCAGGAACAGCGCCTGCACCGATTCGTAGATCTCGGAGAACATCGGGTTGCGCGACTCGGAGTAGAAGAAGTTCATCAGCACCAGCGTCGACAGCACGAAGGGCAGCGAGAAGGCCTGGATCTGGAGCCACGAAGCGTTGTAGATGTTGAAGCCGAAGATCAGGAAGGCGGCGGGCGAGACGAAGTAGATGAAGCGCGCCGCGCTGAAGAACCAGAAGAAGCACGAATTGAGGTAGGCGAGCCGCTGCGGCAGCGAGAGGCCGGGCGTCTTGAGCGGGTTGTTGAGCAGGAACAGTTGCACCATGCCCTGCGCCCAGCGCGAACGCTGGATCACGTAGTCGTCGTAGGACTCGGGCGAGAGGCCGCACACCATGGGACGGTTGATGTAGATGCTGTTGTAGCCGCGGCTGTGCAGCTGGAACGCGGTCTCGGCGTCTTCGGTGATGGTGGTGCCGCAGATTCCGCCGACTTCCTCGAGGCAGGAGCGGCGCAGCACCGCGGCCGAGCCGCAGAAGTAGCTCGAGTTCCAGAAGTCGAGGCCGGCGTGGATCGTGCGGTAGAACATGTCGTTCTCG
Source organism: Ignavibacteria bacterium (assembly GCA_050259835.1). GTDB lineage: Bacteria > Pseudomonadota > Gammaproteobacteria > Burkholderiales > Rhodocyclaceae > Nitricoxidireducens. Next base: position 1,636 of record JBLNBJ010000109.1, on the reverse strand, counting down.
GACGGCACGTGTGCCACGCCGGCAAGGTTTTTCTCGATCGGCGTCGGGTTGATGAAGAAGTGCGGCGTCTGCACCAGGAACAGCTTGGGGTCGGCGACGAAATGCCCGACGGTGTTCTTCAGGATGTCCTTGGTCGGCACGTGATCGCAGTCGAGCACCAGGATCAGCTCGCCGTCCGTGTAGTCCATCGCGTGGTTGATGTTGCCGGCCTTGGCGTGCAGGTTGCGGCTGCGCGTGATGTAGCCGACGCCGAGTTCGGTGGCCATGCGACGCAGGCGGTAATGGCGCTCCCAGGCCTCCATGCCGGACTTCTCGTGGCTGCGCTTCTGCGCCGTGCCGCCGTCGTCGAGGATCCAGACGCGCAGCTTCTCCTTCGGGTAATCGATCTGGGTCGCGGCGACGGTGGTGACGCGGATGATCTCGTCGGGCTCGTTGTAGGTCGGGATGAAGACGTCGACCGTGGGCAGGCTCGCCGGATCCTCGGGCAGCGGCAGCGGCTCGTGGCGCAGCGGCCAGACGTTGATGACCATGCCGAGGATGTGAATCGAGATCGCATACACCTCGGCCATGTAGAGCGAGGACATCGCGATGAAGTCTCCGGGCCCCGTGTAGAGCAGCGTGTCCGAGGTGCGCCAGAAGATGTAGCGCAGCGCCAGGAACAGGCCGAGCATGATGCTGACGAGGCGCCAAGGCTGCTGGCGGCCCTGGGGCAGCATGGAGAGCAGGAACAGTGCGGCGAGGCTGCCCCAGCCGACGGCGGTCTGTTCCTCGATGTCGAGATAAATGCTCGCGTACTGAATGGCGAACAGCATCACGAGGGCGACGCCGACGGTGGCCACGGCGATCCGGCGGGTGCTGAGGCCATGCAGCCGATCAAGCAAGGGGAGCCGCGGTGCAGGCGTTGCATCGGCCGTCGCGAGCACGGGAAAACGCGCGTCCGCGGGCCCCGGTATCTCGGGCGCGCGAACCGGGGCGACGGGCGGCGCGGTCTTGACCGTCATCCCGGAAAAGCTCCAAAAACTGCGTCGATCGGCATCAGTCGTCTCGTGTCGGGCAAAACTCCACGACGAGCGGCCCTTCCGACCGATGTTCAAGCAGAGCCCATCAGGTTTTCGGCACGCGCACGCCTCGTCTGTTATTGCACTTTGAAAAGCGCATTCGAAGCGAGGCTACTGGCAGGCGCTGCGTGTGTAAATCGGACTTCGCCTAGCGCCCATAGGCAAAGTCTCAGTCGTCATTTGCCGCGCTGCGCGGGCGATTCGGGCGTTGAATGGAGCGGGCGAGTGTCGGGGCGCCACGACGAATTGAACCGCCAGCGGCGGCGGTCGTCGAACCGACCTGTGCCCCGCCGAGAGACGCCATCGCCGCCCCGCCTGCCCTCCTGACATCCGCAGCGACATCCGCCGCGCGCCGCGCGGAAGCGCCGCCGTGGTGGCTGAGGTGGCGCCACGTGCGCGCCGCGACCGTGGTGGGCGGAACCGACGTTCATTTCCGCCTGGCCAGCGAGGTTCTCGTGCTGCCGGCGTTTCGCGGCGGCGTGCCGTGCACGCGCAAGGAACTGCTGGCCGCATCGCCGGTGTCCGGGCTGCTGGTGCTGGAGGAATGGCCGACGCGGGGATGCCGCGTGGCGCGCCTG
>JBLNBJ010000108.1:0-3434 GCA_050259835.1 Ignavibacteria bacterium | reverse complement strand
TCGTCCAGCGGCACGACGTAGGCGGCCGGCACTGGCAGCGTCTGGTTCTCGGGCAGATGCTTGAATTGCGCGGCACCGGCGACGCGGTTGCTGAAGCTCGGGCAGCGCGACTTCAGGGCGGTGACAACGATCTCGAGCTGCATGCTTACCTCGGCACCAGGGACTGCGCCAGGGCGGCGCGGATGTCGCTGCGAATGACATCGCGGCGCGCCGTGAGCGCGGCGACGATGAAGTTGCCCCGCTTGGCCAGCCCCGTCTTGGCGCTCCCGTAGAACAGGAACGCCGGATAGAAATCCTTCATTTCGGACGTCTTGCGGACGCCCACCTTGATCCAGCCACCCTTGCTTCCCTTGCCCACCACGCCGATCGCGCGCTTCAGCGCGCCGGTCTGCTGGCCAGGCATGCCGCCTGGTGCGGAGATCGCGCGGCGCGACACGATGCGGCGCGCTTCCTTGCGCACCTCTGCGGCACCCTTCACCAGGGCGCGGCGCATCGCCTTGCGGTCGTAGTCGATCGTCTTGTGGAACTCGAGGCCAACCTCGAGCTCTCCGATCACGGCGCTGCCGAAACTGTTCTCCCGGTCCATCAGGTCGCCGGTCCCAGCAGCTTGGTGGTAATGCGCGTGAAGCGCTGCGCGTCCTCGACGTTGATGGTGTCGAGCACGCGGAAGCGCAGGCCATTCCACTCGATGACGTGGTTCTGGGTGATGTCCTCCGGCTTGGTGCCGGTGCCATAGCGCACCCACCACAGATCCGTCGGCGCCTCTTCCGTCTGCATGCCGGCGCGCAGCGCCAGGCCATGCACCGGCTCCCGCTTTGCCCAGCGCCAGATCCCGGCGCTGAAGGTCTGGTCGATGCCCGAGAACTCGTTCGGGACATCGGACCAGAGGCGGATATTGATGCGCCGCTGCAGCTCGCCGGTATCGGGCAGTCGGCTCACATCGTCACCTTGAACGGATCAAGCAGGCGGTCGATGTAGGGCAGTGGCTCCAGCTTGCCCTGGACGATGGCCGCTTCGCCGCGATGCACGTAGAGGCTATCGAGCCGCACGAACATCCAGGCCTTGAGGCCGTCCGGCACCGCGCCGAGGTAGTGCTTGCCGCCGCCGGCGTCGGCGATGTCGATCGCGCTGCCGCCCTTGGTCGCCGCGAGCTGGTAGGTGCCGGCCGCGGGAACGGCGACGACGTAGTAATCGGTGTCCGGCTGCAGCGGCGCCGGGAGGGCACCGCCGCTGTTGGTAAGGCGCAGGACGTCATCAACAGCGAGCGTCTTCCAGCCGCGCACGGTAATCGTGTTTGCCGTCGCATCGGCCGTCAGCGGTGCGGCATAGCCAGCGTCGAAGGTGACCTTGACGCTGCCAATCTGCGGCCGATTGATCGGCCAGATCTTGCCGAAGATGGGCGTGATGCGCGGCACGGGGCCGCTATCGTCCACCACGTAATCTTCCGGCGCCATCGTCTGCCAGGCGCCGGCCATGTCCATGTACTGGATGCTCACCACCTGGATCAGCGGCGAGCGCTCGAGCAGGATGGCGTGCCCCGGCAGGCTGTAGGTGCGTCCATACGGGACGCCGACCAGGCTGGGGCCAGGGAAGCTGTCGAGCGACTGCTCCCAGCGCGAGGCCACGACCGCGCGCCAGGTTTCGGTCTCGGCGAACTGCGCGACGGCACGCGCCAGGCTGGCGAGCTTGGCGTCGTCGTCCGTGATGTCCTGCCGGACATGCAGGCGAGCCTCGGCGACGTCGAACGGCGCAGCAGCAGGAGCGGTGATTTGCTTGATGGGCATGGTGGTGAGGGGGCGGCCGAAGCCGCCCCGCAGTTGGTTACGTCAGCCGACCAGTTCCTTGACGCTGGCCAAGTTCGCGTCGGACGCCGGATCGAAGCGCGCATCAACGCCCTGGATCAGCACCGCGGCGGGGCCGCCGGTGGTGTTGCCCGTCTGCACGCTGAACTTGACGTACTGCGCACCGGAAGCCATCAGCTCGTCAGCGCGGACGTTGATGGCGATCTGGATGTTGTCGTTCGCGCTGGCCGAGGCAGCCCGCTGGGTCGCCTTCTTCAGTTCCACGGCGCTGTTGCCGTCGGAGGCGCAGCGGTAGCACTTGAAGTCGACGGTCTCGTTCGCCATGTCGCCGGTCAGCAGCGTCGCGATGACCTGGTGGAACTTCGACATGTCGATGACGTCCGAGAACAGCTCGGTGTTGGCGCAGGTCTGCGGGTCGATCGTGCCAATGATCGCCAGCTTCTCGATCGCTTTCGCGTTGGTAGTACCCATTTTTCGATTCCTTTCCTTGAACCGGGAGAAGAGTTGCCGGCCGCACGCGGCGGCCGGCGACGTGTCTTACTGCGATCAGCGCGCGCCGAGCAGCACAAAGGGCGACAGCTTGTTGCTGCCCTTCGCCTGGGTGATCGGCGCGGTGATCTTCGGCTGGCCGTCGACACGGAACGTCGTGCGGAAGGCCGTCGCGTCAGCGTCGAAGTACAGATGCATGGACGTTGCGGTTTCCATGCCCGCCGCCTTGGTGATGGTGCGGTAGTACTTCATGTCGACCAGCGCGATGTCGCCCTGCGAACTGAAGGCAGCGGCATGCTGGCTGACCAGGATGGGGCGGCCCATGAGCATGCCGTAGGGGTTGTTCTTCGCGTCGCCCGGCGCCATGTAGATCGGATAGTTGCCGAGCGTCAGGCCGAAGACGGCCGGCAGCGCATCTGGGGTAATCAGCCAGAAGGAACGCGGGAAGCTCCCGGGCGGAAGAGAGGCGATCATCTTGAGGATGTTCTTGGTGTCGACCGTGTTGGCAGCCTGGCCGCTTTCCTTCGCGATGACCTGAATTGCGCCGCTGGCGAAGGCGCCCTGAGGCTGGCCAGCGCCGTTGCCGTTGAGAATGGCCTCGTTGGTCTTCCAGCGGATCGAGTCGGCCACCTTCCCGGGCAGGTAGCCTTCGAGCGCGTTGGTATCCGCGATCAATTCATCGGTGAGCGGCACCAGCGCCATCAGCTTGTGCAGGCGCAGCGTCGACGTGCCGAACTTCGGCTTCGTCGCCGTAGCGGCGGCAGCTTCGGCCTGCCAGTAGGCGCGAACGCCGTCGGTGCCCCAGGGCGTGGTCTCGTCCTTCGGGAAGACCATGCTGTTGCCACCGACGTCGATGCTGTCGGTCATCGGCAGCAGGGAGTCTTCGGTCAGCGACAGCGTGAAGATGTCGCGCGCGAACTCCGGCGGAACCAGGTAGCCGCCGTCGGCACCGGTGCCCTCGGAGCCATAGGTGCTGGGCGCGGCGGCGCCGATCACCAGGCGCTCGTCGCGGCTGCCGCCATGCAGGCCGGCGGCGCGTACGGTCTGGGCGAATTCGCCGAAGCTCTGGAAGCCGCGGCGCGGATCGGCCTCGCGGCGATCGGTGAGGACGATCTGGCCGTCCGGCACTTCAGCGAAGCCGCC
>JBLNBJ010000107.1:0-2612 GCA_050259835.1 Ignavibacteria bacterium | reverse complement strand
CGCACCTGAAATGAGGGATCTTGGAGCCGACGCAATGCCGCCGGCGCCGATTCCGGTCGTGCATCCTCCCGCAGCGCGTTACAGCCTGCATTTCTGGGTCCGCTACTCGCTGATGGAGTACATACGCTTCATGTGGGAGCACGGCGGCTACCTGATCCGCCGCCGCCGCATCGGCTGGCCGATGGGCCTCTACCTGCGCATCAAGAGCACCTTGGCGGCCGCCGCCCACTTCGTGCTGCTGCGCCGCGGACGCCGCACCTACGAATTCACCATCGACCAGCACGGCATCGTGCGCACCAGCGACACCGGTGTGACCCTGATCGGCTGGGACGACGTGGCGCGCATCCGTACTTATACGAACGGCTTCATGATGGTGCTCAAGCGCGGCACGCTGCCGATTCCCTTCCGCTGCCTGAGCTCGAAAGAGGTCGATGCGATGAAGGGGATCGCCGCGGCGCGCGCGGCGGGTGAGTTGCAATTACGCGGCGCCGCGTAATTACTCTTCCGGGAACAGCACCGGCATCTCGATCGAGCGCTTCCTGAGGCCCGCCTTGGCGCCTTCGTAATCCGGGAAGACGTCACCCACCACGGCCCAGAATGCCGGGCTGTGGTTCATCTCGCGCAGGTGGGCCAGCTCGTGCACCACCACGTAATCCAGCAGCGCCAGCGGATAGTGGATCAGCTTCCAGTTCAGGCGGATGTTGCCGGCCACCGTGCACGAGCCCCAGCGCGTGCCGGCCGAGGACAGCGCGAAGGCGCTATAGCTCACGCCGACGCGCGGCGCATACAGGTCCAGGCGTTCGCGGAACAGCTTCCTGGCTTCGTCCTGGAACCACAGCTTGACCCGTTCGCGGATCTGCCATTCCTCCAGTCCCGGCGTCACGCCGAGGCGCAGCTCGCGCGAATCCGCATCGAACACGCAGTGGCTGCGCGTGGCCGGCTCCAGGCGCAGCACGACATCAAAGCCCAGGTAGGGCAGGCTGGCGCCGTCGACCCATTCGACCGGCGCGCGTTGGGCGCGCATGCTGCGCCGCTCGCTGCGTTCGAACAGCTTGGTGAGGATCCAGTTCTGCTTGGCGCGGATGGCACGTTCGACGTCGTCCATCGGCGCGCGCCGCGGCGAGGTCACGTGCAGGCCGTCGTCGCTGATCATGAAGCCGTGGGAGCGCCGCGCCGAGCGGCGCAGCAGGTAATGGACGGTGTGGGAGCCGAGCTGGATCTTGCGCAGCGGGCCGTCGTTCGGACCAACCGGCGGAATCGGCAGGCTGCGGGTCGGCGTGGGCGGCGCCTTGAACAAGGGGGCCGGCGGCTTGGGCGCCGCCGGTGGCGATGCGACGGGTTTGAGCGCCGCAAAAAATTCTTGCGCGAACAGCTCGAGCTGTGTCGCGTCGATCTTCGGGGAGGTCATGGAGGGCTGCAGCGTTGGTACTCTGGATGGTGCTGTGGTCTGCGCGCCCAGTTCGTCCAGGTACCTCAGTAGGCGTGGGGCGAAATGACGCGCATTTCCGATTCTATCCAATTTTCGACCTCTTGCATCAGACTGTCGGGAGTGTGGTTTTCCGGCGATATCGGCTTGCCAATCGAGACCGTGATCAGGCCCGGACGCTTGATGAACGAGTTCTTGGGCCAGCATTCGCCCGAATTGTGCGCGATCGGCACGACCACGGCGCCGGTGGCGATCGCCAGGCGCGTGCCGCCGCTCTTGTACTGGCCTTTCTGGCCGACCGGGATGCGGGTCCCTTCCGGGAACATGATGATCCACTGGCCGTCGGCCAGGCGGCGCTTGCCGTGCCGGATCACGTCGGCGAAGGCGCGCTTGCCGCGCTTGCGGTCGATCGGGATCATGCGCAGCAGGGCCATGGCCCAGCCGAAGAAGGGGATGTACAGGATTTCCTTCTTGAACACGAACACCAGCGGGTGCGTCATGTTCGGCAGCAGGAAGATCGTCTCCCATGCCGACTGGTGCTTCGACAGCAGGATCGCCGGGCCTTGCGGCAGGTTGTCGTAGCCCTTGAACTCATAGCGGATCCCGCACAGGACCTTGGCGAGCCAGATGACGAAGACGTTCCAGCGCGAGGTCACCCAGAAGCGCGTGTTGTACTTGAAGGGCGCGGCGAGGAAGCAGACGCAGGCCCAGACCACGGTGGCGACGATCATGACAATCGTGAACAACAGGGAGCGCAGGAACAGGATGGCAGTACGCAAGGAACGGTCTCCGGATGGATCGGCAATGATTGCTCAGCTCAGCTTAGCAGATCAGGCGGCTGGTGGGCTAGAGGCAGGTTGCTTGAGGAAGGCGGTGACCATCGCCGCCAGGTCGGGGAAGACCTGGGTGCCGGGCGGCAGGCCGCCGGTGGCATAGGTCTTCTCGCCCTTGCCGGTCAGGACCAGGTAGGGCGAGCAGCCGCTGATGAAGCCGGCCTGCAGGTCGCGCAGCGAGTCGCCGACGGTCGGCACGCCCTTCAGGCTGAGCTTGAAGCGCTTGCTGATCTCCTCGAACATGCCGGCCTTCGGCTTGCGGCAGTCGCAGTTGTCGATCGCCGCATGCGGGCAGAAGAAGATGGCGTCGATGTCGGCGCCGACCAGCTGGGCCGCCGCGTGCATCTTCTGGT
>JBLNBJ010000106.1:0-6625 GCA_050259835.1 Ignavibacteria bacterium | reverse complement strand
CACCGACTCGTCGTAGACGAAATGCAGTTCGGGAATGTGATGGATGCGCACGCGCCGGCCGAGTTCGCGGCGCAGGAAGCCGGCAGCGCCCTTGAGGCCGCGATCGACGGCGGAGCGCTGATCCGTACCGACCAGCGCGGTGTAGAACACCTTGGCGTGCGCGTAGTCGGGCGTCACCTCGACGTCCGTCAGCGTCACCATCTTGAAGTGCGCCTCGAGGCGCGGATCCTTGATGCCGTTGCGAATCAGATCCGCCAGTTCGCGGCGGATCTGTTCGTTGACGCGTTCGGATCGGGAAAAGCTCTTCACTGCGGCTTAAAGCGTGCGCGCGACTTCCTGGATCTCGAACACTTCGAGCTGGTCGCCTTCCTGGATGTCGTTGAAGTTCTTCAGGTTGAGGCCGCACTCGAAGCCTTCCTTGACCTCGCGCACGTCGTCCTTGAAGCGCTTGAGCGACTCCAGCTCGCCGGTATGGACCACGACGTTGTCGCGCAGCACGCGCACCGAGGAGTTGCGGCGCACGACGCCGGACAGCACCATGCAGCCCGCCACCGCGCCGACCTTGGAGATGCGGAACACCTGGCGGATCTCCACCTGGCCGATGACGCTTTCCTTCTTCTCGGGCGCCAGCATGCCGGTCATCGCCGCCTTCACTTCATCCACGGCGTCGTAGATGATGTTGTAGTAGCGGATATCGACGCCGAACGCCTCGGCCGCCTTGCGCGCGCCGGCATCGGCGCGGGTGTTGAAGCCGATGATGACGGCCTTCGACGCCTGGGCGAGGTTGGCGTCGGACTCGGTGATGCCGCCGACCGCCGCGTGGATGACCTGCACCTTGACCTCGTCGGTCGACAGCTTCGTCAGCGCATGCACCAGCGCTTCCTGCGAACCCTGCACGTCGGCCTTGATAATCAGCGGCAGGCTCTTCACCTCGCCTTCGCCCATCTGTTCGAACATGCTTTCCAGCTTGGCCGCCTGCTGCTTGGCCAGGCGCACGTCGCGGAACTTGCCCTGGCGGAACAGCGCGACTTCGCGGGCCTTGCGCTCGTCGACGATGGCCATCGCCTCGTCACCGGCACCCGGCACGTCGGAGAGGCCCTGGATCTCGACCGGGATCGACGGCCCGGCGGACTCGACGCTCTTGCCGTTCTCGTCGAGCATCGCGCGCACGCGGCCGAAGACGTGACCGGCGAGCAGCACGTCGCCGCGCTTGAGCGTACCGGCCTGCACCAGCATGGTGGCGACCGGGCCCTTGCCCTTGTCCAGGCGCGCTTCGATGATGATGCCCTTGGCCGGAACGTCCTGCGGCGCCTTGAGCTCCAGCACTTCGGCCTGCAGCAGCACGTGCTCGAGCAGGTCGTCGATGCCCTGGCCGGTCTTGGCGGACACCGGCACGAACGGCGACTCGCCGCCGTACTCTTCCGGCACCACGCCTTCGGCGATGAGTTCCTGGCGCACGCGGTCCATATTGGCTGCGGGCTTGTCGATCTTGTTCACCGCCACCACCAGCGGCACGTTGCCGGCCTTGGCGTGGTGGATGGCTTCCTTGGTCTGCGGCATGACGCCGTCGTCGGCCGCCACCACCAGAATCACGATGTCGGTGGCCTTCGCTCCGCGCGCGCGCATGGCCGTGAAGGCCTCGTGGCCTGGAGTGTCGAGGAAGGTGATGACGCCGCGCGGCGTCTCCACGTGGTAGGCGCCGATGTGCTGCGTGATGCCCCCCGCCTCGCCCGCGGCGACCTTGGCGCGGCGGATGTAGTCAAGCAGCGAGGTCTTGCCGTGGTCGACGTGGCCCATGACGGTGACCACCGGCGCGCGCGGCAATGCTTCCGCATCCTTGTGCGCGGCGGCTTCGTCGAGGAAGGCATCCGGATCGTCGAGCTTGGCGGCGAAGGGCCGGTGGCCCATCTCCTCGACGATGATCATCGCGGTTTCCTGGTCGAGCTGCTGGTTGATGGTCACCATGGTGCCCATCTTCATCAGCGCCTTGATGACCTCGGTGGCCTTCACCGACATCTTGTGGGCGAGATCGGCGACGCTGATGGTCTCCGGGATATGGACGTCGCGGACGACGGCTTCGACCGGCTGCTGCTGCGCCGGCGCCTCATCGTGGTGACGGCCATGGCGTCCCTTGGGACCGCCGCGCCAGCCGCCGGCACCGCCGCCGGCATCGCCGCGCGTCTTGATGCCGCGCTTCTTGGCGGCGTCGTCCTTCCAGGCGCCCGGCTTGGCGTCCTTCTTGGCCGGCTTCTTCTCTTCGCCCGGCTTGGCCGCCGGCTTGTGGAGCGTGCCGGAGACATCCGCCTTCGGCTGTTCGGCGGCCTTCTGCGCCGCCGCCTGCTGCGCGGCGAGGCGCGCCTCGGCTTCGGCGCGGGCGCGCTGCTCGCGCTCCTGCTTTTCCTTCAGTTCAGCCGCCTGGATCGTGGCGAGTTGCGCCTGGCGCTTGGCTTCGGCCTCGCGCAGCGCGCGTTGCTTCTCGTCGAGCACGTAGCCGCGCGGCGCCGGCGCGGCCGGCGGCGCTTCGGCAACGACGGGCGCCGGTGCGGCGGGCTCCGGCGTCGGTTCGGGTGCCGGCGCGGGCACGGGCGCGGGTTCAGGCTCGGGCTCCGGCGCAGCTTCTACGACGGGCGCCGCGGCAGCCGCCGCCGCAGCGGCCTCGGCCGCCGCCTCCGCCGCCGCCTCGGCGGCCAGTTCGGCCGGGTCGCGCTTGACGAAGACGCGCTTCTTGCGCACCTCCACCTGGATGGTGCGCGACTTGCCGGTGGAATCGGCCGACTTGATTTCTGTGGTCTGCTTGCGCGTCAGCGTGATCTTGGCCTTGGGCGCAGTATCGCCGTGCGACTTGCGCAGGTACTCGAGCAGGCGCGTCTTGTCCTGCTCGCTGAGCACGTCGTCGGCCGCTTCCTTGCGCACGCCGGCCTTGGCCAGCTGCTCCAGCAGGTTGGCGGCCGGCATCTTGAGCTCGGCGGCAAATTGGGAGACGTTCATCGTTGCCATTAGACCGTTCCCCTTACTGTTGTTCGTCCGTGAACCAGTGGGCTCGCGCCACCGTGATGAGGGCCTTCGCCCGCTGCTCGTCGATGCCCGTCATTTCGGTCAGTTCGTCGACAGCGAGGTCGGCCAGATCGTCGCGCGTGCACACATTGCTGCGCGCCAGCTTGGCCGCCAGCTGCTTGTCCATGCCTTCGAGACCGAGCATGTCCTCGGCAACCTTCTCGAGCTGTTCCTCGTCGACGATCGCCTCGGTCAGCAGCACGTTGCGGGCGCGGTCGCGCAGTTCGTTGACCGTCGCCTCGTCGAAGGCCTCGATCTCCAGCATTTCCTGCAGCGGCACGTAGGCGATTTCCTCTAGCGTGGAGAAGCCTTCCTGGATCAGGATGTCCGCCACTTCCTCGTCGACGTCCAGCTTTTCCATGAACAGCTGACGGATCGTCGAGCTCTCGGCCTGCTGCTTCTGCTGCGATTCCTCGACCGTCATGAGGTTGATGGTCCAGCCGGTCAGCTCGGTCGCCAGGCGAACGTTCTGGCCCCCGCGGCCGATGGCGATGGCGAGGTTGTTCTCGTCGACCACCACGTCCATGCTGTGCTTCTCTTCGTCGACCACGATGCTCTGCACCTCGGCCGGGGCCAAGGCGCCGATGACGAACTGCGCGGGATCGGCCGACCACAGCACGATATCGACGCGCTCGCCGGCCAATTCGTTGGTGACCGCCGTCACGCGCGAGCCGCGCATGCCGATGCAGGTACCCTGCGGATCGACGCGCGGGTCGTTCGACTTCACGGCGATCTTGGCGCGCACGCCGGGATCGCGCGCCGCCGCCCTGATCTCGATGATGCCGTCTTCGATCTCGGGCACTTCGAGCTCGAACAGCTTCATGATGAATTCCGGTGCCGTGCGCGACAGGATCAGCTGCGGGCCGCGGGCCTGGCGGTCGATCTTCTTGAGCCAGGCGCGCACGCGGTCGCCGGGACGCAGGTTTTCCTTCGGGATCATCTGATCGCGCGGCAGGCGCGCTTCGATGCGGCCGGCTTCGATGATGGCGTCGCCCTTCTCCATGCGCTTGACCTGGCCGGTGACCAGATGTTCCTTGCGCTCGAGGAAGTCGTTGAGGATCTGCTCGCGCTCGGCGTCGCGGATCTTCTGCAGGATCACCTGCTTGGCGGCCTGGGCGCCGATGCGACCGAAGTCGACCGGCTCGAGCGGCTCCTCGACGTAATCCTCGAGCTGCACGTCCGGCAGTTGCTCGCGCGCCTCGGTGAGGCCGATCTGCTGTTCGGGGTTTTCCACCAGGTCGTCGGGCACCACCAGCCAGCGGCGGAAGGCCTCATGGCCGCCCGTGTTGCGGTCGATCTCCACGCGCACGTCGGCTTCGTCGTTGACGCGCTTCTTGGTCGCGGAGGCCAAGGCCATCTCAAGGGCGGCGAACACCGTGTCCTTGTCCACGTTCTTTTCCCGTGCCAGGGCGTCCACCAGTAGCAACATCTCGCGGCTCATTCCGTTCCCTCCGACCAATTCGTGTAATCACTCATTCTCAAAACTTGGGCACCAGGCGCGCCTTCTCGATGTTGTCGAGCGCGAACGCCTGCTCCGCGCCTTCGACCTCGAAACGCACCTGGCCGTCCGCCTCGCCCAGCAGGGTGCCGCGGAAGTTGCGCTGATTGCCCACCGGCACGCGCAGCTTGAACTGCACGTCGGCGCCGACGAAGCGCGCGAAATCCGCAGCCTTCTTCAGCGGCCGGTCCATCCCGGGCGACGAAACCTCCAGACGGTCGTAATCGACGTTCTCGACCGTGAACAGCCGCGTCAGATGGTTGCTGACCGCGGCGCAGTCGTCGACCGAAATGCCCGCCTCCTTGTCGATGAAGACGCGCAGCAGCCGGGCGCGCGGACTCGTCTCGAAATCAACGAGTTCGTAACCCAGGCCATTGACGGCTTTTTCGATCAGTTCAAGCAGTTGCATTAGCGACGCCACAAAAGAAAAATGGGCTCGAAAGCCCATTCTTTCTCTCTATCCGAGAACGGTGCCCAACAAAACGGGCGGATTATAGCAGCGCGGCGCCTCCCCATGCAACCATGCTGCGGATTTTTCGGGGTTTTTTAGGCTCCGGCGGGCGCCGGCTTGTCGAGGATTTTCAGCAATTGTCCGACTTCCGCCGGCTCGAGTTCGCGGCAATGCCCGCGCTTGAGGCCCGGCGGCAGGACGATCGGGCCATAGCGCACCCGCATCAGGCGGCTCACCGTCACGCCCACCGCTTCGAACATGCGGCGCACCTCGCGGTTGCGGCCTTCGGCCAAGGTGACGTTGTACCAGTGATTGGCGCCCTCGCCGCCCGCATCCATCAGCCGCAGGAAACGCGCCTCGCCGTCGCCGATCTCGATGCCCGTCGTCAGGCGTTGCGCGGCCTCGTCGGAGAGTTCGCCGAGGACGCGTACCGCGTAGTCGCGCTCGAGCCCGTAGCGCGGGTGCATCAGGCGGTTGGCAAGGTCGCCGCTGCTGGTGAACAACAGCAGGCCGCAGGAATTGAAGTCGAGTCGGCCGATGGCGATCCAGCGCCCGCCGTTGATGCGCGGCAGCTTCTCGAACACGCTGGCGCGCTTTTCGGGATCGTCGCGGGAGACGATCTCCCCTTCGGGCTTGTGGTAAATGAGCACGCGCGGCGTCCGCGTCGAAGTCTTGAGGTTCACCAGCCGGCCATTGACGCGAACCTTGTCGGTCGGCTCGATGCGCTGGCCGACATGCGCGGGCTCGCCATTGACGCTGACGCGTCCGGCGGCAATCCACTCCTCGAGTTCCCGGCGCGAGCCCAGGCCGGCGTCGGCAAGCGCCTTCTGCAGCTTGACCGAGGACTCGGACGCAGCGGATGGCTCTGCCGGCGCGCCATCCCGCGCAACGGCAGCCTTCGCCTGCGGCGGCCGCAGCGGGCTACGCTTCTTGCTGCGCAGGGGCTTCTTCGGGGCCGGCGGCTTCGGCGGCCGCGGGGAGTTCGTCGGCTGCGCCGCTTTCGGCGTCCGGGGAGGTTTCGGCATTTGTCGGGACTTCGGTATCGAGGGAAAGTTGGCCTTCGGGAACGGGCGGCGGCGCAGGAAGCTCTTCACTGCCCGCGAGTGCTGCAGCCACAGGCTGCTCGGCAAGGTCCATGACCTTCTCGATCTCGGTCAGCGGCGGCAATTCGGAGAGGCTGCGCAGGCCGAGGTCGTCGAGAAACTTGCGCGTCGTGGCATAGAGCGCCGGACGACCGGGCGCGTCGCGGTGACCGACGGTATCGATCCAGCCGCGTGCCTCGAGCGTCTTCAGGATGTTGGGCGAGACGGCAACGCCGCGGATGTCTTCGATGTCGCCGCGCGTCACCGGCTGGCGATAGGCGATGATCGCCAGCGTCTCCATCACGGCACGCGAGTACTTCGTCGGCTTCTCGTTCTTGAGGCGATCGAGATAGGCCTGGTATTCAGGGCGCGTCTGGAAGCGCCAGCCCGTGGCCAACTGGGTCAGTTCGACGCCGCGATTGGCCCAATCGCGCCGCAGGTCGTCGAGCAGCGTGCGCCAGGTGTCGTCGTCGAACTCTTCGTCGAACAGCTTCTTGAGTTCCGACATGGGCATGGGGTCGTTGGCCGCCAGCAGCGCGG
>JBLNBJ010000105.1:0-6279 GCA_050259835.1 Ignavibacteria bacterium | reverse complement strand
GCCGACAGCACTAAAAACAGCTACAGCGGCAAGTACCGGGATACATACAGGTAAAATGACCTTTATAAATACCGTAAAATAACCGGCGCCGTCTATTATGGCAGCATCGAAGCGGGCCTCGTGCTGGAGGGGTGGGAAGTCAAGGCAATCCGCGCCGGCCGCGCGCAGATCAAGGAGGCCTATGTCATCCTCAAGGATGGCGAGGTCTATCTGATCGGCGCACACATCAGCCCGCTGCTTGCCGCCTCCACGCACGTCAAGCCGGACCCGGTGCGCACCCGCAAGCTCTTGCTGCACGAACGGGAGATCGCCAACCTGATCGGCAAGGTGGAGCGCGCGGGCTATGCGCTGGTTCCGCTCGACCTGCATTACAGCAAGGGCCGCATCAAGGCACTGATCGGGCTCGCCAAGGGCAAGAAGCAGTACGACAAGCGCGAGGACGAGAAGAAGAAGGATTGGGAGCGGGAGAAGGGCCGGCTGATGCGGCAGAAGGCTTGATGTCGCCGCTCGTCCTGCTCTGGCTGATCACCGGCTGCCTGATGCTGCAGCCGCTTTCCACGGATCTCTACCTCGCCTCGCTGCCGCACCTTGCCACCTACTTCGCCGCGACGCCGGCAATGGTGCAGCAAACGCTCTCGTTGTTCGTGCTCGGCTTCGGTGCCGCCCAGCTCGTCAGCGGACCGCTCTCCGATCGCTACGGCCGCCGCCCCGTGCTGCTCGGCGGGCTCGGCCTCTATGCCATTGCCAGCGTCGCCTGCGGTCTGGCGCCGAGCATCGGCGTGCTGCTGGCAGCCCGCTTCGTCCAGGCCGTCGGCTGCTGCACGGCCGTGGTGATCGCGCGCGCCATCATCCGCGACGCCTACGCCCCGGCCGAAGGGGCGCACGTCATCGCGCGGGCAAGCATGCTGCTCTCCTTCGCGCCGCTGCTCGGCCCGATCGCCGGCGGCTACCTGCAGGTGGCATTCGGCTGGCGCGCCGCCTTCGCGGCACTGACGCTGCTGTGCCTGATCCTAACGGCGGCGACGCTGCGCCATCTGCGCGAGACCAATGCCGCACCCGATCCGCGCGCCATGCGGCTGGACGGCATGCTGGAGAGCTACCGGCGCATCGCCGGCGCACCGGTGTTCTGGGCCTATGCCCTCCCCGGCGCGCTGTCTTATGCCTCGATCTTCGTCTTCATTTCCGGCTCGTCCTTCGTGCTGATCACGGTGCTCGGCATGCCGACGCAGTACTACGGCTACTGCTACGCCTTCGGCGTCTCCGGCTACCTGACCGGCACCATCGCGTGCCGCAAGCTGATGGGGCGGGTCGGCGTCGATCGCGCTTTGGAACTGGGCACCGCGCTCTCGCTCGCCGGCGGCCTGCTGTTCGTTGCGCTCGTCGCCGGCGGCTTGCGGCACTGGACGATCGTGCCGCTCTGCCAGTTCGTGACCATGTGCGCGCATGGCATCAACTTCCCCTGCGCCCAGGCCGGCGCGGTGGCGCCCTTCCCGGAGCGGGCGGGCGCGGCGGCGGGGCTGCTGGGCTTCGTCACCATGCTGCTGGCCTTCCTGGCCGGCCTGTGGGTCGGCGCCAGCCACGACGGCACGATGGAACCCCTCGCCTGGATTGCGGCCACGGTGAATACCAGCCTGTTCGCCGTCGCCCGCCTGTGGGCGCGGCGGCGCGACTTTGCGGCCGCCTAGGCGGAGAGCCGCCGGCTAGCGCTTGGGCTTGCGCCCCGGCGCGGCGGGAGGAATGTATCCGGAGACCCGGCAGAGGATCTCTTCGATCGACTTCCCGTCCTGGAAGCGCGTCACGCTGCAGCAGGAGATCTGCCCCGTTGCGGAGAGATCGGAAAGCGAACTGCGAACCTTGGTCAACCCGAGTCCCAGCGCCGACGCAATTTCAGCATCGCGCACCTGGCCATGCTTCTTGATGTGCTCGAAGACGGGTGACGTGTTCATGATGAGGTACCTTCAATGGCGGCGCGGTGCCGCAGCCACGGGAGCGCGGCCTTCGATATGGCGGAACGTGATCCGCCCCTTGCTGAGGTCGTAGGGAGACATCTCGAGCGAGACTCGGTCTCCCGCGAGAATCCGGATGTGATGCTTGCGCATCTTGCCGGCGCTGTACGCGACCAGGTTGTGGCCGTTGTCCAGCGTGACGCGATAGCGCGAATCGGGCAGCACTTCCATCACCACCCCGTTCATTTCGAGAAGTTCTTCCTTGGCCACGAGTGCTCCAGAATCTGTCATCAGAAAACGACAAAGCCCGGCGCATGCCGGGCTTGCGGCGGCACGGCGATCAACGCCGTGCCGGGAGGCCGATCACTCGGGGCGAATGTTCGACGCCTGCTTGCCCTTCGGGCCGGTGGTGACGTCGAAGCTGACGCGCTGACCTTCCGTGAGGGTCTTGAAACCCTGGGCCTGGATGGCCGAGAAATGCGCGAAGAGGTCTTCGCCGCCGCCCTCAGGCGTGATGAAGCCGAAACCCTTCGAATCGTTGAACCACTTAACAGTACCAATTGCCATGTCTTGAATATCCTGAAAAAACAAAAAATAGGGGAATTGCCCCAGTGGGGCGAAGCGTCAAGACAGCGGGGTGATGAGGGAATGTTTCCGCGGAGATGCGGACACGGAACCGAACAGCAACGGCACTACTTGAGGATCGCGGCCGTCACTATGGACCACCCGCCGGGCAAATGCAAGCGATTTCTTTGCGCGCAGGTCTAGAGTCGCTGCCGCCGGGCTTCGAACAGGCAGACCGCAGCCGCGGCTGCAACGTTGAGCGACTCGCTTCCGGAAGCCATGGGAATGCTCGCCCGAACCTTGGCCGCCGCGGCCAGCCCGGCCGAGACGCCCGCTCCCTCGTTGCCGAAGATCCAGGCGACGGGACCGCGCAGGTCGAGATCGTAGAGCGCCGTGCCACCGCTGACCACGGTGGCAACGCTCATTCCCGGATGGTCCGCGACCACCCGCGCAAGGTCGGCGTGTTCTCGAATCGCAAGGCCGAAATGCGCGCCCTGCGCCGCACGCAGCACCCGCATGGTCCACGCCCCGGCGCACCCGGGACCGAGCACCGCGTCGCGCACGCCGGCCGCCGCGGCAGTGCGCAGGATTGTGCCGACGTTGCCGGCATCCTGGATGCCCTCGAGCAGGACGCAGGAATCGCACAGCGGTTCGGTCGGCGCGGCCGGAATCGGGATGGCCGCCAGGATGCCGACCGGGTTCGGCGTTCCGCTCACCTCGGCGAACAGGGCGTCGCGCAACAGCACCGTCTCCACGCCGGCGCCCGCCGTCAGCACGCCTTGCACTTCCCGATGCGCGGCACCGCTCTCGCTCACGGCCAATAACTGCGGCAGCCCGACGCGCGCCATGTATTCGGATACCAGATGCACGCCGTCGATCACGGCGCGCTGCTGGCGCTGCTGCTCGCGGCCGTCCTTGGCCAGCAGGCGCAGCGCCTTGAAGCTCGGGTTGTCGCGCGACGCGATGGCTTTCATCAGCGCGGCAGCGCCAGGGCTTCCCGCACCGGCGCGAAACTGCGCCGGTGAAAGTCCGCTGCACCGTGGAGACGCAAGGCCTCGAGGTGCGCGGCGGTGCCATAGCCCTTGTGGCGATCGAGCCCGTATTGCGGAGCGAGCGCATGGAGCCGCAGCATCTCGGCATCGCGAAAGGTCTTGGCGAGAATCGAGGCGGCGGAAATCTCGGCGACGCTGGCATCGCCCCCGACGATGGCACGAGCCGGCACCTCGAGTTGCGGAACGCGATTTCCGTCGACCAGGACTTCATCGGGCGTCGCGGCCAACCCGGACACGGCGCGCTGCATCGCCAGCATGGTCGCCTGCAGGATGTTGATCGCATCGATCTCCTCGACCGTCGCCCAGGCGACGGCCCAGGCCAGCGCCCTCTCGCGTATCAGGACGGCGAGCAGGTCGCGGCGTTTTTCGGAAAGCTTCTTGGAATCGTCGAGACCTTCGATCGGCCGGGCCGGATCGAGGATGACGGCGGCAGCATATACGGGACCGGCCAGCGGCCCGCGTCCCGCTTCGTCGACGCCGCAGATCTTCATGCCGCTTCCACGTAAGGCAGGATGGCGGCGGCGGCCTTCTCGGCCGTGCCCTGCTTCAACTGGCGATGGATGTCCTCGAACACGGCAGAAAGGCGCTGCCGCACCGAAGCGTCCATCAGCAGGTTGCCCAGCGCCTGGGCGAGATTCTCGGGCGTTGCCTCGTCCTGCAGGAACTCCGGCACGACGAAGCGCCCGGCCAGGATGTTGGGCAGCCCTACCCACGGCTGGTAGCGCATGCGGCGCATCAGACGCCAGGACCATGAAGACATGCGATAGGCGATCACCATCGGGGTCTTCAGCAAGGCCGCCTCGAGCGTTGCGGTGCCGCTCGCAACCAGGGCGCAATCGGCTGCCGCAAGCGCGTCCTGCGCATGGCCGAACAGCATCTTGATCGGCAGTTCCTGCGCGCCCTGCTGCCACAGGGCCTCCTCGAACTGGTTGCGCGTCTCGCGCGAGACGAGCGGCACCAGGAATAGCGCCGCCGGGAACTGCTGGTGCAGCCGCTTGGCGGTCTCGATGAACAGTTCGCCCAAGAAGCGCAGTTCCGATTGCCGGCTGCCGGGCAGCAGCGCAAAGATGGGAACGTCGTCGGGAAGCTCGAGCCTGGCGCGTGCCGTCGCGCGGCCTTCCTCGAGGGGGATCATGTCGGCCAGCGGGTGCCCCACGTAGCTGACGGGGATGTTGCGCCCTTCGTAGATGGCCGGCTCGAAGGGAAACATCGCCAGGATGCGGCTGACGGAACGGCCGATCTTGTCGACGCGGCCCCCGCGCCATGCCCAGACCGAGGGACTGACGTAATGGATTGCCGGGATGCCGCGCGCTTTCAACTTCTTCTCGACGGCGAG
This sequence comes from Ignavibacteria bacterium, assembly GCA_050259835.1. GTDB lineage: Bacteria > Pseudomonadota > Gammaproteobacteria > Burkholderiales > Rhodocyclaceae > Nitricoxidireducens. The sequence continues at coordinate 1,381 of JBLNBJ010000105.1, read as the reverse complement.
ATTGAAGTCGGGCGCGTCGACGCCGATGAAGACGTCCGGTTTCTCGCGCAGCAGCCGCGACACCAACTGGCTGCGTATGCCGGTGATTTCGCGGTAGTGCCTCAAGACCTCGGCGTAGCCGCGCACCGCGAGCTTTTCCGCGGGCCACCAGGCGTCGAAGCCTTCGCGCTGCATCTTGGGACCACCGATGCCGACGAATTGGGCATCTGGCAGGCGCTGCTTGAGCGCGGCGATCAGGTGCGCCGCCAGCAGATCGCCGGAGGCCTCGCCTGCCACCATGGCGATGCGAACCGCCGCCATGTCAGCGGACGATGCCGCGGCCCGGCTGGGCCAGGAAATCCACCAGCGGACCGAGCTCGGGAACCTTCTCGCGCTCGGTCGAGAGGCCGGCGACCGCTTCATCGAGCTTGAGTCCCGCCTTGTAGAGGGTCTTGTAGGCGCGCTTGATGGCCATGATGGTCGGGCTGTCGAAGCCGCGCCGCTTGAGCCCTTCGCTGTTGATGCCGTGCGGCGCCGACGGGTTGCCGGAAACCATGACGTACGGCGGCACGTCCTGGAAGAGGATCGTGCCCATGCCGGTCATGCTGTGCGCGCCGATGCGCACGAACTGATGGACGACGGTGAAACCGCCGAGGATGACCCAGTCGCCCACGTGCACATGCCCGGCGAGTTGCGCGTTGTTGGCGAAGATGGTGCGGTTGCCGATCTGGCAGTCATGGGCAAGATGCACGTAGGCCATGATCCAGTTGTCGTCGCCCAGCCGCGTCACGCCGGCATCCTGCGCCGTGCCGCAGTTCAGCGTGCAGAACTCGCGAATGGTGTTGCGGTCGCCGATTTCGAGGCGGGTCGGTTCGCCCGCGTATTTCTTGTCCTGAGGCTCGGCACCGATTGAATTGAACTGGAAGATGCGATTGTCGCGCCCGATGCGCGTATGCCCGCCGATGACTACATGCGGGCCCACCCAAGTACCCTCGCCGATCTCGACATGCTCGCCGATGATCGAATACGCGCCGATCTCCACGCCGGCGCCGAGCCGCGCGCCCGGATGGACGATTGCGGTCGGATGGATCGCCGGCCCGCTCATTCGATCGCGCGCACCGTGCACATCAGCTCGGCCTCGACGGCGACGTTGCCGTCCACCTTCGCCGCTGCGGCGAACTTCCATAGCCCGCGCTTGTTGGCGACGATGGAGACTTCCATGATGAGCTGGTCGCCGGGGCCGACCGGGCGCTTGAAGCGCGCGCCATCGATGCCGACGAAGTAGTAGACCGATTTGTCGTCCGGCTTGCCGCCCATGGTCTTGAAGGACAGGATCGCAGCCGTCTGCGCCAGCGCCTCGATCATCAGCACGCCCGGCATGACGGGATGGTGCGGATAGTGC
>JBLNBJ010000104.1:0-4245 GCA_050259835.1 Ignavibacteria bacterium | reverse complement strand
TCGGCTTTTTTGTGCCGCGTCGCCGTGTGCTCGTCGGAGGCCTTCTGTTCGCGCCGTTGTTCGGCGTAGTCGAGGCGCGCCTGGTGGCGCTGGGCGAGGGTGTCGAAGGCATTGACCTTGCCGCGCTTCTTCAGCCATTCCTCCTGGCCGGCGCTTGTGCGGCGCTGCGAGGCTAGCACCAGCTCGTTGGCCTGGCTGACCGCGGCGTCGAGCCGGTCGAGGAAGGCGCGGTAGTTGCGCCAGGCGTCGAGATTGATGCCATCCTTGGCGGCCGCCAGAAAACGGTTGCGGTACTCCTCGCGGTACTGGACCAGCATGTCGAGGCGCTGGGTGGCTTCCTGCTCGCTGGCGATGAACTCGCCAAGGCGGCGCGCGGCTTCGTCGAGCTGAAGCTGCGAGAGGTCGAGCAGGATCTGGAGCGGGAATTCCTGGGCCATGGCGGAGCCGGCGGCGAGTTCCCTTCTTCAGCGGAAGCGGGAGGTCCGGTCGCCGGCGATTCTACGCCGCCGTGCCGAAGATGGCACGCAGCGCGGCGAGGCTCGTGCCGTAATCCGAACGCTCGTCGATGCGCTGCTGCAGGAAGCGCTCGAGCAGCGGGTAGAGGGCGATGGCGCGGTCGAGCATCGGGTCGGAGCCCTTCGCGTAGGCGCCGACGGCGAGCAGGTCGCGCGAGCGCTGGTAGCGCGAGTAGAGCTGCTTGAAGGTGCGGATCAGGTCGAGGTGGTCGGCCGTGACCAGGTTGGTGAGCGCGCGCGAGATCGACTGCTCGATGTCGATGGCCGGATAGTGGCCGCTGTCGGCGAGGCTGCGCGACAGCACGAAGTGGCCGTCGAGGATGGCGCGCGCCGAATCGGCGATCGGGTCCTGCTGGTCGTCGCCTTCGGCCAGCACGGTGTAGAAGGCCGTGATGGAGCCGCCGCCGCTCGGGCCGTTGCCGGCGCGCTCGACCAGTTGCGGCAGTCGCGCGAAGACGGAGGGCGGATAGCCGCGCGTCACCGGCGGCTCGCCGATCGCCAGCGCGATCTCGCGCTGCGCCATGGCGTAGCGCGTGAGCGAGTCCATGATCAGCAGCACTTCGCGGCCTTCGTCGCGGAAATGCTCGGCCACGGTGGTGGCGTAGGCGGCGCCCTGCAGGCGCATCAAGGGGCTCACGTCGGCCGGCGCGGCGATCACGACCGAGCGGCGCCGGCCTTCGTCGCCGAGGTTCTGCTCGATGAATTCCTTGACCTCGCGGCCGCGTTCGCCGATCAGGCCGACGACGATGACCTCGGCCGCCGTATAGCGCGCCATCATCCCGAGCAGCACGCTCTTGCCGACGCCCGAGCCGGAGAAGAGGCCGAGACGCTGGCCGCGGCCGACCGTCAGCAGGCCGTTGATGGCGCGGATGCCGACGTCGAGGCTGCGCTCGATCGGCGCACGTGCCAGCGGGTTGATCGGGCGGCTGACGAGCGAGCGCGATTCCTTCGCGTCGAGCGGACCGAGCGCGTCGAGCGGCCGGCCGTTGCTGTCGACCACGCGGCCGAGCAGCTGATCCCCGACCGGAAGATGCTTGGCGCGATCGAAGGCGCGGCGGTGATGCTCGCCGAGCTTGTCCAGCCGCGGCGGCGGCGGCTTGAACTCCAGCGGCACGACCTGTGCCCCGGGTGACAGGCCGTGCACGTCCTCGGTCGGCATCATGAACAGCTTCTCGCCGTTGAAGCCCACCACTTCCGCCTCCACCGCGCCGCCGCCGGGCACCAGGATGCGGCAGCCCGAGCCGAGCGGCAGCTTGATGCCGGCCGCCTCCATGACGAGCCCGTTCACGCGCGTGAGGCGGCCTGATAGCTGGAACGGATTCGCGGGCGCCAACTGCTCGCGGTTCGACGCCAGGAAGCGCCGCCAGGCGTCGATGGTTTCGTTCACGCCTCGTCCTTCGGCTGCCAGGCCGCGTCCATGCCCAGGCCGTCCAGCACGCGGCGCCAGCGTGTGGCGACGGTGGCGTCGACGTGGCTGTTGCCGGACTCGACGATGCAGTCACCGCGGACCAGCGCGGCGTCTTCGAGGATGCGGTGGCCGAAATGCGCGAGCTGGTCGCCCAGATAGGAGCGCGCCAGCGAGGCGTCCTCCGGGTTGAGGCGCACGGTGGCGTGCTGATGGGGAATCTGCTCGAGCGCTTCGCGGATCACCGTCAGCAGCGATTCGGGATGGGCATGGATTTCCTGGCGCACCACCTGGCGGGCGAACTCGACGGCCAGGGCCAGCAGTTCGTCGGCGACCGCGGCGTCGAATTGGGAGAGCGAACCGGCAAAACGCTCGCCCAGGCGGGCGAGCCGCGCGGCTTCGTCGCGCGCCTTGGCCTGGCCTTCCTCGTAACCGGCCTTGCGGCCTTCTTCGAAGCCCTGGCTGCGCCCCTGTTCCTGCGCTTCCTGGTAGATGCGCTCGATTTCCTCGGCGGTCGGCAGCTTCACCTCGGGCTCGACGGGCGCCTTGGCCTTGTCGGCGGGCTTGGCGGCCGCCTTCGGCGTGTCGAAATCGGCGAGCTCCCAGCGTTCCCAGGCGGTGAGCTGACCCTTGTCGTCGGACATCGCGCGTCCTTAGACCATCTGGTCTTCGCCGCCCTTGCCGGCCAGGACGATCTGGCCTTCGTCGGCGAGGCGGCGCGCTATCTTCAGGATCTCCTTCTGCTCGGCTTCCACCTCGGACAGGCGCACCGGGCCCTTGGACTCGAGGTCTTCCTTGAGCATCTCGGCGGCGCGCTGGGACATGTTCTTGAAGATCTTGTCGCGCAGTTCCGGCGGCGCGCCCTTGAGCGCGACGATCAGCGAGTCGGACTGCACTTCGCGCAGCAGCAGCTGGATGCCGCGGTCGTCGACGTCGAGCAGGTTCTCGAACACGAACATCTCGTCGAGGATCTTCTGCGCGAGGTCCGGATCGTATTCGCGCACGTTGTCGATGATCGACGTCTCGACCTGCTGGCCGACGAAGTTGAGGATTTCCGCGGCGTGGCGCGTGCCGCCCATGGCGGCCTTCCTGACGTTCGCCGCCGAGCCGGAAAGCAGCCGCATCAGCGCGTCGTTGAGCTCCTTCAAGGCGGCCGGCTGCACGCCGTCGAGCGTCGCGACGCGCAGCAGCACGTCGTTGCGCAGGCGCTCGGTGAATAGCTTGAGCACTTCGCCGGCCTGGTCGAACTCGAGGTGCACCATGATGGTCGCGATGATCTGCGGATGCTCGTTCTTGATGAGGTCGGCCACCGTGGCGGCGTCCATCCACTTGAGGCTCTCGATGCCGGCGGTGTCGCCGCCCTGCATGATGCGCGAAATCAGGTTGGCGGCGCGGTCGTCGCCCAGCGCCTTGGTGAGCATGGCGCGGATGGCGCCTTCGTCGACGGCGAAGGGTCCGCCGGCGGCGGTCTGCGAATGGAGCTTGTCGAGCACCGATTCGATGCGCTCGCGCGGCACCGCCTTCAATGCCGTCATGGCATGGCCGAGCTTCTGGACCTCCTTCGGGCCCAGGTTCTTCAGCACCGACGCCGCGTCGTCCTCGCCGAGCGAGAGCAGCAGGATCGCGCTGTCTTCTACGCCTTCATCGGGGTTCGCCGCTGCCACCCACCCACTCCTTGATCACGTTGGCCACGACCTTGGGATCGTTGCGTGCCAGGTCGCGCGCCTGCTGCAACTTGGTCTCGTAGTCCACGCCGCGCGCCGACATCTCCTCGCCGGCATGCGCGACGTGCGCCGCGCGCAGCCGCTCGGCTTCGGCGCGCTTCGCTGCTTCGTACATTTGCGAGAAGAAAGGTTTCAACATCTTGGTCCAGACGAGGTACGCGACCACTGCGAGCAGCAGGTACTTCGCGAGTTCCTTGGCCAGACCGATTACTTCCGGATCCTTCCAGAGCGGCGCGCTCGGGATGGCTTCCTTCTCCTGGGGGGCGAACAGCACGTTGGCGACGTTGAGCGAATCGCCGCGCTCCTGGCTGAAACCGACGGCCTCGCGCGCCAGGGCCGTGATCTGCTTGATCTCGGCGTCGGTCAGCGGAATCGGCTTGCCGGGCTTGCCGTCCTTCTCCGGGCCCTTCTTCTGGTTGACCACGACGCCCACCGAGAGGCGGCGCACGACGCCGGGCACGCCCTTGGTGTGGCGCACCGTCTTGTCGACTTCGTAGTTGATCGTGGCGTTCTTGTTGAAATTGACCGGCGCGTTGTAGGCGATGCTGGCGTTGGCGGTGCCGGGCGGCGCCGCGGTGCCGCCGGCGGTCGGGGCGGGCGG
>JBLNBJ010000103.1:0-4042 GCA_050259835.1 Ignavibacteria bacterium | reverse complement strand
CTGCTGGCCCAGGCGCTCGACGACGGCATGCTGACCCTCAAGATGGACGGCATGGAGAAGGTGCTGCAGGGCATCACCGACATGAAGCAGGTGCGCGCCGTCTGCATCAAGTGACGCTCGCTCGGCTTGGGGCGCCCTGGCGCCGGGACTACGAATAAGGAGGGAACCATGGACACCCAAGCCGACCTGTTCCGGCGCCTGGAGCAGCTCAACGCCATCGGCGCGGCGCTCTCGCACGAACGCAGCATCGACCGCCTGCTGGAACTCATCCTCGAGGCCGCGAAGGACATCACCCAGGCCGACGGCGGCACGCTCTATCGCAAGACCGATGACGGCAAGGCGCTGCGCTTCGAGATCGTGCGCACCGACTCGCTCGGCATCCGCATGGGCGGCACCAGCGGCAACCCGATCAACTTCCCCAACGTGCCGCTCGCCAAGGAAGACGGCGAGCCGAACAACTCGATGATCGCCGCCTACGCGGCCATCAACGACAAGACCATCAACATCGCCGACGCCTACGAAGAGGCCGGCTTCGATTTCAGCGGCACCCGCAAGTTCGACGAGCGCACGGGCTATCGGTCCAAGTCCTTCCTCACCGTGCCGATGAAGAACCACGAGAACGAGATCATCGGCGTGCTGCAGTTGCTCAATGCCAGGCATCCGGGCGGCGATGTCGTGCCGTTCTCGCCGGCCGATCAGAGCCTGGCCGAATCGCTGGCTTCGCAGGCCGCCATCGCGCTGACCAACCGCATGCTGATCTCGCAGCTGGAAAACCTGTTCGAGTCCTTCATCAACCTGATCAACCTGGCGATCGACGAGAAATCGCCCTATACCGGCGGCCACTGCCAGCGCGTGCCCGAGCTCACCATGCTGATCGCCGAGGCCGTCAATGCCACCAGCAAGGGCCCGCTGGCCGAGTTCCAGATGTCCGACAAGGATCGCTACGAGCTCAAGATCGCCGGCATGCTGCACGACTGCGGCAAGGTGACGACCCCGGTGCACGTGGTCGACAAGGCGACCAAGCTGCAGACCATCTTCGACCGTATCGGGCTGGTCGACACGCGCTTCGAAGTGCTCAAGCGCGACGCCGAGATCGAGACGCTGCGCAAGTGCCTGGCGCTGCGCGACAAGAAGGACGCCGAAGCCGAGGCGAAGCTCTGGGGCGAGTATTGGGAAGACGTGCAGGGCCTCGACGAGGACCGCGCCTTCCTGCGCAAGACCAACACCGGCGGCGAATTCATGTCGGAAGCCGACCAGCAGCGCGTGCGCGACATCGGCCAGCAGCGCCGCTGGCGCAACGTCGAAGGCGTCGAGGCGGAGTTCCTCACCACCGACGAGATCGACAACCTGACCATCCGCGCCGGCACGCTGACGCCCAAGGAGCGCGAGACCATCAACTATCACATCGTCGCGACCATCAAGATGCTCGAGCGCCTGCCGTGGCCCAAGCACCTGACACATGTAACCGAATACGCCGGCGGCCACCACGAACGCATGGACGGCAAGGGCTACCCGAAGGGCCTGACGCGCGACCAGATGTCGGTGCAGGCGCGCATGATGGGCATCGCCGACATCTTCGAGGCGCTCACCGCGCGCGACCGTCCCTACAAGCCGGGCATGAAGCTCTCGCAGGCGATGAACATCATGGGCAAGTTCGCCGAGGGCGGCCACATCGATCCCGACCTGTTCGACGTCTTCGTGCGCGAGAAGGTGTATCTCAAGTACGCCGAGAAATTTCTCGATGCGCAGCAGATTGACGGAGTCGAGGAGGCGAAGATCCCGGGCTACCGGGTGGCGCCCAAGTGACAAAATTTGTCACATTATGACGACCATTGAGGTCTTTTCTTGGGCCACGCCCAAAAAACCCTTGTGTATCCGCTCCGTTCCTTGGGCCCGGTTCTTGCCTTAAGGTAGCCGCACGCTCTAGTGCTTTCCTTTCGGAGACTTTACATGCGCAAAATCCAACAAGGCTTTACGCTCATCGAACTGATGATCGTCGTCGCCATCATCGGCATCCTGGCCGCGGTCGCGATCCCGAACTACCAGCAGTACACGAAGAAGGCGAAGTTCACGGAAGTGGTCCAGGCCACGTCGCCCTACAAGCTGGCCGTCGAGAGCTGCTTCCAGGACAAGCAGGCCCTCAGCTCCTGCGGCCAAGCGGGCACGAACGGCATTCCGGCCACCGCCGCCGCTACCGGCTATGTTTCCAGCGTTTCGACCAATTCGAGCGGCACCATCGTCGCGGCGGCTATCACCGGCAACGGTCTGAGCGGCGAAACCTTTATGCTCGTTCCGAACACCGCTGGCGCGACGGGCGCCCAGAACCTGACCTGGTCCAAGGCCGGTTCCTGCACCAGCGCCGGCATTTGCTGATCTAGACCGATAGCAATTCGCACAGCGAGAGCCGATGCCCCGCGACGCGGGGCATCGGCTTTTTCTTGCCCGTCATTCGGCGCGTTGTGCCGCCGCCAGCTTCAAGTCGTCGCCAATCGCCGCGATGATCTCGCTCCACGGCTGGTCCCAGCGCCGCGCATGTTGACGATGGGCCGGCAGCCACGGGACATGGTTGGTGCCGAGCGACACCCAGGAATGGCCGTAACTCATTTCCCAGGTCGGGATGCCCTGGGCGGCGGCCAGACGGCTGACGGCCGTGGGCGCGGTGACAACGAGATCGAGCGCCCCGATGAGCGCCGCGGCCTCGTCGAGATCGTCGAACAGATCGACTTCCTCGAAAACCTGCACGGAAATACCGAACCGTCGCTTGGCCGCGGCGATTTCCGCCGCACAGTCGTCGTACTGCAGATTCACGAATCGGACTCCCGGAACCGTCAATATCGGTCCCCAATCGTCCAATGCCGTGTAGTGGAGGTGGCGCAATCCGCCGCGCAGCTTGCTGCGCCAGCAGATGCCGACTTTGAGGTCCGGTCCCAGTTCGGCGAGGCGCTTCTTCCAATGCGCGAGGCGTTCCGCGTCGGGCAACAGGTATCCCTGCTGGCGGGGAAACGCTTCGATGGTCGGGCGCAACCAGCGCGCGAGGCTGCCGGCCGAGATCTGAAAGTCGATGCCTTCCTGCATCGCGCGATGCGGCGGGCTTGTGCGGGGAACGACCTGGGCGCCGGGGAAGCTGCGGGCGAACAGGGAGACCAGCTTCGGCGCGCATTCGATCACACAGCGGCCAGCGCGGGCCGCCAGCTCCGCGAACTGGCTGGCAAACAGGATTTCGTCGCCGATGCCCTGGTCTTCCCAGATCAGCAGGCTTTTGCCTTCGAGGCTTTCGCCTGCCCACTGGGGCTGGGGAAAGCCGATGGCGCGCGCAGGGCTGCCCGGATAGAAGCGGCTCTCGTACTGCTTCCAGCCTTCGGCGAGCCTGCCGCGCAGCAGCAGCAACAGGGCATGGTTGAACTGCCAGGTCCGCACCTCGGGTTCCAGGGCCTGGGCGCGCGCGTAGCAGGCTTCGGCCTCGTCGAAGCGTCCCATGTCCTGCAGCACGATGCCCTTGGTGATGTATAGGCCCGCGACCTCCGGTGCAAGTCCGATCGCGGTGTCTGCGCATGCCAGCGCTTCGTTCAGCCTTCCCTGCTTGTGCCGTATGTCACCGAGGTTGTTGTGGGCGGCCATCGACTGGGGCTTCAGGCGGATCGCCTCTTCGAAGCAGGCCGCCGCTTCGTCGAGCATGTCGCGCCTGAGAAAGGTCAGACCGAGGTTGTTGCGCGCGTCGGCGTGATCGGGCCAGAGCGCGACGACCTTCTCGTAGTGCTCCGCGGCCTCCGCCTGCCGGCCCTGGTCGCTGTACAGGTTGCCCAGCTCGTAATGCGCCTCCGCCAGCGACGGCTGCAACACGGCGGCCTTCTGGAGGCTGACGAGGGCGTCCGAATGCCTGCCCCGAAGACGCAGCAGAAAGCCGAGATTGTAATGAGCGATGGCGAATTGTGGGGAGGCGGCGACGGCGCGGGAATAGCAGTCGATGGCGTCGTCGAGGCGTGCCTGCTTCTGGAAGGCGAGGCCGAGGCAGTTGAGGGCGTTGGCGTGCTGGGGCGCGATG
>JBLNBJ010000102.1:0-17142 GCA_050259835.1 Ignavibacteria bacterium | reverse complement strand
CGCTCCGGGTCGCGCGTGCGCGCGGCGATGGTGGCATTCCGGTCGTACACGACGCCGACCCACGCGTCTGCGATGCCCTGCGCCTGCAGGACGTGATTGAGGCGCTCGGCCATCAGCACGGCATTGAGGTCGTAGATCACCCGTCCTTCGCGCATTACCGGCACGTCGATGGTGATGAGCATGCGCTTGGACACGGTGCCATGCAGCAGGTCCGACACGTAGGGTTCGCCCGTGGCGAACACCTCGCGCACGCGGTCGATGTTCTGCGTGCGCGGCAGGCTCGCGCCGAAGGGCACCAGGGTGTTGACGACTTGCTGGCCGCTTCCCTCCGTCAGAACGATCGCATCTGCGACGCCCGTGCGCCGGATCACCTCGCTGGCAGTGCGGTAAAAGCTGCCGAAGTCCCTGCGCGAGACGTCCGTGACCGTGGCGATGGCGAGCCCCTGCATCGCCTTCTGCGCGCTGAAGATTTCCTTGTCGACGGCCTGGCTCAGCGACCGCGCCGCCTGCATCGCACGGCTGTCGAGGTAGTCCCGTTCGCGCTGATACGAGCGTCCGAGGGATACCACCAGCGCAACCAGGCCTGGCAGCATCGCGGCGACGAAAAGCCAGCGGAGCTTCAGGGAACCGGGCGGCATGAGGGGCGCAAGAGACGATCAGGGATCATGGGCAGGCCGGCAGCATAATGCTTCCGCCGTACGGCTGCAAACGCTTCGCCTCGGCCGCGGCACACCGCCTATGCCGCTGCGATTCACCGAGCAGCGCGGGCACCCAAGGCGGCCTATACTCCCGCTTCGCTGCGACACCTTCGTCGTCCATGCCAACGAGATTCCGGTTCACCGGTCGAACATATGCGCGCCTCATCCGTCCGGAACATGCCGGCACCCGGGTATCAGTCCTTCCGCTTGTCGCTGCGCCTGGGCAATTCAGTTCTGCCGGCGGCGTGCCGACCGCGTCTTTCCGCATGAAACCGGCTGCATCTTCTCCTGCGCGCGACGTCATCCGGCTGGCATGGCCGGTGCTGGTCGCCCAGCTCGCGGTCGTCGCCAACGGCTTCTTCGACACCGCCATGGCCGGCCGGCTCTCGGCCGTCGACCTGGCTGCCGTCGGCATCGGCGGCTCGGTGCAGGCCAGCATCCTGATGTCCCTCATGGGCGTGCTGCTCGCCTTGCCGCCGACCATCGCGCAGCTGCATGGCGCGGGACGCCGCGCGGACATCGGGCAGCAGCTCCACCAGAGCCTTTGGATCTCCCTGGCACTCGCCCTCGGCGCCATCCTGCTGCTGCGCTTTCCGCAGCCGTTCCTTGCCATCTCGCAGCTCGATCCCGCAGTCCACGAAAAGGTGCGCGCCTATCTCGACGCCTCCGCCTGGGCGATCCCCGGCATCTTCGCGTTCCGGCTGTTCTTCGGCCTGTCGACCGGCATCGGACGGCCGCGGCCGGTGATGGCCTTCAACCTGCTCGCGCTGGCGCTCAAGATTCCGCTCAATGCTCTGTTCATGTACGGCCTGTTCGGGTTCCGCGGCATGGGGGCCCCGGGCTGCGCGGTCGCCACGGCGGTGGATACCACGCTGATCGCCCTATTGGCGTGGCGCTGGTGCCTCGGGCAGGACGCCTATGCGGATTACCGGCTGGGCACCCGCCTCGCGCGTCCCGACTTGCACGCCATCGCGGCGTTCCTGCGCCTGGGCGTACCGATCGGGCTGACCTTCCTTGCCGACGTGACGGCCTTCACCTTCATGGCGCTGTTCATCGCCCGCCTCGGGCCCGTGGTCACGGGCGCGCACCAGATCGCCGCCAACCTGGCCGTGCTCGCCTACATGCTGCCGCTCTCGATCGGCAACGCCACTGCGGTACTGACGGGGCACGCGCTGGGTTCGAACGACGCGGCCCGCGCGCGCCGCATCAGCGGGACCGGCATCGCCATCGGGCTCGGCATGGCTGCCATGGTGAGCACGCTGTTATGGACGCTCGCGCCGACCATTGCCGCGCTCTATACGCCCGACGCCGCGATCCAGGCCATTGCCGTGCCGCTGATCGCCCTGGTCGGCTTCTACCACCTCGGCGACGCGCTCCAGGCCGTCGCCGTGAACGCCCTGCGCGGCTACCGGCGCTCGGCGGTGCCGATGCTCATCTACGTCACGACGCTTTGGGGTGTCGGCCTCGGCGGCGGCGTGCTGCTCGGGCTGTCCGGCCTGGCGGGCCCTCCGCGCGGGGCCGCCGGCTTCTGGATGGCCGCCATCGCCGGCGTGGCGATCGCCGGCGGGCTGGTTACCGCCTACCTGAACGCGGTCAGCAAGCCGCGCCGATGACGTATGGCTTTCGGTCAATTCACAAGCGCAGCGCCTTCCGGTAGCGTGTCGCCATGGACGGCAAAATTACAGCCCCGGACAACGTCAGCCTGAACTGCCAGGTGTGCGGCCATTTCGGCACGACCAAGTGCTCGTTCGACGAAACCCCGCCGGCGCCCTGCGACGCCTTCCTCTCCTGGTCCGACCTGTGGCAGCGTGAGATGGCCGCGATCAAGCGCGCTCAGCGCACCACCTACGTCGTCGCCGCCCTGGTGGCGGCGCTCGCCGTGGTGGTGATGATCCTGCCGAACCTGCTGACCTGACTCAGTCGCAATGCCGGACGATGAAGGCCTTGACCAGGCCGGCATCGGGGGGCATCACTTCCACGCGCTGCGGCAGGGCTTCGATGCCTTCCAGTTCCGCCGGGCGCTGCGGATCGCGTCCGAGGGCTTCCTGGATGGTTTCTGCGAACTTCACCGGCTGCGCCGTCTCGAGCACCACCATCGGCGTGGCTGGATCGAACTGCTCGCGCGCCACCTTCACCGCATCGGCGGTGTGCGTGTCGATCATGGTGCCGAACTTCTCCCAGACGTCGCGGATCGTCGCCAGCCGGTCGGCGTGCGTGCTGCGTCCGGAGACGAAGCCGAACTGCGACAGCTTCTCGAAGTAGGGCGTGCCGCGCAGGTCGAAGTGGCGGCCCGCGTCGACCTCCTGCCAGAGCTTGCGCACGACAGTCGCGTCGCGCCCGACCAGGTCGAAGACGAAGCGCTCGAAGTTGGAGGCCTTGGAGATGTCCATCGAGGGGCTCGAGGTGACGTGCGTCTCGGCCGTGCCGCGCGGGCGATAGACGCCGGTGCGGAAGAACTCGTCGAGCACGTCGTTCTCGTTGGTGGCCAGCACCAGCCGGCCGATCGGCAGGCCCATCATGCGCGCGATGTGGCCGGCGCAGATGTTGCCGAAATTGCCCGAGGGAACGCAGAAGTCGACCTTCTCATCGTTCGACTTGCTCGCCTCGAAGTAGCCCTTGAAGTAGTAGACGACCTGGGCCGCGACGCGCGCCCAGTTGATCGAGTTGACCGCGCCGATCTTGTACTGCGCCTTGAAGGCGGCGTCGTTGGACACGGCCTTCACGATGTCCTGGCAGTCGTCGAACATCGCCTCGATGGCGATGTTGAAGATGTTGGCGTCCGCCAGCGAGTACATCTGGGCGCGCTGGAAGGCACTCATCTTGCCGTGCGGCGAGAGCATGAAGACGCGCACGCCGCGTTTGCCGCGCATCGCGTACTCGGCAGCCGAGCCGGTGTCGCCCGAGGTGGCGCCGAGGATGTTGATGGTCTCGTGACGCTTGTCGAGCACGTACTCGAACAGGTTGCCGAGCAGCTGCATCGCCATGTCCTTGAAGGCGAGCGTCGGGCCGTTGGAGAGTTCGAGCAGGTGGAAATTGGGCGCCAGCGTGGTGAGCGGCGTGACGTCGGCCGCATCGCGGCCGGGGCGGCACCAGCGATAGGTGCGCGCCGTATAGGTTCTGTCGGCCAGCGTCTTGAGGTCGCAGGCCGGAATGTCGTCGACGAACTTCTGCAGCACCCGCAGCGCGAGCGCCGCATACGGCAGCTCGCGCCACTCGGCGAGTTCGGTGGCGGAGACCTGCGGATAGCTCTCGGGCAGGTAGAGCCCGCCGTCGGGCGCCAAGCCGCCCAGCAGGATGTCGCAGAAGGCCTGCGATTGGGCATTGCCGCGCGTGCTGATGTAACGCATGGCGCCGCCTAGCCGTCGAGGTTTTCCAGCCGCAGCCGGATCACCTTTCGCTTGACCACCGGCAGCGCCTCGATCTTCGCGATGGCGCCGTCGATGGCCTTCTCGCGCGTGAGGTGCGTCAGCATGATGATGTCCGTCTGCAGTTCGCCCTCGGCCGGCTCGCGCTGGATCATGGCGTCGATGGAAATCTGCTGGTCCGCCAGGATGCGCGTGACGTCGGCCAGCACGCCGGGCTTGTCCTCGACGCGCAGGCGCAGGTAGTAGCTGGTCTCGACCTCGGCCATCGGCAGCACCGGCGTGTCGACGACGGCGTTGGGCTGGAAGGCGAGATGCGGCACGCGGTGCTCGGGATCGGCGGTGGCCACGCGGGTGATGTCCACCAGGTCGGCGATCACGGCGCTGGCGGTCGGTTCGGCGCCCGCGCCCTTGCCGTAGTAGAGCGTGGAGCCGACGGCGTCGGCGCGCACCAAGACGGCGTTCATGGCGCCCTCGACGTTGGCGATCAGGCGCTTGGCCGGCACCAGGGTCGGATGCACGCGCAGCTCGATGCCCTCGGCACGGCGCTTGGTGATGCCCAGCAGCTTGATGCGATAGCCGAGCTGCTCGGCGTACTTGATGTCCTCGGCCTCGAGCTTGCTGATGCCCTCGACGTGCGCCTTGTCGAACTGCATCGGGATGCCGAAGGCGATCGCCGACATGATGGTGAGCTTGTGCGCGGCGTCGACGCCTTCGATGTCGAAGGTCGGGTCGGCTTCGGCGTAGCCGAGGCGCTGGGCCTCCTTCAGCACGTCGGCGAACGGCAGGCCCTTGTCGCGCATCTCGGACAGGATGAAGTTCGTCGTGCCGTTGATGATGCCCGCGATCCATTCGATGCGGTTGGCCGTCAGGCCCTCGCGCAGCGCCTTGATGATCGGGATGCCGCCGGCGACGGCGGCTTCGAAGGCCACCATGACGCCCTTCTTCTGCGCGGCGGCGAAGATCTCGTTGCCATGCACCGCCAGCAGCGCCTTGTTGGCGGTGACCACGTGCTTGCCGTTCTCGATCGCCTTGAGCACGAGCTCCTTGGCGATGCCGTAGCCGCCGATGAGTTCGACGACGATGTCGACCTGGGGATCGGACACCACCGCGAAGGCGTCGTCGGTCAGGCGCACCTTGCCGCCGGTGACCTTCTTCGCCAGTTCGAGGTTCTTGTCGGCGACGACCGAAACGCGGATGGGCCGGCCGGCGCGGCGCGTGATCTCCGCCTCGTTGCGGGTCAGAACGGTATAGGTGCCGCCCCCGACGGTGCCAATGCCGAGGAGTCCAACGTTGATTGGGTTCATGTGTTCAGTCGAGTGAAAAAGCGAATCAGGTTGCGTGCCGTTTCCGGTAACCATCGAGGAAGCGCGCGACACGTCCGATGGCTTCGCGCAGGTCGTCTTCGTAGGGCAGGAACACCAGGCGGAAGTGGTCGGGGTGCGGCCAGTTGAACCCGGTGCCCTGGACCAGCAGCACGCGCTGCTCCTGCAACAGTTCGAGGATGAAGGCCTGGTCGTCGTCGATCGGGTACATCTTGGGATCGAGGCGCGGGAACATGTAAAGCGTGGCTTTCGGCTTGACGCAGCTCACGCCGGGAATCGAAGTGATGAGGTCGTAGGCGACCTCGCGCTGGCGATGCAGGCGCCCGCCCGGCGCCACCAGGTCGCCGATGCTCTGATAGCCGCCCAGCGCCGTCTGGATGCCGTACTGGCCCGGCACGTTGGCGCACAGCCGCATCGAGGCCAGCATGTCGAGGCCCTCGATGTAGTCGGCCGCCGGCCGCTTCTCGCCGGAGACAACCATCCAGCCGGCGCGGTAGCCGCAGGAGCGGTAGTTCTTCGACAGGCCGTTGAAGCTGATGGTCAGCACATCCTCGGAAAGCGAGGCAAGCGCGGTGTGGCTTGCGCCGTCGTACAGCACCTTGTCGTAGACCTCGTCGGCATAGAGGATGAGGTCGTGGGTGCGGGCGATCTCGACGATCTCCTTCAGCAGATCGTCCGGATAGATGGCGCCCGTCGGGTTGTTCGGGTTGATGACGACGATGGCGCGCGTGTTCGGGGTGATCTTGGCGCGGATGTCGTTCACGTCCGGCAGCCAGCCGTTCGACTCGTCGCACAGGTAGTGGCGCGGCGTGCCGCCCGAGAGGCTCACCGCCGCGGTCCACAGCGGATAGTCAGGCGCCGGCACCAGAACTTCGTCGCCGGTGTTGAGCAGCGCGTTCATGGCCATGACGATCAGTTCGGAGACGCCGTTGCCGAGATAGATGTCGTCGATGGTGACGCCCTTGACGTGCTTCTGCTGCGTGTAGTGCATCACCGCCTTGCGCGCGGCGAAGATGCCCTTCGAGTCGGAATAGCCCGAAGCGGCCGGCAGGTTGCGGATCATGTCCTGCTGGATTTCCTCCGGCGAGTCGAAGCCGAAGGAGCCGAGGTTGCCGATGTTGAGCTTGATGATGCGGTGGCCCTCGTCCTCCATCTGCTTGGCGCGGGCCAGCACGGGGCCGCGGATGTCGTAGCAGACGTTGGCAAGCTTGGCGGACTTCGCAATCGGTTGCATCGGGTCGGGATCCTCCGGGAACGCTGCCGTGTCTACACGGCATCGCAACGACCCTCGGCAAGTCCAGGTCGCCTAAAGGTATAATCTTACCGGAGGCCCTGCGCACCGGCAATGCGCGCCGCGCCTCGTTCTCCAGCCCGATGAAAATCTACGCCGACACCCGCCCCCCCTTCCACGTCGTCACCGCGCTCGGTCCGGGCTATGTGTCCGTCGACGCCCAGCGGTATGAACACAGCCTGCTGCTGCAGCCCGACCGCGTCGACGCCACCTGGGGACCGACGACGCCCGCCCTGCTGGGCGCCGAGCATCTGGCGCCGCTCGTCGGGATCGGCTGCGACGTCCTGCTGCTGGGCACCGGCGAGCGCCAGCGCTTTCCGGCGCCGGCCGTGCTCCGGCCGCTCGCCGAAGCCCACGTCGGGGTCGAGATCATGGACACGCGCGCCGCTTGCCGCACCTACAACATCCTCGTGGCCGAAGGCAGGAAGGTCGCCGCCGCCTTGATCGTGGAATCCGCGGCCTGATGGCGGCGCCCCGCTCCCGCCGTTCCGCCGCGCTGGCGGTGCTGATCGCGCTGTTTGCGCTGATCTGGTTCGGTCCGCTCGACTACCGCAAGCTGGTCAAGCCCGACGAGGGCCGCTACTCGGAAATCCCGCGCGAAATGGTGGCCTCGGGCGACTGGACCACGCCCCGGCTCAACGACATCAAGTACTTCGAAAAGCCGGCCCTCCAATACTGGGCAACCGCCGCGGCTTTCGAGGCGTTCGGCGAGCACCATTGGACCGCCCGGCTGTGGCCGGCGCTGACGGGCTTCCTCGGCGTGCTGACGACCGCCTTCGCGGCGGCTGCGCTATGGGGCGCGGCGGCCGGCTTCGCCGCCGGCTGCGTGCTCGCCGGCAGCCTGCTCTACGTGCTGATCGGCCACATCAACACGCTCGATATGGGCGTGAGCTTCTTCCTCTCGAGCGCGATATTTGCCTTCATCATGGCGCAGCGCGACGAAGCAAGGCCGGCCCAGACGCGCCGCTGGATGTGGGGCGCCTGGGCGCTGCTCGGCGGCGCGGTGCTCTCGAAGGGCCTGATCGGCATCGTGCTGCCGGGCGCGACGCTGGTCGGCTACACGCTCTGGCAGCGCGACTGGCGACTGTGGAAGAAGCTTCACCTGGTCTCGGGCATCCTCGTCCTGCTGGCTGTCACGGCACCCTGGTTCATCGCGGTATCGCTGGCGAATCCCGAGTTCCCGCATTTCTTCTTCATCCACGAGCATTTCGAGCGCTTCGCCACCAAGGTGCACGGCCGCTACCAGCCGATGTGGTACTTCGTGCCGGTGCTGCTGGGCGGCATCGTTCCTTGGCTGGTCGGCTTCCTCGCCATGGCCGTGCGCGCGCCCGCCCAGGATGCCATGCACTTCCAGCCACGCCGCTTCCTGCTGGTCTGGATCGTCGTCGTGTTCGGCTTCTTCTCGGTCTCCGATTCCAAGTTGGTGTCCTACATCCTTCCGCTGTTCCCGGCGGTCGCCGCGCTGATCGGCTGGCACCTGGCGCGCATTGCGCCGCGTGCCCTGGCCTGGCACGCCGCGCCCTGGATTCCCCTGGGCCTCGCCGGCGCCGTACTGGCGCCGCAGGTGCTGCGCTTCAGCAGCCCCGAAGTCCCGGCCGCGCTGTATGAGCAGTACGTGCCCTGGCTGGTGGCGGCCGGCCTCAGCCTGGCGGCCGGCGCAGCGCTCGCCGCGCTGTTCGCGCTGCGGCGCCGGTCCAACGCTGCGGTCGCCAGCCTCGCCGCCGGCGGCCTGCTGTTCGCGCAATTCGCGCTCAACGGCCACGACAGCCTGTCGCCCGCGAGTTCCGCCTATCACGTCGTTCGGCAGGTCGCAGACCGCATCGCCCCCGACGCCCCGTTCTTCAGCGTAAACACCTACGACCAGACGCTGCCCTTCTACCTCGGACGCACCGTCACCATGGTGGCCTACAAGGACGAACTCGAGTTCGGCATCGCGCAGGAGCCCGGCAAGTTCATTCCCGACCTCGCCGGCTTCGAACGCGCCTGGCGCCAAGCCCCGCGTGCCTTCGCGCTGATGGCGCCGGCCGACTACCAGCGCTTTGCGGCCGGCGGTCTCCCCATGCAAATCCTCGCGGCCGACACGCGCCGCATCATCGTCGCCAAACCATGAGTTCAATCGCCTTCGCCCTCGTCATCACCGGCGTGTTGCTCAACGCCGCGGCGCAGCTGCTGCTCAAGGCCGGCACCAACGCCGTCGGGCACTTCGAGTTCCACGTCGAGAACATCGTGCCCATTGGCCTAAAGCTCGCCTTCGAGCCGCACATCCTGGGCGGCATGATGTGCTACGCGGTCAGCCTCGTCGTCTGGATCATGGCGCTCTCGCGCGCGCCGGTCTCGGTGGCCTACCCGATGCTGTCGATCGGCTACGTCATCAACGCCTTCGTCGCCTACTTCTGGTTCGGCGAGGCCCTGGCGAGCCAGAAGCTGCTCGGCATCGGCTTCATCGTGATCGGCGTCTGGCTGGTGGCCAAATCATGACCCGCCTCCCCTTCCTGCCCTTCACCCGCCCCTCGATCGACGAGGCGACGATCGCCGCGGTCGCCGACGTGCTTCGCTCCGGCTGGATCACCAGCGGCCCAAAGGTCCAGGCCTTCGAAGCCGCCTTGTCCGAGTATTGCGGCGGACGCGCGGTGCGCGCCTTCAACTCCGGAACCGGCACGCTCGAAATCGCCCTGCGGCTTGCCGGCGTCGGGCCCGGCGATGAGGTGATCACGACGCCGCTGACCTGGGTGGCGACGGCCAACGTCGTGCTCGAGGTCGGCGCCCGCCCGGTCTTCGTCGATGTGGATCCGGCCACGCGCAACATCGATCCCGCGGCCATCGAAGCGGCCGTCACGCCGAAGACGAAGGCGCTCATTCCGGTCGATCTCGCCGGCCTGCCGGCCGATCGCGACGCCATCTACGCCGTCGCCCAGCGTCACAAGCTGCGCGTGGTGGAAGACGCCGCCCAGTCGCTGGGGGCCTCGTGGAACGGACAGCGCATCGGCGCCACGGGCGACTTCGTCTCGTTCAGCTTCCACGCCAACAAGAACCTCACCACCTGTGAAGGCGGCGCCCTGGTGCTGCCGGACGACGTCGACACGGCGCTGTGCGAGCGCCTGCGCCTGCAGGGCGTCAAGCGCTTCCCGGACGGCGGCATGGACGTCGACGTGCTGGGCGGCAAGTTCAACCTCACCGACGTCGCCGCCGCCGTCGGACTAGGCCAGTTGCCGTACCTGGCCGCATTCACCGAACGCCGCCGCGCGCTGGCGCGCCGCTACTTCGAACGCATCGATCCGGCCCTCGGCCTCGCGCTGCCGCCGGCCGATTTCGCCAACTCGAACTGGCACATGTTCCAGCCGCTGCTGCCGGCCGGCCGCGACCGCGGCGCCTTCATCGCGGCCATGAAGGAGCAGGGCATCGGCGTCGGCGTGCACTACCCCGCCCTGCACCTCTTCAGCCTCTACCGCGCGCTCGGCTGGAAGGAAGGCGATTTCCCGCATGCCGAGGACATCGGCCGCCGCACCGTGACGCTGCCGCTGTTCCCGGCCATGGCGGACGGCGATGTAGACCGTGTATGCTCCGCGCTTGCCCAAGTTTTGAAACAACGATGAGCCGCCCTGAACTCTCCGTCGTCATTCCCGTATTCAACGAGCAGGCCGGGCTGGCGGCCCTTTTCGCGCGGCTCTATCCCGCGCTCGACGCCCTGCGCACTTCCTACGAAGTCATCTTCGTCGACGACGGCAGCAAAGACCGCTCGGCGGCGATGCTGCGCGACCAGTGGCAAGCGCGCCCCGACGTCACCCGCGTCGTCCTGCTGGCCGCCAACGCCGGCCAGCACATGGCGATCATGGCGGCCTTCGAGCACAGCCGCGGCGACATCGTCGTGACGCTCGACGCCGACCTGCAGAACCCGCCCGAGGAAATCGGCAAGCTCGTCGCCAAGATGCGCGAAGGCTACGACTGCGTCGGCTCGATCCGCATGAACCGCCAGGACACCGCCTTCCGGCGCTGGGCCTCGCGGGCGATGAACGGGCTGCGCGAGCGCATCACGCGCATCAAGATGACCGACCAGGGCTGCATGCTGCGCGCCTATTCGCGGGGCATCGTCGACACCATCAACAGTTGCAAGGAAGTCAGCACCTTCATCCCGGCGCTTGCCTACTCGTTCGCGCAGAACCCGGCCGAGGTCGAGGTGGCGCACGAGGAGCGGCACGCCGGCGAGTCCAAGTATTCGCTCTACAGCCTGATCCGCCTCAACTTCGACCTCATGACCGGCTTCTCGCTGGTGCCGCTGCAGTGGTTCTCGATGGGCGGCATCGTGATCTCCGTGCTGTCGGTGCTGTTCGTGATCTACCTGGCGATACGCCGGGTGATCGTCGGCCCCGAGGCCGAGGGCCTGTTCACGCTGTTCGGCATCGCCTTCTTCCTCATCGGCCTCACCCTGTTCGGCGTCGGCCTGGTGGGCGAGTACATCGGCCGCATCTACCAGCAGGTGCGCCACCGTCCGCGCTACACGGTCGGCGCGGTGCTCGAAAACGAAGCGGACGCGGCCGCCGCTGCACGCAGCCCCCAGAAGACCGCATGACGCGCGCGGTCGTCTTCGCCTATCACAACGTCGGCGTCCGCTGCCTCAAGGTGTTGCTGGCGCACGGGATCGATGTCGCGCTGGTCGTCACCCACGAAGACAATCCGAACGAGGAAATCTGGTTCGAAAGCGTCGCGGCGACCGCCGCGCAATACGGCATCCCGACGATCATGCCGGCGGACGCCAATGCGCCTGAAATTGTGGCGCGCATCGCGGCCTGCCGGCCGGATTTCCTGTTCTCGTTCTACTACCGCTCGATGCTCAAGCCGGCCCTGCTGGCCGCGGCGCCGCGCGGCGCCTACAACATGCATGGCTCGCTGCTGCCCAAATATCGCGGGCGTGTGCCGGTGAACTGGGCGGTGCTGCACGGCGAGCGCGAAACCGGCGCGACCCTGCACCGCATGGTCGAGAAGCCCGATGCCGGCGAAACCGTCGCGCAACAGGCAGTCCCCATCCTGCCCGACGACACCGCCTTCGAAGTCTTCGGCAAGGTCACGCTGGCCGCCGAGATGGCGCTCGACCGCATCCTGCCGCAGTTGATCGCCGGCACCGCGCCGCACGTCATGCCGGATCTCAAGTCCGGCAGCTACTTCGGCGGCCGCAAGCCCGAGGACGGCCGCATCGACTGGACCAAGCCCGCACAGGACATCCACAACATCGTGCGCGCCGTCGCGCCGCCCTACCCCGGCGCCTTCACCGACCTTCCCGGCGGCGGCCGGTTGCGCGTGCTGCGCACGCTGCTAGCTCCGGACCGCGCCCCCCGCCATGCCGCACCGACGCTCTACCGGGACGGCGACGCGGCCTACGCCGACTGTGCCGACGGCCGCGTGCTGCGCATCCTGGCCTGGGACGGCGACTGGAACGGCGGGCCCCAGCCGCTCTGAGCCGGCAAGCGGCTCCCCACGCGCCGGAAGTTTTTGCCGGCGAAACGGCCAGCCGCCCGTCATTCCGGCAAATCCCCGCCGCATTTCTGCTGGAATAGCCCCAGGCACGGAACTCGCAACAAGGCTGGCATCCTTGTTCGCGAAAGCCGTGCCTTGCAAGTCTCGATCGCCCAATCGCCGCTGTCGCAATCCTTCCTGGCCATGTACCAGCAGCCGGCGGCATCCAGCAACGGCGCCGCTGCCGGCCCCGCGAAGACCATCGCCGACGCCGCCCCCCAGGCGGACACCGAGACCGTGACGCTGCATACGGACATCGGCAGCCTCACGCTGCATGCGTCGCTCCAGGCCGGACCGGTCCAGGCCCCCGAAGTCTTCGCCGAGATCTGGAAGGACGGCGTCAAGATCGGCAGCGTCTATACCGACGGCCGCGCCGTCATGCCGTCGATCAGCGCCGGCGTGGTCGCCGGCATCAGCGGCAGCGCCGTGCCTTACATCCAGGCCGAGCAGATCTCCCGCATGGTCGGCGGCGAAGTGCGCTACGTCGACATGCCGGCGCTGCACGTCGCCAACACCCGCAACCAGCTGCGCGCCGCCTACGGCGCCTGAGGCTACGCCGCCGCGCTCGCTGCCACCGGAACGTCGGGCGGGACGAGCGCCACCATTTCGTCGACCGACAGCACCCGGCTCATGTCCAGCAGGATCACGAAGCGGCCGTCGACCTTGCCCATGCCCTGAATGAAATCCGCCCGGATAGTGGCGCCAAACGCCGGCGGCGGTTCCACCTGGTCGGGCGGCACTTCGAGCACCTCGTTGACCGCGTCCACCATGACGCCGATCACCTGCTGCATGTCGCCGTCCTCGATCTCGACGATGACCACGCAGGTGCGCCGGGTAACCGCCGTTGCGCCGCCGCCGAAGCGCACCGACAGGTCGACCACCGGGACCACCGCGCCGCGCAGGTTGAGCACGCCGCGGATGAAGTCCGGCATGCGCGGCACCGCCGTCAGGTCGCCGAATTCGATGATCTCCTTGATCCTCAGGATGCCGACGGCGAACACGCTGCCGCCGAGCATGAACGTCAGGTACTGCGACTGCTCGGGCGGCAGCGCGGCAGTCGGCGCCGTCGCCTTGACCATTGCGTCCATGGCCCCCTCCTAGAAGCGCTCGAAGGAAGCGACGTCCGCACCCACCGCAGCGAAGGGTGCGACGTTGGCCGGCTTGCCGACCGGCCGCGCCGACTTCGCCGCCGGGAACCTGCCTGAAAGCTGCCTCACGTCGGCCTGGCGCCCATCGTCGCCGACCTTGAAGAAGCTCATCAGCTGCTGCAACTGCCCGGCCTGGCCGCTCATCTCCTCGGCCGTCGCCGCCAACTCTTCGGAGGCCGAGGCGTTCTGCTGCGTGATCTGGGAGAGCTGCTCCATCGCCGTAGTGATCTGCCCGGCGCCCGCCGACTGTTCCTCGGATGCGGCCGTGATCTCCTGCACCAGATCCGAAGTCTTCTTGATCGACGGCACGATCTCGTCGAGCAGCTGGCCGGCCTTCTCGGCCAGTTCCACGCTGCCCTGCGCCACCTGGCCGATCTCCTGCGCCGCCACCTGGCTGCGCTCGGCGAGCTTGCGCACCTCGGCCGCCACGACGGCGAAGCCCTTGCCGTGCTCGCCGGCGCGCGCCGCCTCGATGGCGGCGTTGAGCGCCAGCAGGTTGGTCTGGTAGGCGATGTCGTCGATGATGCCGATCTTCTTGGCGATCTTCTTCATCGCCGCCACGGTCTCCTTCACCGCCTCGCCGCCCTCGCCGGCATCCCTCGCCGCCTTGCCGGCGATGCCGTCGGTGACCTTGGCGTTCTCGGTGTTCTGGCGGATCGAAGCCGACATCTGCTCGACCGAAGCCGAAGTCTCCTCGACGCTCGCCGCCTGCTCCGAGGAGGCCTGCGACAGCGACTGCGCCGTCGAGCTCACCTGCCCGGTGGCGCTGGCCAGCGATTCGCCCGAGGCGCGCACTTCCGCGATGGTCTGCGCCAGCTTCTCGACCGTGTTGTTTAGGCTCTGCTTGACCTGGTCGTATGCGCCCTGGTAGTCGCGCGTCACCTTGCTCGTCAGGTCGCCGCGCTCGAGCGCCTGCGCGACCTCGATGGTGTCGCGGAAGGCCGTGTCGACGGTGTCGGACAGCTGGTTGAGCAGTTCGGAAAGCGTCCGCGGGAAGCCCTGCTTGCCGTCGAGGCCGATCTTGACGCCGAAGTCGCCCTTGTTGGCGGCGGCGACGATCTCCTGGATCTCCGCCACGA
This sequence comes from Ignavibacteria bacterium, assembly GCA_050259835.1. GTDB lineage: Bacteria > Pseudomonadota > Gammaproteobacteria > Burkholderiales > Rhodocyclaceae > Nitricoxidireducens. The sequence goes on along the minus strand of JBLNBJ010000102.1, from coordinate 2,731 downwards.
TGCGGCGCAGGTTGCCGCGCAGTTGCTCGATGGTGTCGTTGATGAAGCGCTTCTTGCCGGGGAACTGCTCGAGCGGCGCATCGAGGTCGCCCTCACCGAACGCCTTGACGCAGGCCATCGCCTTCTTCTTCACGGCGATGTGGCCGAACACCATGGCGTTCACGCCGGCGGCCATGGTCGCGTAATCGCCCTTGAACTTGCCTTCGTCGATCCTGACGTCGATGTCGCCGGCGTCGTGTTCCTTCGACATGTGGTTCATCTCGGCGATGAACTGCTTGAGATTGCCTCGCATCTGTTCGATGGTGTCGTTGATGAAGCGCTTCTTGCCGGGGAACTGCTCGAGCGGCGCGTCGAAGTTGCCCTCGCCGAACTCCTTGATGCAGGCCATCGCCTTCTTCTTCACGGCGATGTGGCCGAACACCATGTTGTTCACGCCGGCCGCCATGGTGGCGTAGGCGCCCTTGAACTTGTCCTCGTCGATCTCGACGTCGATGTCGCCGGCGTCGTGCTCCTTCGACATGCGGTTCATCTCGCCGATCAGCAGCTCAAGATTGGCTTTGAGCGCCTCGACCGAACGGGCCAGATCCCCGACTTCGTCGCGGCTTGCGACGTCAAGCCGGAAGTCGAGGTTGCCTTCGGCCATCTTCGCCGCAGCCGCCTGCAATTCGGCGGTTGGCCGGGTGACGCTGCGCGTGATCAGCACGCTCAGGAGGATGCCAGCCAGCACCGCCCCGAGCGCCAGCGCAATGATGAGATTCCGCGTGGCCGTGGCGAGGTTGTCCGCGTCTGCTCCGACCTTCTCGGCCAATTCCGTCTGGTAGTCGATAAAGGCGGCAAGCTTCGCCGACAGGTCGCTGAACACGGGGCGGTAGTCGCTCTCGAAGAACCGCACCGCGTCGTCCCACTGCTTGGCCTGCGCCAGCCCTTCGATTCGGCGGGATACCGTGACGAAATTCTTGCGCGCCTCCCGTACGGCTTCGTACAGCGCCTTGCCTTTCTCGCCGTAGGTGAACTTCTCCAGCGCATCGATCGTCTCCGTGTTGTTCTTGCGCACGTCCTCGGCCTTGACCAGTTCCGCATGCGTCGCCTGGTCGTTCCTGAGGATCAGCATGTTCCGGTGGTAACGACCGATGGCATCGATGTTATGGACGACCTTGTTTGCCAGGCGCGTCTTTGCCTGCTTGTCCTTCACCAGGCCTTCGATGTTCTGCTGCAGGTCGCCGATGCGCGACACGCCAATGGCCGCAACCGCCACCAGCAGTGCCAGCGCTACCGCATAGCCCAGGCCGAGGCGTAGGCCGATCTTGAGGTTTTTCACGTCATTCTCCTGTTCCGGGGTTGGGGGCTTCAGTGGATGGCGGCTTCCGCTGTCGGCGGGAGCGCTTGTGCTGCAGGAAAGGCCAGCGCCGCCTGGGCGACGCAGGTTTGCACCAGGGCCGGCACGTCGAGGATCAGCGCGACCTCGCCGGTGCCGAGGATGGTCGAGCCGGAGACGCCGCGCAGGCGCGCGAACAGGCGGGACAGGGGCTTGATGACGGTCTGGAATTCGCCGAGCAGGCGGTCCACCACCAGCCCTACCTTGTGTCCGCCGAACTGGACGACGATGATGCTCTGCCGGAGCGGCGGCTCGCCGGGGACGTCGAGCGCCTCGTGGAGTTTCAGATAGGGCAGCACCTCGCCGCGCAGGTTCAGGTAGTTGCCGTCGTGGGCATTCACCGCCTCGGACAAGTCCTCGGTGTCGCCCGCGGAATCTTCCCCCTCGTCGTCATCCCACTCGCGCCTGGCGCCGGGCCGGGTCAGCTCGATGCATTCGACCACCATGTCGAGCGGCACGACGTAGGTCGCGTCGCCGACGCCGACGAGGAAGCCGTCGATGATGGCGAGCGTCAGCGGCAGGTGGATGCGGACTGCCGTTCCCTTGCCCTCCTCCGACTCCAGGTCGATGGTGCCGCGCAGGGCCTCGATGTTGCGCCGCACGACGTCCATGCCGACGCCGCGGCCCGACAGGTTACTCACCTTGTCGGCCGTCGAGAACCCGGGCTCGAAGATCAGGCGCCGGATCTCGGCATCGGAAAGCTTGTCGTTGGGACCGACCAGTCCCCGCTCGCGCGCCTTGGCCAGGATCTTCGCGCTGTTCAGGCCGCCGCCGTCGTCGGCGACCTCGATCACGATGCTGGCGGAGTCATGATAGGCGTTGAGCTTCAGGGTGCCGCGGGCCGGCTTGCCGGCCGCGACGCGCACCTCGGCCGGCTCGATGCCGTGGTCCATGGCATTGCGCACCAGGTGCGTGAGGGGATCGCCGATGCGCTCGACCACGGTCTTGTCGAGCTCCGTCTCCTCGCCGCTGATCTCGAGCTGGATGTCCTTGCCCAATTCGCGGCTGACGTCGTGCACCACGCGCTGGAAGCGGTTGAAGGTGGCGCCGATCTGCACCATGCGCAGGTTCAGCGCCGAATCCCGCACTTCCTCGACCAGCCGCGACATGGTGAAGGTGGTCTCGAGCAGGTCGCCGTCGCCCAGGCGCTGCGCGATCAGGTGGGCGCCGGCGCCGGTGATGATCAGTTCGCCGACCAGATTGATCAGCAGGTCGAGGCGGCGCGCGTCTACGCGGATGAAGTTGGCGTCGCCGCCGCGCGTCTCCTTCAACTGCTTCTGCTTGTCGAGCGCCGCGTCGATCACGGCGGCCTCCACCACGCGGTCCGCCACCAGCACCTCGCCGATCGGCCTGCCG
>JBLNBJ010000101.1:0-12571 GCA_050259835.1 Ignavibacteria bacterium | reverse complement strand
GCTTTGTCCAGTCGAACATCGCCACGCTGGACCGATACCTTCGCGGGCTGCTCGAAATGCTCGACGCCTACGAAGACGCGGAGGAGCTGATTCCCGACAAACCCCGGCGCGACGCCTTGCGGGCGCTGCGCCAACGGGTGGACGTGGCGTTCGTGAAGAGCGACGCCTTTGCGCTGGTTTCAGAATCGAGGGACGGCATCAGCCGGGTGACGAAGATCGTCCAGGATTTGAAGGACTTTTCGCGCGTGGAGAGCAGCGCGTCGTGGCAGCCCGCCGACATTCACCGGGGCATCGATTCGACGGTCAACATCGCATCCAACGAGTTGAAGTACAAGGCGGACGTGGTGAAGGAATATGGCCAGTTGCCGGAGGTCGAATGCGTGCTGTCCCAGTTGAATCAGGTCTTCATGAACCTGCTGGTGAACGCGGCGCATGCCATCGAAGACAAGCGCGGCCGTGTAACGATCCGGACCGGCGTGGCGGGCGATCGCGTCTGGCTCGAGTTCAGCGACACGGGATGCGGCATTCCGGAAGACATCCGCTCCCGGATCTTTGACCCGTTCTTCACCACCAAGCCCGTCGGCAAAGGCACGGGGCTAGGCCTGTCGCTGGCCTACGGCATCATTCAGAACCACCATGGTTCGATCACGGTCGACAGCGAGGTCGGCAAGGGCACGACCTTCCGCATTGAGTTGCCCGTTCGGCATGTCGAGCAACCCGCCGGCCAGTGAGGCCCTGCTCGGCGCCCGCAGTCAGTGCTTGAGGTCCTCGAGCTCGGCGACCGAATCGTAGTCGCGCTGGTTGGCTTCGTGGAGGCGGCGGATCAGGTACATGGCGCCGGAAACGCAGACGCCGAAGAGGGTGATGATCCAGTAGATCGACAGGTTGGCCCGAATCAGCGCCGAGTAGATTCCGGTCATCACCAGGATGGACAGGTTCTCGTTGAAGTTCTGCACGGCGATGGAGTGGCCGGCGCCCATCAGGATGTGGCCGCGATGCTGCAGCAGCGCGTTCATGGGCACGACGAAGAAACCCGAGAGCACGCCGACGATGACCAGCAGCGGCAGTGCCACGCCCATGTCGTGCACGACGTTCATGCCGATCACGCCTACGCCCATCGCGATGCCGAGCGGAATCACGCGGATGGAACCGCGCATGGTTACCAGTTTGGCGGCCAGGGCTGCGCCCACCGCGACGCCGATGGCGACGACCCCTTGCAGCATGCTGGCATGCGAGAGGTCGAGGTTGAGCGCCGCCTTCGCCCATTCGATCACGATGAACTGCAGCGTCGCGCCGGCGCCCCAGAACAGCGTGGTCACGGCCAGCGAGATCTGCCCGAGCTTGTCGCGCCAGAGCAGCGCGAGGCAGTGGTTGAACTCGTGGATCAGGTACACCGGGTTCTTCTTGAGCGGCTTGTGGTCGACGCCGGTGTGCGGCACGTAGAGATTGAACAGCGCCGCGATCAGGTAGAGCCCCCCGATGATGACCAGGTTCATCTCGGCCACGGTGTCGATGCCCGTGTCGACGACCGGGAAGTCGAACGCGAGAAGCTCGCCAGCGAGGTCGGGGCGGATGATGGCGCCGCCCACGACGACGCCGAGGATGATGGCGGCTACCGTGAGGCCCTCGATCCAGCCGTTGGCGATGACCAGCAGGCGGTGCGGCAGGTATTCGGTGAGGATGCCGTACTTGGCCGGCGAATAGGCGGCGGCGCCCAGGCCGACCACCGCGTAGGCGAGCAGCGGGTGCACGTCGAAGAACATCAGCGCGCAGCCGATGATCTTGATGGCGTTCGAGATGAACATCACGCGGCCCTTGGGCATCGAGTCCGCGAAGGGACCGACGAAGGCGGCCAGCGCGACGTAGGAAACGGTGAAGAAGGTCTTCAGCAACGGCTCGTAGGAACCGGGAGCGTGCATGTCCCGCAGGATGGCGATCGCCGCGATGAGCAGGGTGCTGTCGGCCAGCGCAGAGAAGAACTGCGCCGCCATGATGATGTAGAAGCCGAAGGACATGGGCGGAGGGCGTTATACCACGAAAGGCAATGCGCCCATGGGGCCGACCCGGAAAGTCCCGTCCGAAGCCGGAAAGCGCTCTATCAGGCTATCTTATGCGCCGGAATTGTGATTGAATACGCGCATAATAAGTACCATATTCGAGGACGACCACCATGGCGGATCGCAGGCTTCAGGTTTTCCACGCCGTTGCCAAGCAACTGTCTTTCACCAAAGCGGCGGAAGTGCTGTTCATGACGCAGCCCGCCGTGACCTTCCAGATCAAGCAGCTCGAGGAGCACTTCAACACGCGCCTGTTCGATCGCGGGCATGGACGCATTTCCCTGACGCCGGCAGGCGAACTGGTGCTGCTCTACGCGGAGAAGATACTCAACCTTTCCTCGGAAATGGACGTCCGCCTCGGCGAGATGACCGGCGAGATCGGCGGTTCGCTGCTCGTCGGCGCGAGCATGACGATTGCCGAGTTCATGCTGCCGCGCATCCTCGGCGAGTTCAAGTCGCTGCACCCCAACGTCCGTCCGCGCCTGGTCGTGGCGAACTCCGAATCCATCGAGACCCGCGTCGCCGAGCACACGCTCGACATCGGCTTCATCGAGTCGCCCTCGCACCAGCCCAACCTGCAGACCGAGAACTGCTGCGACGACGAGCTCATGGTCATCTGCAGCCCGAAGTTCCCGCTCGCCAAGGCCAAGGAAGTCGGACCGCAGCAGCTGATGGAGCATTCCTTCGTTTCGCGCGAGCCGGGTTCGGGCACGCGCGAATTCATCGACGCCTACCTGCGCAAGGCCGGCATCCAGCCCGAAGACATGCAGCTCGTGATGGAGATGGGCAGCCCGATCTCGCTCAACGGCGTGCTCGAGACCGGCCTCGGTTTCTCGATCGCTTCGCGCGCCTCGGTGCAGAAGGCGCAGCGCCTGGGCGATCTCGTCGCGATCCCGCTGAAGCCGCGGCTGATCCGGACGCTCTCGATGGTCTATCCGAAAGAGAAGTTCCGCTCCAAGCTCGTCACGGCCTTCGTCGAGTTCGCCTCGTCGCGCCTGCGCCAGCAGACGATGGCCAGGTAAGGGGCGCGCGGCGCGGTAGAATCGGCGGATGTTTCATCCCGCCTCCCGGCCGATCCGCGCCCGCATCGACCTCGCCGCCCTACGGCACAACCATTCGATCGTAAGGAAGCATTGCGGCGACGCCCGCGTGTGGAGCGTCGTCAAGGCGAACGCCTATGGCCACGGCCTGGCGCGCGCCGTCCGTGCGCTGGCCGACGCGACCGACGGCTTCGCGCTGGTGGAGCTGGACGGGGCATTGGCGCTGCGCAACGCCGGGCTGCGCCAGCCGATCCTGATGCTCGAAGGCGTCTATGGGCCAGAGGAATTCGCGGCCTACGCCGAACTGCAGCTGACCCCCGTGCTGCACCGGCCGGAGCAGGTCGAGTGGTTCGTTCGGGCCGACCCGCCTGCAGGAACCTCGGTGTACCTGAAGCTCAATACCGGCATGAACCGCCTCGGGCTCGACGAGGCCGAGTTTCGCGCGGCATTGGCCAGGCTGGAAACCTGCCGCGCCAACGTGACGCTCATGACGCATTTTGCCGATGCCGACGAGCCGCGCGGAGTCGCCGAACAGATGCGCCGCCTGGATGCCATGCGCGCCGGCTTGCACTATCCGCTCTGCCTGGCCAATTCCGCCGCGTTGTTGCGCTATCCCGAGACGGTCGGCGACTGGGTGCGTCCGGGCATCATGCTCTATGGCAGCTCGCCATTCCCCGAGGTCTCCGCTGCGGCGCTCGGGCTCGAGCCGGTGATGACGCTGGAGACTGAAGTGATCGCCGTGCGCGAACTCGGCGCCGGCGATCGCGTCGGCTATGGCGGCAACTTCGTCGCGCCGGGTCCCATGCGTGTCGGCGTCGTCGCCTGCGGTTATGGCGACGGCTATCCGCGCCACGCGCCCACCGGGACGCCGGTGCTGGTCGATGGTCGCCGCACGCGCACGCTGGGCCGGGTCTCGATGGACAAGATCTGTGTGGACCTCAGCGGACTGCCGGACGTCGGCATCGGCGCGCAGGCAATCATGTGGGGCGAGGGCCTGTCGGCGGATGAAGTCGCGGCCGCGGCGGGCACGGTGAGCTACGAATTGTTCTGCGCGCTGGCACCGCGCGTGCCGGTGGTGGAGCAGGGCCTTGGCTAAGGCCAGGAGCGTCTACACCTGCACCGAGTGCGGGGCGGCCAATCCGAAGTGGCAGGGCCAGTGCCCGGGCTGCGGACAATGGAATACGCTGGTCGAGACGGTGGCCGATGCGGCGCCGTCCGGCAACCGCTATGCGGGGTCGTTCGCGCCGCTCGCGGGGGCGGGGGGGCTTCAATCGCTGGCGGAGATCCAGCCGCGCGAGCAGCCGCGCCAGCCGACCGGCATCGAGGAATTCGACCGCGTGCTCGGCGGCGGCCTGGTGGCCGGCGGGGTGGTGCTGATCGGCGGCGATCCCGGCATCGGCAAGAGCACGCTGTTGCTGCAGGCCCTGGCGCGTCTGGCCGAGGTGCGCCAGAACGTCGTCTATGTCTCCGGCGAGGAATCGGGCGAACAGGTGGCGCTGCGCGCGCAGCGGTTGCAGCTGCCGGCCGCCGACCTGCACCTGCTGGCGGAGATCAACCTCGAAAAGATCCTCGCGACGCTGGCGAAGCAGAAGCCCGCCGTCGCCGTGATCGATTCGATCCAGACGCTGTGGTCGGACGCGCTGCAATCGGCGCCGGGCTCGGTGGCCCAGGTGCGCGAGTGCTCGGCGCAGCTCACGCGCTTCGCCAAGCAGAGCGGCACCTGCGTGATCCTCGTCGGGCACGTCACCAAGGACGGCGCGCTGGCCGGGCCGCGCGTGCTTGAGCACATCGTCGACACCGTGCTCTATTTCGAGGGCGACACGCATTCGAGCTTCCGGCTCATTCGCGCCTTCAAGAACCGCTACGGCGCCGTCAATGAACTCGGCGTGTTCGCCATGACCGAGAAGGGCTTGCGCGGCGTCTCGAACCCGTCGGCGCTGTTCCTCTCGCAGCACGCGCAGGAGGTTTCCGGCTCCTGCGTGCTCGTCACGCAGGAAGGCACGCGGCCCCTGCTGGTGGAAATCCAGGCGCTCGTCGATGCCGCCCATACCCCGAGTCCGCGGCGCCTAACCGTCGGTCTCGAGGCGACGCGACTAGCGATGCTGCTCGCGGTGCTGCATCGCCACGCCGGCATCGTCTGCTTCGACCAGGACGTCTTTGTGAACGCGGTCGGCGGCGTGCGCATCCAGGAGCCGGCCGCCGACCTCGCGGTGCTGCTGGCCATCGTCTCGAGCCTGCGCAGCCGTCCGTTGCCGGGCAAGATGGTGGCCTTCGGCGAAGTTGGCCTGGCCGGCGAGATCCGCCCGGCGCCGCGCGGCCAGGAGCGCCTCAAGGAAGCGGCGAAGCTCGGCTTCACGCAGGCGCTCGTGCCGAAGGCGAATGCGCCGAAACAGCCGATCGACGGCATCGAAGTGATCGCGCTGGAGCGCGTGGAACAGGCGGTCGAGCGGCTGCGCTCGCTGTGAATCTCGTCCGCCTGACGCTGCGCATGCTGGTGCGCGACCTGCGCGCCGGCGAGCTCACGGTCCTCGGCATCGCCCTCGTGCTGGCCGTCGCGGCGATGACCAGCGTCGGCTTCCTCGCCGACCGCGTCCAGCAGGCGCTGATCCTCGAATCCCACCAGATGCTCGGCGGCGACCTGCTGCTGAGCGCCGACCATCCGTGGCCCGACGGGGTGCGTCGCGAGGCGGCACGGCGCGGTCTGCAGATCGCCGAGAGCGCGACCTTTCCGAGCATGGTGAGCGGGCCCGGCGGGGCGCAGCTTGCAGAGATCAAGGCAGTGTCCTCGAACTATCCGCTGCGCGGCGCCTTGCGCGTGGCGCCGGCGCTCAATGCGCCGGATGCCCAGACGCAGGCGATGCCCGCGCGCGGCACGGCCTGCCCGGACGAGCGGCTCGCGGCTGCGGTGGGCGCGAAGCCGGGGCTATCGATGAGGGTAGGGGAAGCGACGCTCGCGGCATCGGGCGTGCTGACGCTGGATCCCGACCGGGGCGTCAACCTGCTTTCGTTCGCGCCGCGGCTGCTGATCAATCTCGCCGATCTGCCGGCGACGCGCCTGATCCAGCCGGGCAGCCGTGTCAGCTATCGGCTGCATGTAGCGGGTGCGCCCCGCGACGTTGCCGGCTTCGCCACGTGGATGCAGGCGCGCCTGGCGCGCGGGGAGCGGCTGGAGAACATGGACAACGCGCGCCCCGAAGTGCGCAACCTGCTCGATCGCGCGCAGCGCTTTCTGCGGTTGGCGGCGCTGCTGGCCGTCGTGCTGGCCGCCGTGGCGATGGGCCTGGCGGCGGATCGCTACGTGCGCCGCCATCTCGACGGCTGCGCCGTGCTGCGCTGCCTGGGCGCCACCGAGCGGCAGCTGTTGGCGATCCACGGCGGCGAGTTTCTCGTGTTCGGCTTCGGCGCGACCTTGCTCGGGTGCACGGCGGGCTACCTGGTCCAGCTCGGCCTGCAGGCGCTGCTCGCCGGCATCGTGGCCGGCGGATTGCCGGCGCCCGGCGTGCTGCCCTGGCTGCAGGGGCTCGGCGTTGGCAATGCCCTGGTGGTGGGCTTCATCCTGCCGCCGCTGCTGCGGCTCAAACGCGTGTCGACCCTGCGCGTGCTGCGCCGGGAATGGCGCGGCGCCGACTCGGCTTCGTTCTCGGCGTATGGCGTCGGGGCGATCCTTTTGGCGCTGCTGATGTTCTGGGTGGCGGGCGAGGCGAAGCTGGGCGGAGTCGTGTTGGCAGGCTTCTTCGGCGCGATCGTGGTGTTTGCCGCCGGCGCGCGTCTCATGCTCGCCGCGGTGGGACGGGTGCGCGCAGGCGGCGGCTGGCGCTACGGCGTTGCCAGCCTGTGGCGGCGGCTGCGCGCCACGCTGGTTCAGACGGTGGCGCTGGGGCTCGGCATCACGACGCTGCTGTTGCTCACCGTCGCGCGCGGCGACCTGCTCGACAGCTGGCGTTCGCGCGTGCCGCCCGACGCGCCCAACCGGTTCCTGATCAACATCCAGCCCGAGCAGCGCGATGCGGTGGCGGCGTTCCTGCAAGCGCACGGCGTGGCGCAGCCGCTGCTGGAGCCGATGGTGCGCGGCCGCCTGGTTGCGAAGAACGGCGCCGCGCTGGGGCCGCAATCCTATGCCGACGAGCGCGCGCAGCGGCTGGTCGAGCGGGAGTTCAACCTCTCATGGAGCGCGCGCCTGCCGGCCGGCAACCAGGTCGTGGCCGGGAAGTGGCACGGCGAGGCGCCCACGGCGCAGTTCTCCGTGGAGCAGGGGCTGGCGGAGACGCTGGGGCTCGCGCTCGGCGACGAACTCACTTTCGACATCGCCGGCGTCCGTCTGGCAGCGCGCGTCACCAGCCTGCGCAAGCTCGACTGGGATTCGATGCGCGTCAACTTCTTCGTGATCGCGCCGCCGGGGACGCTCGAGTCCTATCCGGCCAGCTACATCACGAGCTTCCATCTGCCGCCGCAGTCGGCGCGCACGATCAACGAACTGGTGGCTGCCTTTCCCAACGTGACGGTCATCGACGTCGAAGCGCTGCTGCGGCAGATCGATGCGATCTTCGATCAGGTGGCGCGAGCCGTGAGCGCGGTGTTCGGCTTTGCGCTGTGCGCCGGCGTCGTCGTGCTGGTGGCCGCGCTGCAGTCGGGGCAGGATGAGCGCGCGGGCGACCTCGCGCTGCTGCGCGCGCTGGGCGCGAAGAGCGGCCAGGTGCGCGCGGCCGTGCTGGCGGAGTTCGCGGTGCTCGGCACGGTGGCGGGGCTGCTCGGCGCGCTGGGCGCGGCGGCCATCGCCTGGGCGCTGGCGCGCTTCGTCTTCCATCTGGCTTACGCGCCGTCGCCGCTGCTGCCGCTGTTCGGCCTTGCCACAGGTCTTGCCGCCGCGCTGTCGGTTGGGAGCATGGGAACGCGGCGAGTCCGGCGTCAGCCGCCCCTGGCCGCGCTGCGCGGCGAGTAGGGCTTAGACGAGCCCTTCGAAAGGCTGCACGGTCACCATGTCGCCGGCGGCGACGTCGCCGCGTGCGCTTTCGAGGACGATGAAGCAATTGGCTTCCGACATCGAGCGCAGGATGCCCGAGCCCTGCTCGCCGGTGGAGCGCACCTGCCATGCGCCGTCGGCGGGGGAGAGCACGCCGCGCAGGAATTCGGTGCGGCCGCGGCCCTTGCGCAGCGGCTCCGTGCAGCGCGCCGCGAACGCCGGCAGCACGGGGAGCGGCGCGACGCCGGCCATCTTCAGCAGGGCGGGGCGCACGAACTGGTAGAAGGCCACCATCGTGGCGACCGGATTGCCGGGCAGGCCGAACAGGGCCGCCTCGCCGATGCGGCCGAACGCCATCGGCCGACCGGGCTTCATGGCGATCTTCCAGAAGGCGACGTCGCCGAGGCGGGCCATCAATTCGCGGATGAAGTCGGCTTCGCCGACCGACACGCCGCCGCTCGTGATCACGGCGTCGGCGCTGCTTGACGCCTCGCTCAGCGCGGCTTCCAGCGCCGCCGGATCATCGCGCACGATGCCGAGGTCGACGACCTCGCAGCCGAGACGGGCCAGCATGCCTGCAAGCGTGTAGCGGTTGCTGTCGTAGATCTGCCCGGGCTGCGTGGCGTTCCCGAGCGCCTGGACCTCGTCGCCGGTGGAGAAGACGGCGGCGCGCAAGCGGCGCCGCACGGGCGCTTCGCCGAGTCCGAGCGACGCCAGCAGTCCGATGTCGGCGGGACGCAGCAGCTTTCCGGCGGCCAGCGCAACACCGCCGGCGCGCAGGTCTTCGCCACGCCGGCGTGTGTTCTGCCCGGGCTTCTGGCCCGGCGGCACGATGACGAAATCGCCGTCGAGCGATGCGGATTCCTGCATGAGCACGGTGTCGGCGCCGGCTGGCAGCACCGCGCCGGTCATGATGCGCACGCATTCGCCGGGCGCAACCTGGCCGGCGTACGGCCGGCCGGCGAAGGCGGCGCCGGCGATGCGCAGCCGGATTTCTCCCGGGCGCGTGAGGTCTTCGGCGCGCAGCGCGTAGCCGTCCATCGCCGAGTTGTCGTGCGCGGGAACGTCGATCGGGGAGACGACATCCGCGGCGAGCACGCGGCCGAGCGCGGCGGGCAGGTCGACCTGCTCGCTGCCGGCGGCGGGCGCCACGCGCGAAAGGATCAGGTCGCGGGCCTGGTCGACTTCCAGCGACTCGGCCTTCTTCATGTCCGCCATGGCTTCATCCTCCGATGTACGACATCTCGATCTTGCGCAGGCCGGCCGTTTCCGCGCTGCGGATTTCGGAATACCGGTCGCTGCGGCCGTGCCAGATGTCGGCAACGGCGGCGGCGATGTCCTCGTCGCTGCGGCCGGCGCGCAGCAGCGCACGCAGGTCGTGGCCGTGCTGCGCGAACAGGCAGGTGTAGAGCTGGCCTTCGGTCGACAGGCGCACGCGCGTGCAGTCGCCGCAGAACGCATGGGTGACCGAGGAGATGACGCCGATCTCGCCGGCTCCGTCGCGGTAGCGCCAGCGCTCGGCGACCTCGCCGGGATAGGCGGGTGCGACGGGCTCGACCGGGAACGCGGCGTCGATGCGCCGGATCACCTCGGCGGAGGGCACGACGTCGTCGAGCTTCCAGCCGTTCGAGACGCCGACGTCCATGTATTCGATGAAGCGCAGGATGTGTCCGCTGCCGCGGAAATGCTCGGCCATCGGGATGATCTGGGCGTCGTTGACGCCGCGCTGGACCACCATGTTGATCTTGACCGGGGCCAGGCCGGCCGCCTGCGCGGCGGCAATGCCTTCGAGCACGCGTGCGACGGGAAAGCCGACGTCGTTCATGCGCGCGAATATCTCGTTGTCGATCGCATCCAGGCTCACCGTGATGCGCTTCAGCCCGGCCGCCTTCAGCGAACCCGCCCGCTGGGGCAGGACGGAGCCGTTCGTTGTCAGCGTGACTTCGAGGCCCGGGATGGCGGCGAGCTGAGCCACCAGCTGCTCGGTATCGCGCCGTAGCAGCGGCTCGCCGCCGGTCAGTCGGATCTTCTCGACACCCAGGCGGGCGAAGATGCCGGCCAGGCGCGTGATTTCCTCGAAAGTCAGCAACTGGTCGCGCCGCAGGAAGGCGTAGTCGTTGCCGAACACCTCCTTGGGCATGCAATAGGTGCAGCGGAAGTTGCAGCGGTCGGTGATCGAGATGCGCAGGTCGCGCAGCCGGCGTCCGCGCAAGTCGACGAGAGGCTTGTCGCTCATGGGTTCAAGTATATCCGTCGCAGCGCGAGCCTCTTCGGGCGCCGAGTTCAATCCGAACTAAAAGGGGAATTCGGCCCATTTTTGCCGTTCAGGCTGTGGCGGGCATGGCGCACGATAGAGGCTCGTTTCGTAGAGGAGGCCTTCGTGATCATCCAGTCCGTTGAACTCGTCGCGCTGCCCGGCGCCCCTGCCTATCAGGAGAAGATCTACCGGGCGCACATGGACACCGGCGAGAATGTCGATCTGTTCCAGCAGCATTGGGATGTCTTCCTGCCGCCCGAGTCGCTCGTCGGGCTGACGCTGGAGCAAGCCTGGCGGAAACGAACGGAGAAGATGGTGGCTGCCGCGAGCGGCCAGCACTGAAGCTGACGCGCAGAAACGGAAAAGCCCGCACGGGGCGGGCTTTTCAAGAAGGTCCGCGGCGCGGATTACTTCTTCTTCGCAGCCTTCTTGCCGGCGACGGCGGTCTTGAAGGCGGCGCCCGCAGAGAAGCGCGGCACGGTGGTGGCGGCGATCTTGATGGTCGCGCCCGTCTTCGGGTTCTTGCCGGTGCGCGCAGCGCGCTTGGCGGACTTGAAGCTGCCGAAGCCGACGAGGGTGACGGCGTCGCCCTTGGAAACGGCCTTGACGACGGCGGCGAGCGTGGCGGACAGCGCCTTTTCGGCGGCAGCCTTGCTGAGGCCAGCTTCCTTGGCAGTGACTTCGACGAGCTCAGACTTGTTCATGTGTACCTCCCGAGAGTTAGTAGTGGGTCTGGCGGAGCTTGAAGCGCGCACATTCTACGCCAAGAAATCGGCCGCCTTTCCCGCCGGGCGGGCCTTTGCGCGCGGCGTTTGGCTGAAATGCCACATCCCGGCTACAATATCGCCATGAACAACGAATCTTCTCCGCCGGATTCCGCTGCACCGCAACCGCAGGCCCAGCAGCAACAGCCGCAGGCGCAGCAGCAGCAACAGGACCCGCGTCGGCGTCTGCGCGAACTGCTGTCCATTCCCGAGCGCGATCGCACGGACGCCCAATGGGACGAGATCGTCGAACTCGAGATCCAGACGGCGCCGGGCAACCGCATCACGCCGCTGCCGGGCGGCGGAGGTGGCGGTGGTGGCGGTGGTGGGGGCGGCGGCGGCGGACGTTCGCAGTCGCAGCAGAAGAAGTCGCACTTCAAGGGCCAGGGTGGCGGACGCCAGAAGTCGCGCAAGCCCAACACGCCCGGAGCGTGATGCGGCCGGCTGCGCCGGCCCAGGCTGTTCCTTGTCTTCCTTGATTAAAGCCGGTTGAGCCGCTTCAGCGCGGCGCGGTTCTGCACCTTGCGGAAGTGTTCCTCCAGCGCGTGTTCGCGGTAGATCGCGAACAGGGGCTGGAAAGCCAGCCGTGCCTGCTTGCCGATCAGCATCTTCTCGATGGTGAGGTCCGACATCTGGCGATCGTCGAAGGCGAGCGCCGCGCGCACGATGTCCACCGAGGTTTGCACCGGGACTTCCGGGGTTTCGGCGATGGTGCGGCGGACGCGCTCGTAGCGCTCGGCCCCCTGTTCGCCTTCGAGGATCGCCAGCACGCATTCGGCCTCGAGGCGCGCCGCCGGTTCGAGCGACGAGGTATCGAGCGAGGCCATCGCTTCCAGCGCGGCCTTGGTTGCCTCCGCGTCGCCGCTGGCCAGAGCGCAGCGGGCCATCGCCAGCCTGTCCTCGGCCGACACCCCGGCGAGACTGTCGTTCTGGATCACTTCGCGCATCAGCGCGGCGGCAGTTTCGGCGTCGCCGTTGTTGAGGGCGATGCCCGACAACGTCCGCTTGCGCTGCCAGTTGCGCGGCGAACGCTCGGATGCGCGCGTCAGCGTCTTCTGGGCGGTTTCGTAGTCGCCGGCGTCCGCGCAGATGGTCGCCTTGAGGTCGTAGGCCTCGAAATAGTTCGGCGACATGTCGATGACGTCATCGATCGCGCTGCGCGCCTCGTCCAGGCGTTCCTGCCGGTGCAGCATGCGCGCAAGGCCCGCCTTGGCCCACGGGAAGGGAAAGCCGGCGACGATCTCCTCGTAGGCTTCGAGCGCATCCGCGGTGCGGCCGGCGTCCGCGAGCGTCTCGGCCCGGTAGCGCAGGACGTCGTAGCGGTAGGGCTTGGCCTGCTCCTGCTCGAGCAGCATTTCCAGCTCGAGGATGGCGTCGTCGAGGCGCCGGAACTCGCGCAAATCGTAGAAGCTGCGGAAGACGCGCTTCTTCTGCACGGCCTTGTCGATGCGCAGGCTCAGCACCTCGGCGCTGAACGGCTTGATGACGTAGTC
>JBLNBJ010000100.1:0-17062 GCA_050259835.1 Ignavibacteria bacterium | reverse complement strand
TTCCTAGGCCCCCCACCCCCCGGCCCCCGCCCCTCGGGCGGGGGTGACGCCGGTTCGCCGCTGCGCGGCTCCGGGCCTTTGACTGCGCCGCCCTTGAGGCGGCTCGGCGGGCGGCGCTCATAGCTGGAGCACCCTTCCTCCGGCGATCGGCATCGCCTGGTGGCTGGTCAGCACCGCCATGCCACCGGCGGCGAGGTGTTCGCCGATGAGTTCGGAAAGCATGTCGACGGCCTTTACGTCGAGCGCCGTGAACGGCTCGTCGAGCACCCAGAGTTTCGCCTTGCGCGTCACAAGGCGCGCCAGCAGCACGCGCCGCTTCTGTCCGGCCGACAGGAAGCGCACCGGCAGTTCCTCGCGCCCGCGCAAGCCGAAGCGGTGCAGGGCGGCAATGGCCTCTCGTTCAGTGAGTTCGCCCCCGTCGAGGGCCGCGGCGATAAGGAGGTTCTCGAGCGTGGTCAGTTCTTCCTTGACCGCGCCGTGGTGCCCGAGGAAGAGCATGTGGCGGCGGTAGTCCTCGGCCAGTTCGCGCACCGGCCGGCCGTCCCAGCGGATCTCGCCCTCGACCGGCTGCATCAGCCCGACCAGGAGGCGCAGCAGGCTGGTCTTGCCGGCGCCGTTCTCGCCGCGCACATGCAACCACTCGCCGGGGGCGACCGCAAGGTCGACCCCGGCGAACAGACGGCGTTCGCCGCGCACGCAGGTGAGGCCGTGGGCAGTCAGCATGGAGGGCGCATTTTGCCCTATTTGCAGGAGGGCCGGATTGAGGCAAAGCAGGGTTTTGAAACGATTTGCGGGCCGAAGCCCGCGAATCGCTCTCCTTCGGGACGGCTTTCGCGGCCCTACTCGTCCTCCGGCTCCTCGTATTCCTTGGGCAGATGGTGCGCAATGCCCTTGTGGCAGTCTATGCAGGTCTTGCCCTCGGCCTTGGCCTTCATGTGCTTCTTGTAGGGCGTCTGCTTCTGCAGCTCAGGGCTCATGGCGTCGAAGTCATGGCAGTTGCGGCACTCGATCGAACCGCGCGCCTTCATGCGTTCCCACTCGTGCGTGGCGAGCTCCATGCGCTTGGCTTCGAACTTCTCCGGCGTGTCGATGCTGCCAACGATCTTGCCCCACACCTCGAAGCTCGCCTTGGCCTTGCGGATCAGCTTGTGGGTCCAGTCCTTCGGCACATGGCAGTCGGAGCAGATCGCCCGCACCCCCGTGCGGTTCTGGTAGTGGATCGTCTCCTTGTATTCCTGATAGACGGTGTCGCGCATCTCGTGGCAGCCGATGCAGAACTCGAGCTTGTTGGTCGCTTCCATGCCGGTGTTGAAGGCGCCCCAGAACACGATGCCGGAGACGAAGCCGACCACGAGCAGCGCGAGCAGCGAATACTTCGCGCTCGGGCGGTTGAGCGCGGTCCAGCAGCGCCTGAAGATGTTTGGTCTCGTATCGTTCGTCATGTCGCGGTTCCCGAAAAAAGAGGGCCGGCGTACCGGCCCCGGACCATCACGCGGAAGTCATCGCAGAAGTCATTTGAAGCTGTAGTTGTATGCCGCGAAGAGCACGTTGACGTTGTAGCTCGGCGCCTGCTGGTTGGTCGGCAGCAGGGTGGTCGGGGTCGATCCGAATTGCTGGGCGTTGTAGAAGTAGTCGTTGGTCTTGAGCCGCTGGAACATGTAGCCGGCGATGATCTTCGACGACTTGTCGAGCTGGTAGCTGCCCGCCAGCTTGAACTGCACGAGCTCGTTGCGGATCGCTGGCAGGTCGCCGCAGGTCAGGTAGAAGGACGAACTGCAGGTATTGCCGCCGTTGTCGGCCGCAGCGTAATTGAACTGCGTGCCGTAGCCCGACTTGCCGATCGAATAGGTCAGTTCCTGCGAAAGCTCGAGCTTGCCGCCCAGCAACCCGCCCTGCTTCGCGGTCAGGCCCAGCGTCAGGTCGTCCTCGCGCAGCTTGTTGGTCCAGGTGGCCCCGATTGGGATGTTGAGCCGGGTCGCATTCGCCGTCGTCAAAGCCACCCCATAGAGGTTGGTCATGTCGCGGGTCATGCGCTGCTGCGTCAGGAAGGCCGACACGGTGTTGGTTTCGTCCACCGTGTACGTCGCGTCGAGGTTCAGGCTGGTGGAACTGCCCTTCTGCACGCCGTAGGTCAGGTCGTCGTACTTGTCGTCGGTGTAGCGGCCGCTCGCCGTCAGCGTCAGCTTCTCGCTGGCCTGCCAACTCGCTCCGACCTTGTACTGCTGCTCCTTGCGCGAGGTCTGGAAGAAGGCCATGAAGCCGGGCACCTCGAAGCCCTCACCGCCCGATTCGGCCATCATCGGGTTGTAGAACTTGCGGTTGATGTCCGCCTTGCGCCGTGCGTAGGCATAGCCGGCGCTCAGGCTGACATCGTCGCTGGTGCGCAGCTTGTAGTCGACTGCGAGCTTGTTCTCCTTGCTCTCGGGAACCTCGGCGCAACTCGTGGCCGTGTAGGCCGTGCCGCCCCAATAGGCGAGGTTCGTCTGCACGCCCGCCGCGTTGTTGGCCGCCGCGTTGTCGCACCAGCGCTTGTACTTCTCGTACTCATACGCGAGGCGCAGCTTCTGGCTGCTGTCGATGCGGTAATCGCCCGCGAGCTGGAGCTGGGTGCGCTGGTTGCTCATCGGCGTGTTGGTGGCGCTTTCCGGATAGGCGCCGGTGTTCTCGTTCACATGCGCCCAGGTGTAGACGTTCGAGGCCGTGCGATTGTCGCGCTTGTTGTACTTGAGCGCCGCGCTCAACAGCAGGTCCTTGGTGGTCTGGTTGGTCAGCTTGAGGTCGGCATGCGTGGTGACCACCTTGCCGTTGAGCGAAGCTGCCGGCAGGGCACCCACGGTGCCGGCTTCGTAGGTGCCGGCGTAGGCGTCGTTCTGGGTGTTGCGCGCATACGAGAGCCCGCCGACGAGCTTCGTCGCGGGCGAGAAGCTGTAGCCGCCGGTGAGGTTCAGCTGGTGGAAGTCGTTGCCCGGCATGGTGCTCATCGTATCGGTCGGATACGCAGCCGGCACGGCGCCCGTGGCATTCGTCGTCTGGAACGGGTTGTTGAAGTTAACGCTGTTGTAGTGGTCGCGGAACATCGAACCCGTGTAGGCGACCGTGGCGTACGAAGCGTCCCCCATCCAGTTGAGCGCCAGATTGAAGGTGTCCGTCGTGTAGTTGGTCGGGTTCAGGATTACCATCGGCGTCTGCCCCGCCCAGGCGATGGCATTGAAAGTTTCCTTCTGGCCCGCGACGCCGAGCAGCTTGGCGCCCGACTGCGCCAAGTGGTTGAAGTCGAATCTGAGGTCCCAGCGGTTGTCGAAGATGTAGCGGCCATTCAGCGACGTGTTCTTGCGGTCGGAATGGACGTCCTGCGCCTGGAACGCCGCCTGCTGTCCGGCGGTCATGCCGTTCGCCCCCGGCGCCGTGGTATTGATGACGCCGAAGCTCGTGGGCAGCGTGAAGTTGTTGCCGCCGACGGCGCCTTGAAACGGCGTCTGGAACGAGTCGGTAATATTGTGGCGCAGTTCGTCGTAGCCGATGCCCAGGCTCCATTTGCCCTGGTCCTCGACGCTGGCGCCAAGGCTGCGGGAGGTCGTGCCGAGATCCGATCCCGACACCGACCAGCGGCGGGTTCCCGTTCCGGCCCCGTAGGCGTCGCCGTCGCGGACTCCGAAGTTGACCAGCGGGACGCCGCCCTTCTTGTCGAGCCCGTTGTATTCGCCGAACTTCAGCGACTTCTTGGAAACGTCGGTCGCGCCCAGTTCCACGAAATTGGCGGGCTGGACCAGCGCATCGAGGTCTTCGTTGGCCTGGGCGAACGTCGTTGCCGGCGCCGCGAACATCGCCACCAGGGCGCCTTGCACCGCCGTGGCGGTCGCGCGCGCCGCGAATTTTCCGCTATGTGCTCTCATGTCTGTCTCCTGGCTTAACGATGCAGGAATGCGCCGGCGGGGCTGTTGGAGCCATGCACCATGGCATGGCAGTTCATGCAGCCGCGGGCCGTGGCCTGGGTACTCGGATACTGGTTGGCGCCCGACGCGTTGGTGCGTGACCAGCCGCCCTGGTAGCCAGCCGCATTCCCGCCGACCGGGGTCTTGCTGTTGTGCGGACCGTCGTGGCATTCCTGGCAGAGGAACGGCGCACGCGACTTCAGCAGCGGCGAGATGTTCGAGCCGTGCGGCGTGTGGCAGTTGGTGCAGTCCTCCGTCACCGGCTGGTGCTCCCAGAGGAACGGCCCACGCTTCTCGGCATGGCAGGCGTAGCAGGTCTCAGTGACGGTGTTCTTCTTGAGCAGCTTGGGACCGGCGGAGCCGTGCGGGTTGTGGCAGTCAGAGCAACTCACCTTGCCGGCGTCGATGGGGTGCGTCGAGACCTTGTGGCTGTCCGCGCGCTGATCCTTGTGGCAGGCGAAGCAGACCTGCGGCTGGGTCTTTTTGGCCAGCACGGGGTCCGCCGGCTGGTGGACGGTGTGGCAGTTGTTGCAGGCGAGGCCGTTGGCGTCGTGCTGGGCGCCCTCCCATTGGGTGCGGCCGGTGCCCTTGTGGCAGGTGAGGCACTGCCCGGCGCGGACCTTGTCGTCGGAGGCCGCATAGGTGCCCTTCTTGAACACGACGTCCGGGGCCGCGCGGCCCTTGACGTTGGGATCGCCCTTCAGGTGCTTCTCGCTCTCGCCGTGGCAACTCTGACAGTTCGGTGCGCGGGCATCGCCGCGGGCGCCGTGCTTGGTCTGGTAGAGGGAGAGCAGCGGCGTCGGCTCGCTTTCGTCGTGGCAGCGCGTGCACAGCTTGTCCTTGTCCAGGCGCGCCTGCGCGGTCGGCGGCGTGCCGCCCAGCTTGGTGTCCGGCAAGCGGTCTGCGGCCGTGGCCTGCGCCGCCCAGCCGACGCTGCCGGCGAGCGCGCAGGCCAGCAGGATCTTGTTCAGCAGTCTCATGATCTCTTCCCCCTCTCCGTTTCCTTGATGGCGCCCACTATTGCGCGAGGATCCAGGCGATCAGGTTGCGCACCTGCGCCTCGTTCGCCTTTGTCACCTTGTGGTTCTCCTCGTGGCCGTCGGACAGCTTGACCTTCTCGCCCGAGGTGATGTGCCCGGCCAACTTGTCGAGCGCGTCG
Source organism: Ignavibacteria bacterium (assembly GCA_050259835.1). Taxonomy (GTDB): domain Bacteria; phylum Pseudomonadota; class Gammaproteobacteria; order Burkholderiales; family Rhodocyclaceae; genus Nitricoxidireducens. The sequence goes on along the minus strand of JBLNBJ010000100.1, from coordinate 11,971 downwards.
GCCTGTCCCTTGTACTTGTAGGCGACGGCCTGGTACGAGGGGCCTTCCTTCTTGCGGTCGACGGCATGGCAGCGCAGGCAGTGTTCCTTGCGCGCCAGCTTCTTCGCCGCGACGGCGTCGACGTCGGCAAGCGCTGCGGTCGAAAAAAAAGCCGCGGCGGTTGCCACGGCTGCGCTGATCGCGATGCTGGATTTCGAGGTCATTGCTGTCTCCCTCTTCATGATGTCTTGAGGCGGCGGATCACTGCGCCAGGATCCACTGCACGAGATTCTTGATCTGCTCCATGTCCTTCGGCGGCGAGGTCTTGACGATCTTGTGCTCTTCCTCGTGGCCGTCGGGGAACTTGGCCTTCTCGCCGGAGGTGATGTGCTCGATCAGGCGCTTCTCGGCGTCGGCCTTGCCCTTGTACTTCTCCGCCACCTTCTTGTAGGCCGGCCCGTCCTTGTCCTTGTCGATGGCGTGGCACTTGAGGCAGTTGTTCTGCTTGGCCAGCTGCTTGGCGGCGTCGGCGTCGACCGCCAGCGCCGGTGCGCACAAGGAAGCGGCCAGCGCGGCCGCGCTCATCATCCGGAACGCCTTGCTCATGATCATCCCCCCTCGGTTGTCCGGCGTCGCACTTTCTGCATATCGCCGTCGTCATTCGCTGCATTAGGACGGGCTAATTGTGCCCAGCAGCAGACGGCCGGGAAATCGGCAGGGGATTAAAGATCTTGTGGGAAATTTCCTAGCCGCGCCGCAGCATAGCGGCGCGACGTTCAGGCCGGATCGACCAGCTCGTTGGCGATCGCGTAGCGCACCAGTTCGGTGGCGTTGGTCATGCCCATCTTCTGCAGGATGCGGGTCTTGTGGGTGCTGACGGTCTTCACGCTCAGGCACAGCTCGTCGGCGATGGCGGTGAGCCCCTGGCCGCCGACGATCATCAGGAAGACCTGGTACTCCCGCTCGGAGAGCAGCGTGTGCGGCTTCTGCTCGGTCTGCGGCATGCGTTCGCGCGCCATCTGCTCGGCGAGCGTCGGGCTCACATATACGCCGCCGCCGGCGATCTTGCGGATCACCGCGGTCAGCAGTTCGCTGTCGCTTTCCTTCGTCAGGTAGCCGGAAGCCCCGGCCCGCAGCGCCCGCAGCGCGTACTGCTCCTCGCTGTGCATGCTGAGGATGAGGATCGGCACCTGCGGCTTCTCCGCCTTGATCTCGCGGATCAGATCGAAGCCGCTGCGCCCCGGCATCGACATGTCGAGCAGCAGCGCATCCCAGTCGCGCTCGCGCACCCGCTTCAGGACCTCGAAGCCGTTGGCCGCCTCGCCGGCGACGACGATGTCCTCCGTGTCCGAGAATATCTGCCGCAGGCCGTCGCGGATGATGGCGTGGTCGTCGGCGATCAGGATTTCGATCTTCTTCATGCAGGCAGTTCCGCGGAAGTTCGCCCGGCCATCGGGATGGCGACCGTCACCGTCGTCCCCGCGCCCGGGCGGCTGAGGAAGGTGGCCTTGGCGCCGAGCATGATGGCGCGCTCGCGGATGCCGATCAAGCCGTAGCCGCCCGTCTTCGCCGTCGCCGAGGCGTCCATGCCCTTGCCGTCGTCCTTCACGACCAGAGTAAGCACGCCCTCTTCCAGGCGCAGGGAGATCCCAACACGCTTCGCTTCGGCGTGGCGGGCGACGTTCGTCAGGCACTCCTGCGTGATGCGGAACAGCGCGGTCGCCATTTCGTCGCCGTAGTCGCAGTCCTCCGCAGCAAGGTCGAGCTCCACTGCGATGCCCGTGCGGCCGGAGAAGTCCCGCGCCAGCCATTCGATCGCTGGACACAGGCCGAGATCGTCGAGCAGGGCCGGACGCAGGTCGGTCGAGATACGCCGCACGGCCTTGATCGTCATGTCCGCCTGCTGCTTCATGCCGTCGACCTTCGCCGCCAGATCTTCGCGCGCACCGGCCAGTTGGTTGCCCAGCCACGACAACTCCATCTTGAGCCCCGTCAGCTTCTGGCCCAATTCGTCGTGCAGTTCGCGCGCGATGCGCGCGCGCTCCTTCTCGCGCACGTCCTGCAGCGTGGCCGAGAGCTCGCGCAACTGGCGGTTGGTCGTCAGCAATTGCTGGTCGGCGCGGCGGCGCTCGGTGACGTCGCGCAGGATCACCGTGTAGAGCATTTCGCCGTTCGCCTCCACTTGCGAGACCGACGCCTCGATGGGGAACTCGCCGCCGTCGGCGCGCAGACCGACGGCCTCGACGCCGATGCCTTCCTGGCGTTCCCCGCGGCTCTCGATCAGACCATGACGGCCCGTACGGTAACGTTCCGGCAAAAGCTCCTCCAGCCGCATGCCGAGCGCTTCCGCGACGGAGCGGCCGAACATGCCTTCGGCCGCGGGATTGAAGAGGATGATGCGCTGGCCGGCGTCCGCGATGATGATGGCGTCCATCGCGGTGCGCATCGTCTCCCGCAGGCGCTCGCCGCTGGCGAGCAGTTCGCGCGCCAGCACCTCTTCCTTGCGCAATTCGTGCACCAGGCTCCAGGCGGCCAGCACGATGAGCGCCATGACGGACAGGGTTCCGACGACGAGGAGCCACGACTTCTCGTGCCAGCTCTCCAGCGCGTTCGATTCGCTGATGCCGACGCCGACTATCAGCGGAAACTGGCTCACCCTGTGGTAGGTCTTGATCCACTTGGCGCCATGCGCGTCGGTATCGATCCGGGTGGCTTCGTCGGCGCCGCGGAACCAGTCTTCCGCCGCCTGGACACGCTTGCCGACCGCCTCCTCGTCATGCGGCGAACTGGCGATCAAGGTACCGTCGGCGAGATGAAGCGTGATCGGCTCGATGCCGTCGAAGGCGATCGAATCGTAGAGCTCCTCGATCTGCGAGAGGTTGAGCGCTACGGCGATGACTCCGGCGAATTCGCCGTGGCGGCCGTTGAGCCGCCGGCTCAGATAAAGCGTCCACTGGCCGTCCATGCGGTTGTGCGTCGGCGTGCCGATGTAGAGGCCGTGGCGGTCGTCGTCGCGCTGCGCCTTGAAATAGTCGCGGTCGTTCACCAGCACGCCTTCCGCCGGGTAGACGCGCGAAGTGCTGAGCACGCGGCCGGCGGCATCGGTGATGAAGATGTGCTTGATCTGCGGCATGCCGGACAGGCGGTCGTGCAGCAGCCGATGCACCCCATAGCGGGTCATCGGTTCGCCGCTCGTCAGATAGCCGGCAAGGGCGGCGCGCATGTTCAGCATGGCGAGGTCAACGTTCTGGAGCGAGCGCGTCGTCTGCTCGGCCAGCACGTGGCTGAGACTCACGGTTTCGCCGCGCGCATGGCCGAGGTCCCTGTCATGCAGGTTCCACAGCAGCAGGGATAGCGACACGGCCATGGTGACGATGACCACGCCGGTGAGGATGATGACCGCGAGCGCGGGGCGGATGCGCAGATGCATGGGACGGGATTCTGCCCTATCCGAGGACCGAAACCCCATCGCCGGCGCCGGAACATTTTGTGTGGTGCAACAGGCTTTCATATGGCGAAACCATATTCCCTGGAACTCCGACGACAAGCCGTTGTTGCATCGCGACGAGGCATATACTCGAGGCTCACGAACATGCGGGGGGCCAAACTCCCTGCATGCACATCCGGACCGACGCAAACCGTCGGCCTGCCTGTAGCCGGAACCATCTTTCGGCCGCGCCGTGAAGGGGCATCATCTGGCCCGCGCCCGCAAGGCAACGGCAGGTCTTCCCATCGAAGAGAGTGGAACAGTCGCGTATGGTCGCGGGTCTGGTTTCGCGTGCTCATGCGTGACGTTGTCGTTGCGAACAACTTTACGGATGGGGCACATGAAAGCAAAAGCAAAGCAGGCGAAGTATCCCGGCGTTCCGACGGTCATCAACGGCAACGGCGCAGTTGCCAACGTAATGGGCCACGTCTGCGGCGGCGTCATCGGCTACCCGATCACGCCGTCGACCGAAATCTCCGAAATCTACGAAGCGACGCGCGCCGACGGCGGCGTCAATGTCTGGGGCAAGCATCCGTTCTTCTTCAGCCCCGAGGGCGAGCATTCGGCCCAGAGCGGTGCGCTCGGCGCGGCGCTGACGGGCGGCCAGTTCATTTCCAACGCCTCGTCCAGCCAGGGCATCCTCTACGGCCTCGAGTCGCACTACGTCACGGTGGGCAAGAAGACCGGCGGCTTCGTGCTGCAGGTCGCCGCGCGCGTCGTCTCCAGGCATTCGCTCAACGTCATGGCCGGCCATGACGACGTCTATGCGCTGCTCTCTTCCGGCTACACGATCCTGTTCGGCGCCAACCCGCAGGAGGCCGCCGACCTCGCCGCAATTTCCTATCGCGTCGCCTCGCTGTCGCTGATCCCCGTGGCGAACGCCATGGACGGCTTCGCCACCAGCCACATGCTTTCCGAAGCCCTGATGCCCGAGCCCGCGCTGCTGAAGGAATACCTGGGCGATCCGGCCGGCCGCATTGCCTGCCCCACCGTCGCGCAGGAGATGCTGTTCGGCGCCAAGGGCCGCGTCTGGCAGCTCAAGCAATATCTCGCCCGCCACAAGGACGAACTGACCGCGGCCGCTCTCGAGCAGATCGGCAAGCATCTCGACAAGTACGCCGACGCGATCGAGCATGACAACGCCGGCGCGAAGATCAAGGACACGCTGGGCTGGATTCCCGAAGAACTGCAGGGCCAGTGGCAGCGCCAATGGGTGAACGCGCACGAAAAGGGCACGCGCCAGCGCGTGCCGGCGATGGTGGACGTTAACAACCCCGGCCTCACCGGCGGCGTGCAGAACCAGCCGGACTTCCAGGCCGGCGCCGCCGACCACCGCACCCACTTCGCCTCCGCCGTGCCGGGCTTCGTGCGCCAGGCGATGGACGAATACGCGGAGCTGACCGGGCGCCAGTATTCGCCGGTGCAGACTTTCATGTGCGACGACGCCGACTTCGTCATGGTGGGCCTCGGCTCGGTCACCGACGACGTCGAAGCCGTCGTCAGCTACCTGAGAAGCCAGGGCGCGAAGGTGGGCAGCGTGGCCGTCAAGCTGCTCCAGCCCTTCCCCGAAGCCGATCTCGTCGCGACGCTGAACGGCAAGAAGGCCGTCACGGTGCTCGAGCGTTCTGACCAGACGGCGCTGACAACGCTGGTCACACAGGCGCTCTTCAAAGGCGCCGAGAATTCCGCCGGCGAACGCCATGCCGGCATTCCGGCGATCACGCACATGCCGCGCATCACCACGGCCATCTTCGGCCTGGGCGCGCACGACCTGCAGCCGCGCCACCTGATCGCCGGCTTCGAGAACATGCAGAAGGGCGGCATGGCGCCGCTGATCTATCTCGGCTCGCAGTTCTTCGCCAGGAACCCGACGCCGCGCGTCGCCGAACTGCAGAAGCGACTCAAGGCCGCCTATCCCGAAACCGCGATGATGGCGCTCGAGACGGGCGAAAACCCGAACCTGCTGCCGAAGAACGCCTTCCGCATCCGCTTCCACTCGGTCGGCGGCTACGGCACCATCGCCTCCGGCAAGCTGCTCACCGACATCCTCGCCGGCGTGCTCGGCATGCATTCGAAGGCGGCGCCGAAATACGGCTCGGAGAAGAGCGGCGCGCCGACCAACTACTACATCACGCTGTCGCCCGAGCCGATCAAGATCACCAACGCCGAACTCGAGGACGTGGAGATCGTGATCTCGCCGGACCACAAGGTGTTCAGCCACACCAACCCCCTCAAGGGGCTCGCGGCCGGCGGCACCTTCATCATGCAGAGCAACCTCTCGGCCGAGGAGGTGTGGGCCGAACTGCCCGACCGGGCGCGCAAGACCATCCGTGAGAAGAAGATCCGCTTCTACGTCGTCGACGCCTTCGCCGTGGCCAAGAAGCACGCGCCGACGGCCGAGCTCGAGACGCGCATGATGGGCATCGCCTTCATCGGCGCCGTGGCCGGGCATGTGGACCGCGTCGCGGCCGGGGCTTCGAATGAAGCGATCCTCGAGAAGATCAAGGCGCAGATCTCAAAGAAGTTCGGCGCCAAGGGCGGCGCCGTCGTCGAAGGCAACATGGCGGTGATCCGCGAAGGCATCGAGGCCACGCACAAGGTGAACTACGAAGCCGCCGCCTTCGCCAAGGCCGAAGCCGCGAAGGCCGGCAACGGCCTGCGCAGCGTGGCGATCTCCGCCTCGATGTGCCGCGCCGGCACCTGCATCGACAGCAACGGCTTCGGCGACCGCGCCTACTACGACGAAGTCGTCGCCGGCCCGTTCCGCGAAGGCACCATCAGCGAGGCGCCGGTGCTGCCCGGCACCGGCCTGTTCATGCCGGCCGGCACTTCAGCCATGAAGGACAAGGGCCTGTTCCGCCGCACCGTGCCCGAGTTCAAGGCCGAGGACTGCACGGGCTGCATGGAGTGCACGCTGGTCTGTCCCGACGCCGCGATCCCGAACAACGTGCACGACATCCACGAGCTGCTGACGACTGCGATCGCGGCGCTGGACGTGGCCGAGGCGCAGAAGGACGCCATGCGCGCGCACGTCTTCGCGTTGTCCGAAGCGGTGCGCGAGATGGTGCGGCAGGCAAAGCAGCCGCGGCCGCTGCACGAGATGGCGGCGGAGGCCGCCAGCCAACTGGAGACCGACAAGGTCACCGTGCTGAAGAACTTCGGCAAGGTGGCCGAGGCGCTGGCCGTCTATCCGGTGGCGAAGACGCGCCCGTTCTTCGACGCCATGGAGAAGGCCAGCCCCGGCAGCGGCGGCCTCTATGCCGTCAACGTCGACCCCTGGAAGTGCACCGGCTGCCTCGAATGCGTGGCCGTCTGCGGCCCGGGCGCACTGGTGGCGCGCGACCAGGACGCCGCGGTGCTGGAGATGCTGCAGGCCCGCTTCGAGTTCATGGCCAGGATGCCGAACACGCCGGCGCGCTTCACCGACAGCGCCATCAAGCCGGACGGCGAGATCAAGCGCCTGATGCTCGATCGGACCAACTACTACGCCACCAACGGCGGCCACGGCGCCTGCCGCGGTTGCGGCGAGGTCACCGCCATCCGCCTGATGCTCGGCACCAACCGCGCGATCTTCGAGCGCCGCCGCCGCGACCACATCCGCGAACTGGAAGGCTTGATCGAGCGCCTGAACTTCAAGCAGTCGACGCTCGTCACCAAGCAGGACAACGAACGCCGCGATCGCATCGTCAGGACGATCGACCAGTTGTCCAGGCGGCTGTACCTGTTCGAGAGCGGCCCCACGGGCAACGGGCCGGCTGGCGCGGTGATCGCCAACTCGACCGGCTGCAGCAGCGTCTATGCGTCGACCTTCCCGTTCAACTGCTACAACGATCCCTGGGTCAACAGCCTGTTCCAGGACGCCCAGCCGCTGGCCAAGGGACTGTTCGAGGGCATCGCCGCGTCGGCGGTCGAGGACATCCGCGCGCTGCGCACGGCGCGCCTCGAACTCGACGACGCCTTCGAGCCGGAGGTGCACGAGAAGCAGTTCCGCAATCTGTCGTGGGCGCAATTCACCTCCGACGAACTGGACCTGATGCCGACCGTGATGACCATCGGCGGCGACGGCGCCACCTACGACATCGGCTTCGGCGCCTTGTCGCGCATCCTCGTCACGGACACGCCGCTCAAGGTGCTGGTGCTCAACACCGGCGTCTATTCGAACACCGGCGGCCAGGCGTCCTCCGCGAGCTTCGTCGGCCAGGATTCGGACCTCGCCCGCATCGGCGCGCTGCACTCCGGCAAGCACGAGCACCGCAAGGAACTCGGCCTGATCGCCTCGTTCCACCCCAACGTGTTCGTCTGCTCGACCAGCACCGCGCTGCAGGGGCACTTCCTCAAGAACACGCTTGAGTTCCTGACCTACCGCGACTCGCCGGCGGTGTTCGACGTCTACACGCCCTGCCAGCCCGAGCATGGCATCGCCGACGACGCTTCCTACTCGCATGCGCTGATGGCGGTGCAGAGCCGCATGAATCCGGTGTTCGTGCACGATCCGCGCCGCGGCGCGACGCTGCACGACTGGTTCGTGCTCGACGGCAATCCGGACCCGGACAAGACCTGGACCACCACCACGCTCGAGTACCTCGACGAGGATGGCAAGCTCGCGCTGATGACCATGCCGCTCACGCCCGCACACTTCGCGCTGGAGGAGAACCGCTTCAAGAAGCACTTCAAGCGGCTCTCCGCCGACGTGCCCGACGCGACGCCGATCGAGGCCTACATCGATCTGGTGCCGGCCGACCGCGAAGGCCGCACCCCGTTCATCTGGTCGACCGGGGCCGACAAGCGCCTGGTGCGCCTGGGCGTCTCGCCGGTGATCGTCGAGCTGGTCGAGGAGCGCCGCAAGTACTGGCACATGCTGCAGGTACTCGGCGGCTACCACGTCGGCAAGCTCGACGCCACGCATCGCGCCGGCCTCGAGAGCCTGCGGGCCCAGTACGAAGAGGCGCTCAAGCAGCGCGAGTCGTCGATCGACGCCATCGCCCGCTCGATGTCCGAACTGGCCGCCTCCTCGAAGGCCCCGCTGGCCCCGGCCTTCGTGCCCATGGCCGGCTTCGGGCTAGCGCCGCCCGCGAGCTCTGCAGCAGCACCTGCCGCCGCCCCGGCGGCCTGCGGCGCGCTGCTGACCTTCGACGTCGAGGAGCAGGCCAAGTGCACCAACTGCAAGACCTGCTACCAGGACCTTTCCGAACTCTTCGAGAAGACGCGCATCGTGGTCGATGGCCAGACGAAGGAGGTCGGCCGCCTGATCCCCGGCGCGCTGGAGCGCGTGACCGACACCCCGGAACTGCGGGCGCGCATCAAGAAGGTGTCCGCCAACTGCGACGCGGAGATCATTCGATGAGCACGCCCAATTCCGGTCACGAAGACCTGCAGCGCTATCTGCACGCCACCACCGCGCTGGCCGCCACGCGTTCCCAAGTCACCGAGCTCGAGCAATCCGAGGCCGTCGGCATCTACCAGAAGCAGCTGGCGCTGCTGCAGCGCCGGCTACTTTCGGAGCCGCAGGCCTTCCGCGACATGTTCGTCGCCGACGGCACCCAGGCGGTGGTGTGGGAGTTCCAGCAGGAGGAACTCGGCGCCGAGTTCGTGCAGACGCTGTGGAAGCAGCTCTTGAAGAACGACGACATGAGCCTGGTGCTGATGCGTTTCATCTGGAACGTGCCGCTCAAGCTCAAGCGCAAGTTCATCAAGGCAATCGACCGGCACTTGTCCGACCGCTATCCGATGTTCAAGGGGCTGTCGAACGACTGGCCGGCCAACAACAGCATCCCGCCCTACATGCGCGACGCCGACGAGCGCTCGCGCGACTTCGGCCTGGTGAACCAGGGCTACCTCGGCTACATGAATCTCGGCTTTTCCGCGCGCGAAGTCGACCTGTTCGTCTGGCTCGAAGCCCTGCGCGACAAGCAGTGCGAGGAGAAGCCCTGCGAGATCGGCGAGCCGATCCCCGGCAAGTCCGAGAACAAGGGCGGCTGCCCGGTGAAGATCCATATCCCGCAGATGCTGGAACTGCTGGGCACCGGCCGCTTCCGCGAGGCGATGGAATTGATCGAGAGCTGCAACCCGCTGCCCAACGTCACCGGCCGCGTCTGCCCGCAGGAACTGCAGTGCCAGGGCGTCTGCGCGCACCAGAAGAAGCCGATCGAAATCGGCCAGATCGAGTGGTACCTGCCGCAGCGCGAGAAGCTGGTGAACGCCGAAGGCATCGCGGCGAAATTTGCCGACCTGCCCGACCCATGGGCGGCGGCCGCCAAGCCGCCGATCGCGGTGGTCGGCTCGGGTCCGGCGGGCCTCATCAACGCGTATCTGCTGGCGGCCGAAGGCTACCCGGTGACGGTGTTCGAGGCCTTCCATACGCTCGGCGGCGTGCTGCGCTACGGCATCCCGGAGTTCCGCCTGCCCAATGAACTCATCGACGACGTCGTCGGCAAGATCGAGGCGCTCGGCGGCAAGTTCGTCAAGAACTTCATCGTCGGCAAGACCGCCACCATCGCGGACCTCAAGCGCGCCGGCTTCTGGAAGATCTTCGTCGGCACCGGCGCCGGCCTGCCGCGCTTCATGAACGTGCCGGGCGAGCACCTGCTCAACGTCATGTCGGCCAACGAGTTCCTCACCCGCGTGAACCTGATGCAAGGCGCGATGGAGGGCTATGAGACGCCCGTGCCGGAATGCAAGGGCAAGAACGTGATGATCATCGGCGGCGGCAACACGGCCATGGACGCGGCGCGCACCTCGCGCCGCCTGGGCGGCAACGTCACCATCGTCTATCGGCGGACCCAAAGCGAGATGCCGGTGCGCGTGGAAGAGTTGCATCACGCGCTGGAGGAAGGCATCCAGCTGAAGGTGCTGCGCGCCCCCTGCGAATTCGTTGGCGACGACAAGACGCACTTCGTCAAGGGCGCGAAGCTCGACATCATCGAGCTCGGCGAACCGGATGCCTCGGGCCGTCGCAGTCCGGTGGCAAGCGGCAAGACCGAGATGATGGAGACCGATCTCGTCATCATGGCGCTGGGCAACACCGCCAACCCGATCATCAAGGACTCGGAGCCGAGCCTCAAGACGACCAAGTGGGGCACCATCGACGTCGTCTCCAAGGGTTCGCAGCAGACCTCGCTGGAAGGCGTCTACACCGGCGGCGACGCCGCGCGCGGCGGCTCCACCGCCATCCGCGCGGCCGGCGACGGCCAGGCCGCCGCGCGCGAGATCGTCGGCGACATCAACATGACCACCGGCGAGATCCGCCGCATGGTGGCGGCGGCGAAGAACTACACGACGCTGGGCGCCGCACCGTTCACCATCCTCGAGAAGATCGAGCTCGCCGAGAACATCGTCGAATTCACGGTGAGCGCCCCGCTGATCGCCAAGACCGCCCGCGCCGGCCAGTTCGTGCGCGTGCTGCCCTGGGACAAGGGCGAGCTGATTCCGCTGACGCTCGCCGACTGGGACGACAAGGCCGGCACCATCACCATCGTGGTCCAGGCCATGGGCGTGAGCTCGATCGCCATCAACCGGATGAAGGTCGGCGAGTCGTTCTCCGGCATCGCGGGTCCGCTCGGCCTGCCGTCCGAGCTGCACCGCTACGAAGGCAACAAGACGGTCGTCTTCACGGCGGGCGGCGTCGGCCTGCCGCCGGTGTACCCGATCATGCGCGAGCACCTGCGCAAGGGCAACCACGTCACGCTGATCTCCGGCTTCCGCAACGCCGACCTCTTGTTCTGGACCGAGGAAGACGAGCGCGTCGGCAAGCTGCAGGCCGAGTTTCCCGAGCACCTGGCGGTGATCTATACGTCGAACGACGGCAGCTTCGGCATCAAGGGCTTCGTCACCGACCCGCTCGAGATGCTGTTGCAGCAGGCGCAGAAGGGCAAGGGCCGCGAGATCGCCGAAGTCGTCACCATCGGCCCGCCGCTGATGATGCGGGCGGTGAGCGACCTGACGCGCGGCTACGGCGTGAAGACGGTGGCGAGCCTCAACTCCATCATGGTCGACGCCACCGGCATGTGCGGCGCCTGCATGGTGCCGGTGAACGTCGAGGGCAAGCTGGTGCGCAAGCACGCCTGCGTTGACGGCCCGGAGATCGACGCCCACGCGATCGACTGGGACAAGTTCCTGCCGCGCTTCAACCAGTTCAAGCCGCAGGAAAAGCAGGCCATGATCAAGCACGGCTTCGCCTGACCGGGCGAGCACGGCTGCGGGCGCGGAGACGGCAAAACCGTTTTCGCGCCCGCTCTGCTTTTTGGGGCGGCGCTGTCGGTCAAGGCGAAAGCTGGTGCCTGCGACGGCCAAGGCGGGAACCGGGGGCTTCGGCCCGCCGAGGGCGACGGGTGGTCGTCGCCGCTCCGTGTCCCCCGGCGGACAAGATCGATAAGGCGTCCGCCTCCTCCTTTACCTACGCGTCGACGACCACCCGCCGCCCTCGGCTCACCGCCCCAAGCGTTTTGGCGCGTCGACTCTCGTGCGGGTTGCCCGCCGGGCTGATGGGGTGCCCTGCTGCGCGTAGGT
>JBLNBJ010000099.1:0-7126 GCA_050259835.1 Ignavibacteria bacterium | reverse complement strand
CACGCAGCGGCGCCCGACCCCCGAACCCGCGCGCAACCGCCTGCGCAACGCCGCGCACGAACTGCAGCAGGCGATGAACGCCCGCATGGCCGCGCACAAGGCCCGCCTCCAGACGCTCGGCGCTGCGCTGGGCGCCTTGAGCCCGCAGGCCACCCTGCGCCGCGGCTACAGCATCGTGCGCGACGCCGAAGGCCGACTGGTGCGCAATGCAAGCGACATCCACACCGGCGACGCGCTCTTGCTGCGCTTCGCCAGCGGCACCGGCGAAGCGGTTGTCATCAAGACAGTTCCCGACTAGTATTGTCGGGCACCCCAACTCACGCTCAGGAGAAAAAAAGATGGAACACAAACTGCCCCCGCTGCCTTTCCCGATGGACGCGCTCGCGCCGCACATGTCCAAGGAAACGCTCGAATACCACTACGGCAAGCACCACCAGGCCTACGTCACCAATCTCAACAATCTGATCAAGGGCACCGAGTACGAGAACCTCGAACTCGAGGCGATCGTCAAGAAGGCGCCCGCCGGGGGCATCTACAACAACGCCGCGCAGGTGTGGAACCACACGTTCTTCTGGAACTGCCTGAAGCCCGCCGGCGGCGGCGTGCCTTCGAGCGGCCTCGCTTCCGCCATCGACAAGAAGTGGGGCAGCTTCGAGGAGTTCAAGAAGGCCTTCCAGGCCTCCGCCGTCGGCAATTTCGGCTCCGGCTGGACCTGGCTGGTGAAGAAGGCGGACGGCTCGGTCGACATCGTCAACATGGGCGCCGCCGGCACGCCGATCACCACCGGCGACACGCCGCTGCTGTGCATCGACGTCTGGGAGCACGCCTACTACATCGACTATCGCAACCTGCGTCCCAAGTTCGTCGAGACTTTCCTCGGCTCGATGGTCAATTGGGATTTCGCGGCCAAGAACTTCGGCTGATCGATCGCGCTATGTTTCGTGAGAATAAAGTCGTAACCGAGGGAATAAAGTCGTAACTTTTCGCGACTCACGTTGCAATAAAGTCGTAATCGGAATGGGCGCCCACGCGGCGCCCATTCTTTTGGCCGCTAGTCGGCCCCAGTTCTTGGGGTGCAGCGTTCCCTTAGTGCTGAGTTGCTTCCAAATGGCGTCGTCCTTCATGAGGTATTTGGTTCCGTCCTTAGCTTCCATCTGCACGCCGTCTTTCATGAGCAGCGGGCGGCCGTTCTTGTCGAAGTGGCGCATAGTGCCGTTGGCGTCGGTCCCCAGCGTCGTGCCGTCCTTCTGCTAGCGCCACGGACAGTTCACCCATTACCTTACCCAGCGCTGCGGGATAGGCGTGCCCTCCGTTTAGGTGTGGAACGGATGGCTCCGGCATAAGAACCCGGGACAAAGCAACCGGTCGAAGACAAACGGGCCTCAAAATGCAGTCGCATGGAACCCTGTCGTCAAACGACAAGGTTGGGCGCCTCTCATCTGGAGCATCGACGCGGGCGAGTCGTTTAATAGCAGGTGACAGCGAGTGAAACACAAGCAGCCGCACGCCAAGCCGCCGACGCGGGGTCAGCTAAGGTCGGAGGCGGAAGCGCGACTCGCGCAACGCGTGCCCCCTTCCAAGCCTCCACTCACCGCAGAGGAACTCCTCCACGAACTCCGCGTTCACCAGATTGAACTGGAGATGCAGAACGAGCAGCTTCGGCTGACCCAGGTGGCCCTCGAGGAGTCCCGCGACCTCTACGCCGATCTGTACGAATTCGCGCCGGTCGGCTACCTCACCCTGACCGGCGACGGTCGCGTCGCGAGAAGCAATCATGTCGGCGCCAAGATGCTGGGACTGGCGCGCAAGGACTTGCTCGGTCGGCGCTTCGATCAGTTTGTCTCGCCGACCCACGTCGAACGCTGGCAACGGCTGTTCATCGAGCTCAAGACGGCCGATGCGCGGCTGATGGACGAACTGGAGCTGCAGCCCGCAGGGGCCGCCACCTTCCCCGCCGAGGTCGATGCACAGCGCAAAGCCCCCCTCACCGACGACTCGGGCGTCGTGCGCCTCGTGCTGATCGATCTTTCCGCCAGGAAGGCAGCCGCCCGGGAACGCCGCGTCGCGGCCGTCGCCCTCACTCTGCAGGACCGCCGGGCCATCGGTGACGAAGGCAATGCCTGGGAGCAGGCCTTGACCGATCCCCTGACCCGCCTGCCCAACCGGCGCCTCATGATGGACCGCCTGCATCACGCACTGGTGGGCATCTCCCGCTCGAAGCAATGTTGCGCGCTGCTGTTCATCGACCTCGACAAGTTCAAGGCCCTCAATGACTCGCTCGGCCACGACCTCGGCGACGACTTTCTGCGGCAGGTGGCGCAGCGGCTTTCATCCTGCGTGCGCGAGGGCGACACGGTGGCGCGCCACGGTGGTGATGAGTTCGTCGTCATTCTGGAGAAATTGGGCGAGTGTCCGGACCAGGCCGCCATTCTGGCGCGGAGCATCGGCGAGAAGATCGCTGCCGCGCTCGACCCACCCTTCAAGCTGGATGGGCACGACTACCTGGGCTCGGCGAGCATCGGCGCCACGGTTTTCAACAATCCGCACGATGCGCCAGACGAATTGCTCAAGCGTGCCGACATGGCCATGTACGAGGCCAAGACAGCCGGCCGCAACGCTTTGCGTTTCTTCGATCCCGCCATGCAGGCGACGGTGGCGGCACGCGCGGCCATCGAGGCGGACTTGCGGGGCGCGCTGTCCGGCGGTCAACTTCAATGCCATTTCCAGGGACAGACGGACGACGCGGGACGCATCCACGGCGCGGAGGTGTTGCTTCGCTGGCAACATCCGCAGCGCGGCTTGATGTCGTCCGCTGCCTTCATCCGCGTCGCCGAGGAAACCGGACTGCTGGTGACGATCGGCCAATGGGTGCTGGAGACCGCCTGTGTGCAGTTGAAGACCTGGGAAGGCAGCCGGCCTGGCCGGCACTTGCGTCTGGCGGTTAACATCGGCGCCCGGCAATTTCATCAGCCCGGTTTCGTCGAGGATTTGCGCGCGGTGCTGGAACGCACCGGCGTCGATCCCATCGGCCTGACGCTCGAATTCAAGGAAAGGACGGTACTCGCCGACCTCGACGAAAGCGTGACCAAGATGACGGCGCTCAAGAAACTCGGGGTGCGGCTCGCCATCGACGACTTCGGCGTCGGATGCTCGTCGCTGTCGCAACTCACCCGACTGCCGCTCGACCAGCTCAAGATCGACCCTTCCGTCGTACGGCAGATCGGCGCAAGACCCCAGGACAAGGCTATCGTGCAGACCCTCATTGACGTGACCCGGAACCTGGAAATGGAAACGGTTGCAGAGGGCGTCGAAACGGAGGCGCAGCACGCCTTCCTCGAGCGACATGGCTGCCATGCTTTCCAGGGCTACCTTTTCAGCAAACCGGTACCGGCGGCCGAATTCGAGCATTTGCTGACCCTGCACTGACCGTCACAGGCGGAGCCCGCATGAAGCAGGCATGCCGGTGCGGCGTGGGGTAGCATGCCGGAGACGCCCCCTTTGGGGTATGCAGGGAAATCTGTGGCACGAAAAAGAACAACATCCAAGACCGACGATCCGGCTGCCCCGGCGACGCCGGACAGTCTTTTCCCCATCGTCGGCATAGGCGCTTCCGCGGGCGGGTTGGAAGCCTTCAAGCAGTTCTTCCATGAGCTTCCTGCCGACATCGGCATGGCCTACGTGCTGGTCTCGCATCTCGATCCGGACCACGCCAGCATCCTCACCGAAATCCTTCAGCGCACCACGGCCATGCCGGTGGTCGAGGCAAAGGACCAGATGCGGGTTGCCGCCAACCACGTCTACGTGATTCCACCCAATCGCGACATGGCCATCTTCCATGGCGTGCTGCAACTCTCCGTCCCCGAGAAACCGCGCGGGCAGCACCTGCCGATCGACGCCTTCCTGCGCTCCCTGGCGGACGATCGGGCCGAACGGGCCATCGGCATCATCCTGTCGGGCACCGGCACCGACGGCACCCTCGGGCTGCGTGCCATCCTCGGTGCTGGCGGCATCACGCTGGTGCAGGATCCGACCACGGCCCGCTTCGACGGCATGCCGTCCAGCGCCATCCATGCCGGCTACGCCACCCACGTCCTGCCCGTGGAAAAGATGCCGCAGGCGCTGCAGGCCGGCAGGCGCACACTGGCGTTGCCCGCGAAAGCGCCGCTGGCCCCGGCGACGGCCGGCGGCATGAGCCGCATTCTGATGCTGCTGCGGTCCGCCACCGGCCACGATTTTTCCCAGTACAAGAAGAGCACCATCGGGCGACGCATCGAGCGGCGCATGTCCCAGCACGACATCGGCGACATGGACGTGTACGCGCGCTACCTCAAGGAGCAGCCGGCCGAGATGGCGGCCCTGTTCAAGGAACTGCTGATCAACGTCACCAGTTTCTTCCGCGACCCCGAAGCCTTCGTCGCGCTGAGGCAGGACATCCTGCCGCAACTGCTCGCGGGCAAGCCGGAGGACTACGTGTTCCGCGCCTGGGTGGCGGGATGCGCCAGCGGCGAGGAAGCCTATTCGGTGGCCATCGTGCTGCGCGAACTCATGGAAGAGATGCGGCAGGACTTCCGGGTCCAGATCTACGCCACCGACCTCGACGACGACGCCATTGCCATCGCGCGTGCCGGCCGCTACCCGCCCAACATTGCCCAGGATGTCTCGCCCGAGCGCTTGCACCGCTTCTTCGTGAAGGACGAGAGCGGCTACCGGGTCAAGAAGGAAATCCGCGAGATGGTGGTGTTCGCCATCCAGAACGTGATCAAGGATCCGCCCTTCACCAAGCTCGATCTGCTCTGCTGCCGCAATCTGTTGATCTACCTGGAGCCGGAGTTGCAGAACCGGCTGTTTCCCGCTTTTCACTATGCGCTCAAGCCCGGCGGGGTGCTGTTCCTCTCGCCGTCGGAGAGCATCGGCAACCATCCCGATCTGTTCGCCGCACAGAACCGCAAGTGGAAGTTCTACCGCGCGATCCATTCGCTGGCCTCGGCCCGCGCGGTGATCGCGAGCGGCGTGGCATGGGCCGCCGACAGCGGTGCGAAGGCACCCGAGGAATCGATGAAGAAAACCAAGGAACCCAATTTCGCGGAACTCGCCAGGCGGGTGCTGCTTCAGTCCTATGCGCCCGCTTCGGTGGTGACCGACGCCAACGGCAACATCCTCTACGTTCACGGCGACACCGGCCGCTACCTGCGCCCGGCGCCGGGGCAGGCCACGCTCAACGTCGTCGACATGGCGCGCGATGGATTGCAGCTCGAACTGCGCGCGGCCGTCCACGCGGCCGCCCAGGGCACGCCGGCCCTCGGGCGCGAAGTGGCGATCAAGAGCGACGGCGATGTCCAGGCCGCCAGTTTCAGCGTGCGGCCCCTGCCCGATGCGGACGCCGGCGAGCGGCTGCTGCTGGTGAGTTTCCAGAATGCGGCGCCCGCGCCGGCGAAAGCGGCACCGGCCAAGCCGCGGCGCGGCAAGCCTCCCACCCGGACGGTGGAGTTGCAGCGCATCGAGGAACTGGAACGCGAACTCGCCTACACGAAGGAAAATCTCCAGGCCACCATCGAGGAGCAGCAGGCCTCGAACGAGGAACTGAAATCGACCAACGAGGAGATGCAGTCGACCAACGAGGAGCTGCAATCGACCAACGAAGAACTGGAGACGTCCAAGGAGGAGCTACAGTCCGTCAACGAGGAACTGGTGACGGTGAATTCCGAATTGCAGTCGAAGATCGAGCAGTTGAGCGGCATGGAAAACGACATGAAGAACCTGCTCGACAACATCAACGTGGGCACCATCTTCCTCGACGAGCACCTGCGCATCCGCCGCTTCACACGCGAAGCGGCCCGCGTCTATCGCCTGATCCCCACGGACGTGGGCCGGCCGCTGAGCGACATCAAGTCCGAGGTCGACGGCGAAGACCTGCTGGCCGAGGCGCGCACCGTGCTCGATACCCTGGTGCCCTGCGAACACGAGGTGCGCACGGTGGGTGGCGCGTGGTATCAGGCGCGCATCCAGCCCTATCGCACGCTCGACAACGTCATCGGCGGCGTCGTGCTGACCTTTACGGACATCAGCAAGCGCGTCGCGGCCGAACAGGGGGTGCAGGCAGCGAAAGACATGGCGGAGGGCATCGTCGATACGGTGCGCGAACCCCTCGTCGTGCTGGATCAGGCCATGCGCGTGGTCACGGCCAGCCGCTCGTTCTACCTGAAATTCCGGGTCTCGCCCCAGGAGACCGTGGGCCGCGTGATTTACGACCTGGGGAACCGCCAGTGGGACATTCCGCGCCTGCGGGAATTGCTGGAGACCATCCTGCCGCGCGACCGCGCCTTCGACGACTACGCGGTCGAACATGACTTCCCCGTCATCGGCCGGCGCAAGATGCTGCTCAACGCCCGCCGCATCGTCGGCAAGGGCGAAGATGCGTTGCTGATCCTGCTGGCGATGGAGGATGCGCCGGAAGCGGCATGAACCGGATCGCAGCGACGCAACGTCAGCCAAGAATGGCTGCGATGTCTTCCCGACGTATCAAGTCGTTCTCGAACCCCAGACAATCGGTGTCGCGTGCATCGCTCGATGCGAGCAGGCCGACCGGATGTCCGGCCCCGTCCACGACCGGAACGTGCCGAAAGCCGCCTTCGTACATCAGGTGCAAGGCGTGGGCGAAGGGCCGGTCGGGACCGATGATCTGAACGGCGCACTGCATCACGACGCACACCTGGGTGTGGTTCGGGTCGAGGCCTGGCGCCATGACGCCTCGGATCAGATCGCGTTCCGTGCAAATCCCGACGAGCTTGTGCCGATCGACGACCAGGACGGCCGACGAGCAGGTCTTCCTCATGATTCTTGCCACGTCGCCTGCGCTCGCGGTTGGCTTCGCGGCCGGTACCGCTCGCCGTCCAATGACTTCACGTATCAAACGGCTGGACATGCTGGCTCCTAAAGTCGGGTGTCAATCCGGGTAGAACATGCCGCTTTCACCGGGTTCCCCAATCCCGGCATTGAATTTGGAACTTCCGGTGAAGGTACGAGGCGGGCGGAACGCGCTCCCGTTCGTCCCCGCTTGCGGGGCAAGGCCAGCGAGCCTGCTCCAACTGCCCTATCCGGCAATTCTGGAAAGCTGGAGGTTCGTGGC
>JBLNBJ010000098.1:0-4856 GCA_050259835.1 Ignavibacteria bacterium | reverse complement strand
TGCCGTGCTGGGCTGGGTGTCCCCGGGCGGAAAAAGGCTATAATGTGCCGCCTCCTAATTTACAGACGCGCAGCAGGGCACCCCATCGGCCCGGCGAGCAACCGTACGAGAGTCGAAGCGTCACAGCACCAGGGCGAGAGCCGAGGGTGATGGGTGGTCGTCGACGCGTAGGTAAAGGAGGAGGCGGACGATTTATCGCCTTTGTCCGCCGGGGGACACGGAGCGGCGACGACCACCCGTCGCCCTCGGCGGGTTCTTGGCACGAGTTGTCGGTTTTCATACATAGCGCACGCCGCCGTAAGGCCCGCAAAATCAAGAAACTCCGCATGGCACGACCGTTGCACTTCATCGAGTGACGCAACACACGAAGGAGCAGCGCCATGTGGGACTACTCGGAAAAGGTCAAGGAACACTTCTTCAGCCCGCGCAACTCGGGCGTGCTAGCCGATGCGAACGGGGTCGGTGACGTCGGCTCTATTTCCTGCGGCGACGCGTTGCGGCTGATGCTGAAGGTGGACCCGGAGAGCGAACGCATCATCGAGGCGCGGTTCCAGACCTTCGGCTGCGGCTCGGCGATTGCCTCCAGTTCGGCGCTGACCGAGATCGTCAAGGGCATGACGCTCGACGAAGCGCTCAAGGTGAGCAACCAGGACATCGCCGATTACCTCGACGGCCTGCCGCCCGAGAAGATGCATTGCTCGGTGATGGGGCGCGAGGCGCTGCATGCCGCCATTGCGAACTATCGCGGCGAGGTCTGGCAGGACGACCACGAGGAGGGCGCGCTGGTCTGCAAATGCTTCGCCGTCGATGCGGCGATGATCGAGCGCACCGTGCGCGAGAACGGCCTGTCGACCGTCGAGCAGGTGACGCACTACACGAAGGCGGGCGGCAGTTGCGCCACCTGCCACGAGGGCATCGAGGAGATCCTGACGAAGCTGGCGTCCGAGCGTTGCACCGCGCCGGCATGCGAGCCGGCCGCGCCGCCGGAAGCGGCGGCCAAGCCGAAGCTCACCAATTTCCAGCGCATGCGCCGGATCGAGGAGGTGGTGGAATCGATCCGCCCGATGTTGAAACAGGATCACGGCGACATCGAGGTCGTCGAGATCGACGGGCGCAACATCTACGTCAAGCTGCAGGGCGCGTGCCGCGGCTGCATGATGGAACATGCGACGCTGGCCGGCATCCAGAGCAAGCTGGCGGAGGCGCTTGGCGAGATGGTGCGCGTGCTGCCGGTCAGCGGAGCGCACTGAGATGGAGGCGCCGATCTATCTGGACAACAACGCGACGACGGCCTGCGATCCGGCGGTGGTGGAAGCCATGTTGCCGTTCTTCACCGAGCAGTTCGGCAATGCCTCGTCGCTGCACAGCTTCGGCAACAAGGTCGGCCACGCGGTGAAGCAGGCGCGCACGCGGGTGCAGGCGCTGCTCGGCGCCGAGCATGATTCGGAGATCGTGTTCACCTCCTGCGGCACGGAGTCGAACTCGACCGCGATCCTGTCTGCGCTGCGCGCGCAGCCTGAGCGCAACCAGATCATCACCACCGTCGTCGAGCACCCGGCAATCCTGGCCGTCTGCGAGCAACTCGAGAAGGAGGGTGTCGTGATCCATCGGCTCAAGGTGGACAAGCGCGGCCGGCTCGACCTCGACGAATACCGCTCGCTGCTGGGGCCGCGCGTCGCGTTGGCGACCGTCATGTGGGCCAACAACGAGACGGGAACGCTTTTTCCGGTCGAAGCCATGGCCGAGATGGCCCATGCGGCCGGGGTGACGTTCCATACCGACGCGGTGCAGGCCGTCGGCAAGGTGGCCATCGATCTCAAGGCGACCAGGATCGGCATGCTCTCGCTGTCCGGCCACAAGCTCCATGCGCCGAAGGGGATCGGCGTGCTGTACGTGCGGCGCGGCCTGCGCTTCCGGCCGCTGCTGCGCGGCGGCCACCAGGAGCGCGGGCGCCGTGCCGGCACCGAGAATTCGGCGTCGATCGTCGGGCTCGGCGTGGCGGCCGAACAGGCGCTGGAGCATCTGGCGTTCGAGAACGACGAGGTGCGGCGGCTGCGCGATCGGCTCGAGGCCGGCATCCTGGCATGCGTGCCGCGTGCTTTTGCGACCGGCGATACGGCGAACCGGCTGCCCAATACCAGCAGCATCGCCTTCGAATTCGTCGAGGGTGAGGCCATCCTGCTGATGCTCAACAAGGCGGGCATCGCCGCCTCGAGCGGATCGGCCTGCACCTCGGGATCGCTGGAGCCCTCGCACGTCATGCGTGCGATGGGCATTCCGTACACGGCGGCACACGGCACGATCCGCTTCTCGCTGTCGCGCTACAACGCCGAAGCGGAAATAGACCGTGTGATCGAGGCGGTGCCGCCGATCATCGAGCAGTTGAGGCGGATTTCCCCATACTGGGGCGAGAACGGCCCCGCCGAGGCTGCCGCGGGCGCTTTCGCGCCGGTATTCGGTTGAGCGCCTATCTCGGCACGAAGCTGATCCAGGCGCCGCTGGCGATGATGTCCGGCGCCACCTTCTTGCCCTGGAAGAAGATGACGACGTCGCGACCCTGAGCGACGCGGATGAGTTCGTCGGGCGCGACGGACACGCTCACCTTCTCGCCGGCCGGCACCGACACGCGGGCACCGTCGCCCGGCTCGCCGCGCTTCTTGCGATAGAGCACCGAAGGATCGTTGCTGATCAGCAGGAACACACCGGCGGGACGGCTCGGGTTCATCCCGTGCACCACCGCGACCTTCTCGTCGCCGGCAGGCACTTCCGGGGTGGGCGGGGCGGAGGTCGGAGCCGGCGGCTGCGGCGCGCTCTCGGCGGTCTTCGGCGCGCTGGCGAGTGTGTCGGTTGGCTGGGGCTGCGCAGCGGACTGGGCTTCGGCGCGCGGTGCGGCATCGCCCGCATCGCGGTTCAGGATCTCGGGGTTGTAGCGCAGCCAGGCGCCGGCACCGACAATCAGGACGATGACTGCGACCAGCGCAATGCGCGGCATGCTGCTGGCGCCAGGACGCGCGGCGGATGCCTTCTCGTCGGCCGTCGCCGCCGGCGCGCGCGCTGCGGCAATGGCGCCGGCATCGGTCGCCGGCATGGCAGTCACTTGACCATCGACGACACCGCCTGCGTGAATCGCCATGCGGCGGAAGGAGATGTCGCCGACGATCGCGCCGGTCGGGTGGACTTCGATGGTTTCGAGCGAGCGGACAGGCCCGAGCACTCGGCCGCGCACGTCGGCGTGCTCGGCCTCGATCTGGCCGGTCACCGTCCCCTGCGCATCGACGATCAGCGTGGCGCCCGAGTCGCCCAGGCAGAACACGTTGCCGGCGATCTCGCCCTGCAGGCGCAGCACGCCCTTGCAGTTGATGTCACCCTCGATGCGCATGCCCGCCCCGATCAGCGTATCGATGCGCTTGGGGACGTGGCTGCTGTGGCTCTTTTCCGACAACGTCTTTTCCTTGTTCTCGACAAATCGACGGCGGCATGAACCCGCAGATTACCATTGCGGGCGCCGTCCGCAAGCCCGCCTCCCTGATTGGATATTTACGGCGTCGGCGACGCTTCCTGAAGCGGCCCGGCCACCCGTTAAACTCGCACGCCATGACCGAACTCCTCGATCCCCGCACCATCCTGCTGGTCGCCAACCTGCTTGGCGTGCTGTGCGCACTGGTGCTCTGGGTCCAGGCGCGCAGTTTCCCGGACGACATCGGCGGCCTGCGTGACTGGGCGCTGGCGGTGGTGCTGGTGTCCTGCGCCTCGGGCCTGGCCTCACTGCGCGGCATCCTGCCCGACGTGTTGGCCATCGTGGCCGCGAGCGCGATGCTGCTGCTCGGGCAGTTCCTGCTGGTTGTCGGCCTGCAGCGCTATGCCGGCCGCACGCCGACATGGCGGCCGACGCTCGACGCCATGGCCGCGGCATTGATTGTCATCGTCGGCCTGACCTACGGCTCGCACAGTTACCAGGGACGCATCTTCGTCATGGCGCTGGCGCAGATCGGCTTCTTCGGCGTTGGGGCCTGGCTTGCATGGCGTGCGGCGCCGACCGGCTTCGGCAGCCGCTTCCTCACCGCGGTGTTCGTCCTCGGCGTTGCCGTGGCCGTCTGGCGCATGGCGACGCTTTCCAGCAGCGTCGACGAGATCGACGCGGTCTTCGACCACAATCCCGTGCAGCAGGCCTACCTGGCGATGTTCTCGCTCGGCGTGCTGGGGCTTTCCATCGGCTTCATCGTGCTGGCCAACGAGCGGCTGCGCGAGGAACTCGAGTTCATGGCGACGCGCGACCCGATGACGGGCGTGTTCAACAGGCGCGCCTTCTTCGGCCGCGCCGAGATTGAGTGGGCGCGCAGCCTGCGTTCCGGCCGGCCGTTGGCGGCGGTCGTCTCGGACATCGATTTCTTCAAGAAGGTGAACGACACCCACGGCCACCATGTCGGCGACCTGGTGATCAAGGACTATGCGAACCGAGCGGGCGCGATGCTGCGCGTGCCGGACATCCTCGCGCGCTTCGGCGGCGAGGAGTTCGTGATCCTGCTGCCCGACACCGGTGTCGCGGAAGCGCGGCAGGTGGCGGAGCGCATCCGGCGGGAGATCGAAAGCAAGCCGGGGCAGGGGCTGCCGGCGTATACGGTGAGCTTCGGCGTTTCCGTGGCGCAGGGTGCGGCGGGAAATGCGGCGGACGTCGAGGGGCTGCTGGCCGAGGCGGATGCGGCCTTGTATCGGGCGAAGCAGGGCGGGCGGAATCGGGTGGAGGCGTAGCGCTCGGTGTTGTAGTGCAAGGACTGTGGCGCCCGTGGTGCGCCGGGCCGACAGGGTACCCTGCTGCGCTCCGTGTCCCCCGGCCGACAAGAGCGATAAATCGTCGG
>JBLNBJ010000097.1:0-11428 GCA_050259835.1 Ignavibacteria bacterium | reverse complement strand
ACGATGGGGTTGATCTGGCGGCGGCTGAGGCCGTCGAGCAGGGCGGAGAGCTCCGCGCGCGCGCCCTCGTCGTCGTCGCGGTGGCAGCGGATCGAGAGCGTGCGGATGCGCTCCACCAGGTCGAAGACGGCGTCGCCTTCCTGGTCGCGCAGCGAATCGCCGAGCATGCGGCCGAGCAGGCGGATGTCCTCGCGCAGCGGCTGGTCCTTGTCGATCTTGGTCATGTCTGGGGTTCCGGAAACGGCGCCGGCGGCAGGCCCGCCGGGCCGGGCAAAGCCAGGCGCCATGCTAGAATCCGCCGGGTCGGGCGGCCGTGGAAAGAGGGTGTCAACACTCAGCTCCTCGCGGCCGCCGTCCCCGGACAGCCACGTTTGGAAATCGAATTGAGCACTCCCTCAGCGCCCGCAAGAATCGTCATCGCCACGCGCGAATCGCGCCTCGCCCTCTGGCAGGCAGAACACGTGCGCGGACTTTTGCAGAAATTATACCCAGCCTGCAGCGTCGAGCTGCTCGGCATGACGACGCGCGGCGACCAGATCCTCGACCGCCCGCTCGCCAAGGTCGGCGGCAAGGGCCTGTTCGTCAAGGAGCTCGAAACGGCCCTGCTCGACGGCAGCGCGGACATCGCGGTCCATTCGATGAAGGACGTGCCGATGACCATGGAGCCGGAGTTCGGCCTGGTGGCGATCGGCCCCCGCGAAGTGCCCCAGGACGCCTTCGTCTCCAACAAGTTCGAGACGCTCGACGACCTGCCGCCCGGCGCGGTGGTCGGCACCTCGAGCCTGCGGCGCGAGTCGCAGCTCCACGCGCGCTATCCCTACCTGTCGGTGACCTCGCTGCGCGGCAACCTCGACACGCGGCTGCGCAAGCTCGATGAAGGCCAGTACGACGCGATCATCCTCGCCGCCGCGGGCTTGAAGCGCCTGGGCCTGGGCGAGCGCATCCGCTCGGTGCTGCCGGCCGAAGCCTCGCTGCCGGCGGCCGGACAGGGCGCGCTGGGCATCGAGGCGCTGGCCACGCGGCCGGAAGTCGCCGCCTGGGTGGCGCCGCTCAACGATCCCGAAACCTCGGCCTGCGTGCGCGCCGAGCGCGCCGTGTCGCGCGCGCTGGCGGGCAGCTGCGACGTGCCGCTGGGCGCCTACGCGATGATGCGCGAAGGCAAGCTGTGGCTGCGCGGTTTCGTCGCGCTGCCGGACGGCAGCCGCATCGCGCGCGCCGAAATGGAAGCGCCGGCCGACGTCGATCCCGAACTCTTCGGCCTGCAACTGGCCGACGCGCTGCGCGCCGAAGGCGCTGCGGACATCCTGGCGGCCCTCGGAAGCTAGCCAATGTCGAGCGAAGCGAGCCAACCAGTCGCCTCCCCCGGGAGGGGGAGGATGGGAGGGGGCGGGCTCCCTTGCCGGTTCAGCGCGCCGTGAGCGGCGCGCTCAACGGCCGCCACATCGTCGTCACCCGCCCCGCGGGACAGGCGACGCACCTGGCCGAGGCGCTGGTGGCGCTCGGCGCCAAGCCCGTGCTGTTCCCCGTGCTGGAAATCTTCGACGTCGAGGACAGCGCTCCGCTGCTGGCGGCGGCGGAACGCCTCGACGAATTCGACTGGGTCGCCTTCGTCAGCCCCAACGCGGTCGAGAAGGCGCTCAAGGCCATACTCTCGCGCCGCGCCTGGCCGGCGCACCTGCGGGTTGCTACGGTGGGCAAGAGCAGCGAGGCGGCGCTGGCTTCGTTCGGCGTCGGCAACGTCACGGCGCCGCAGGAACGCTTCGACTCGGAAACGCTGGTTGCGCTGCCCGCGCTGCAGGACATGGCGGGCAAGAAGGTGTTGATCTTCCGCGGCGACGGCGGGCGCGAACTGCTCGGCGACACGCTCAAGGAGCGCGGCGCCACCGTCGAACACCTGACCTGCTACCGTCGCGGCAAGCCGGCGACTGACCCGGCGCCGCTGATGAAACTGTGGACCGACGGCCATCTCGATGCCGTGACGGTGACCAGCAGCGAAGGCCTGCGCAACTTCTTCGAGATGGTCGGCAAGCTGGGCCAGGCCTGGCTCAAGAAGACGCCGACCTTCGTGCCGCATGCCCGCATCGCCGAGCAGGCGCGCGATCTCGGTCTCCATGAAATCATCCTCACCGGCCCCGGCGACGACGGACTCGTCCAGGGGCTCACCGCCTTTTTCGGAAGCACCGCCCATGCCGCCTGAACCGAACACGACCGAAACGCCGGATAGCGCTGCCGCGCCGACGCCGACCGCAGCACCGCGCAGCTTCATGCCCGCCGCGCTGCGCCGGCCGCCGGTGGTGATCGCCGTCATCGCCCTGCTGCTGCTCGGCTGGCAGTGGGTCGAGACGCGCGCGCGCCTGTCCTCGGTGCAGGAAGAGCTCTCCAAGCGCCTCTCCGAGGGCGATGCCGTGGCGGCCGCCGCGCGCACGCAATCGAAGCAGACGCAGGAAGACCTGCAGAGCCTGCAGGCCAAGCTCGCCGCGGTCGACGCCAAGCTGGCCGAGACGCAGGGCCAGCAGGTGGCGCTGGAGGCCATGTATCAGGAGCTTTCGCGCAGCCGCGACGAGCGGCTGCTGGCGGAAGTCGAGCAGGCCGTGTCGATCGCCGCGCAGCAACTGCAGCTGGCCGGCAACGTCGAGGCCGCGCTGATCGCGCTGCAGAGCGCCGATTCGCGCCTGGCGCGCGCCACCAATCCGCGCCTCGCCGGCCTGCGCAAGCTGCTCGCGCGCGACGTCGCGCGCCTCAAGGCGCTGCCGGCGGCCGACGTGCCCGCCATCGCGCTCAAGCTCGAGAACGTCGCGGTCGGCGTCGACGCCATGCCGCTCGCCTTCGAGCAGCGGCCGAAGGTGGAACCCGCGCCGGCCAAGCCGTCGCGCTCGCCGGCCGACTTGAGCTTCTGGCAGGCGCTGGCGCGCGACGTCTGGAACGATACCAAGCAGTTGGTGCGCATCGAGCGCATCGACGCGCCCGAGCCGGGCCTGCTCTCGCCGAGCCAAAGCTTCTTCCTGCGCGAAAACCTCCGCCTGCGGCTGGTGAACGCGCGGCTCGCGCTGCTGTCGCGCGACGCACGGAGCTTCAAGGAAGACGTGAACCAGGCGCGCGCCTGGCTCGAGCGCTACTTCGACACCAGCGCCAAGCCGGTGCAGGCCGCGCTCGCCACGCTGCGCTCGCTTGCCGCGGCCGACATGGCGACCGAGCTGCCATCGCTGGACGAAACGCTCAACACCCTGCGCAACTTCAAGCTCGCCCAGGAGAAGAAGTGATGCGCGCGCTGCTGTGGCTGCTGACGCTCGCCGCGCTCGCCGTCGGGCTCTCGCTCGCGGCGCGCTACAACGAGGGCTACGCGCTGTTCGTGCTGCCGCCGTGGCGCATGGAGATTTCGCTCAACCTGCTGCTGATCCTTACCGCGGCCGCTTTCCTGGCGCTCTACCTGATCGTGCGGGCGGTGGCGAACACGCTGGGCCTGCCTGCCAAGGTGAGCGCCTTCCGCGTGCGCCGCGCGCGCGACAAGGCGGTCGCTGCGCTGGCCGACGCCGTGCGCCTGATGCACGAGGGCCGCTATGGCCACGCCCTGAAGGCGGCCGATGCGGCCTATGCCGGCGGGCACCTGCAGGGCCTGGCCGCACTGACGGCGCAGCGGGCCGCGCATGCCCTGCGCGACGAGCAGCGCGAGACCTACTGGCGCGAGCGCGCCACCTGGCACGACAGCGAGACCTACGCGGCGCGCCTGATGACCACGGCCGAGCTCGCCGTCGAGTCGCGCGACTTCGACGCCGCGCATCGCGCGCTCGAGCATCTGGCGGCCACCGAAGGACGCCATATCGCCGCGCTGCGCCTCAGCCTGCGCGCCGAGCAGGGCATGGCCAACTGGGCGGAAGTGCTGCGCCTGACGCGCCAGCTCGAGAAGCACAAGGCGCTCACCGCCGAGCAGGCGGCGCCGCTGCGCCATCGCGCCTACCGCGAGATCATTTCGCAGATGGCCGACCCGGCCCAGCTGGTGCGCTACTGGAACGCCATGCCCGAGGCCGACCGCCTCGAGTCGCGCCTGGCGACCCAGGCGGCGCGCACGCTGGCGGCGACCGGCGGCTGCGCCGAGGCGGCGGTGCTGATCGAGGACTTCCTCGACGAGCGCTGGGACTCGTCGGTCGCGGCGCTCTACGCCGACTGCGAGGGCGGCGACACGCTGGCCCGCATCGCGCACGCCGAGAAATGGCTGCGCCAGCATCCGCGCGACGAGCAGCTGCTGCTCGGCCTGGGGCGGCTATGCGTGCGGCAGAAGCTGTGGGGCAAGGCGCAGAGCTACTTCGAAGCCTCGCTCGCCATCCTGCCCACGCGCGGCGCGCACATCGAACTGGCGCGCCTGCTCGACGACCTCGGCAACACGGCCGCGGCCGACCAGCATTTCCGCGCGGCGGCGCGGCTCTGAGCGCGCCCGCTCAAACCCAGTCGCGCGGCGGCAGGAAGTCGGTGTAGAGCGCGGCCTCGGGGCTGCCCGGCTCGGGCTGCCAGTCGTAGCGCCATTTGACCAGCGGCGGCAGCGACATCAGGATCGCCTCGGTGCGGCCGCCCGATTGCAGGCCGAACAGCGTGCCGCGGTCCCACACGAGATTGAACTCCACGTAGCGCCCGCGCCGGTAGGCCTGGAAGTCGCGCTCGCGTTCGCCGTAGGGCAGGTCGCGGCGGCGCTCGCAGATCGGCAGGTAGGCATCGAGGAAGCTGTCGCCGACGCTCTGCATCAGCGCGAAGCAGCGCTTGAAGCCGCCCTCGTTGAGATCGTCGAAGAAGATGCCGCCGGTGCCGCGCGGCTCGTTGCGGTGCTTGAGGAAGAAGTACTCGTCGCACCATTTCTTGCAGCGCGCATGCACCGCTTCGCCGAACGGATCGAGCGCCTGCTTGCACGCGCGGTGGAAATGCACGACGTCCTCGACCGAGGCGTAGTAGGGCGTGAGGTCCATGCCGCCGCCGAACCACCACACGGGTTCCGCGCCGTCCTTCTCGGCGACGAAGAAGCGCACGTTCATGTGGGTGGTCGGGCAGTAAGGATTGCGCGGATGCATCACCAGCGAGACGCCGAGCGCTTCCCAGCGGCGGCCGGCGAGTTCCGGGCGCTGTGCGGTGGCCGAGGGCGGCAGCGTTGCGCCCGCGACGTGCGAAAAGTTGACGCCGCCGCGCTCGAAGAACCCGCCCTCCTCGATGACGCGGGCAACGCCCATGCCACCTTCCGGCCGGCGCCACCTGTCCGCGCGGAAAGGCGTGCCGTCGAAGGCCGCGAGCGCCGTAACGATGCGGTCCTGCAGTCCGGTCAGATACTCGCGGATCGAAGCGGTGTTCATCTCAGTCGTGGCGGTGGGCGAAACGGTAGCAGCCGCGGCCGCCGCGCTTGGCGTCGTACATCGCGGCGTCGGCCTGGGCGATCAGCGCAGTGACGTCGTCGGCGTCGTCCGGGAACAGCGCAATGCCGATGCTGGTGCCGATGGTTAGTTGGACTCCCTCGACCAGATAAGGTGCGGAGACGCGGGCGATCACCTTCTCGGCCACCGCCGCGGCGCTGTCGCGGTCCACGTCGGTGAGCAGCAGCACGAACTCGTCGCCGCCGAAGCGGGCGACGGCGTCGGACTCGCGCACGGCTTCGCCGAGCCGCACGGCCACCTGGCGCAGCAGGCGGTCGCCGGTTTCGTGGCCGTGGCGGTCGTTGATCGGCTTGAAGCCGTCGAGGTCGAGGAACAGCAGCGCCAGGCGGTTCTCGCGGCGGCGCGCCACGGCTGCGCCGTGCTGCATCTGGGCCAGGAAGGAAAGACGATTGGGCAGGCCGGTGAGGGCGTCATGGTGGGCGAGGTGCGCCATGCGCGCCTCGCTGTCGCGCAGCTTCTCGAGCAGATAATTGAAGCCTTCGGCCATTTCGCCGACTTCGTCCTGGCGCGCGACGGGCAGCGGCGCGAGCGGTTCGATGCCATCCGCCATGCGCCGCATCTGGCGCGCCGCGTTCTTGAGCGGCCGGAAGGTGTAGTTGAGGAAGATGACCAGCAGGACGACGACGCCGAGCGCGATCAGGAGGCTGCCTTGCAGGTAGCCGCTGCGGATCTCCCGGATGGGTTGGAAGGCTTCGGACGTCGGCAGCCGCGCGACCAGGAACCAGTCGGCGGCCGGCACGCTGACGAAAGAGGCGAGGTTTTCGACGCCGAAGGCGTTGACCGTGATGCCGGTGCCGCGGAAGCCCTGCATGGCCTGGTCGTGGAGGGCATTGAGGCCGGGGGCGGGCAACGGCTTGAGCCGCATGTCGGGGCTCGAGGCCGCCACGAACAGGTTGTCGCGCGGCGAGACGAGCAGGAAGCCGCCGCTCTTGCCGATGGGGTTGTTCTGCACCAGGTCGAGGAAGCCCGGCGCATCGAGCGCGGTGGCGCCGGCGACCACTGCGACCAGCCGGCCCCGCGCGTCGAAGCGCGGCGTCGCCATGACGACCACCGGCTGACCCGTGGCGCGCCCGATCGTCGGCTTGCCGATGACGAAGCTGCGCTGTTCGTGCACCTTGCGGAACCACTCGACGGCGGCGAAATCGACGCGCCTTCGTTCGGCCACGGTGGGGAAGTCGGCGAGGATTCCCTTGCCGCCGGCGGGGATCACCATGATGCCGAGCGAGAATAGCGGGTTCGCGCTGTGGCGTCTGCCGAGCCAGGCTTCGAGCAGGGCCGGGTGCTGGAGCAGTTCCGGCTGGAGGTCCTTCGCCAGCGCTTCCAGCAACTGCTGGCGCAGGCGGATCTTGCCGTCGATATCCCTGGCGACATAGGTGGCCAGCGAGAACTGCTGCGCCGCGACGACTTCCTGCACGTCCTTTTGCAGGCGGTCGGCGATGAGGGTCAGGCGAACCGACTGGCTCAGCGCCACCAGCAGGATGCCGAAGGCGATGAGCCGGAAGACGAGGCTGCTGGTGAGCCGGCGCAGCTTGGCCGGAAGCATGGGAGGCTAGCGGCGGATGGCGCGATGGCCGATGTCGCGGCGGAACTGCATGCCGGCGAACTTGATCTGGTCGACCAGTTCGTAGGCGCGGTTCTGCGCGAGCTTGGCGGTGTCGCCCAGCGCCGTGGCGCAGAGCACGCGGCCGCCGGCGGTGACGACCTGGCCGTTCGCCTCGGCCGTGCCGGCGTGGAAGACGTGCGCGTCCTCGGCCGCGCGTTCGGGCAGGCCGTGGATGGCATCGCCCTTCTTCGGCGTGTCGGGATAGTTGGCGGCGGCGAGCACGACGCCCAGCGCGACGCGGCGGTCCCACTCGGCCTCGACCTTGTCGAGGCGGCCGTCGATGGCGGCGTCGAGCAGCGCGACGAAGTTGCTCTTCAGCCGCATCATGATCGGCTGCGTCTCGGGGTCGCCCATGCGGCAGTTGAACTCGACGACGTTGACCGAGCCGTCGCGCCCGATCATCAGGCCGGCGTAGAGGAATCCGGTAAACGGGATGCCGTCCTTCGCCATGCCGTTGATGGTCGGCATGATCACTTCGCGCATCACCTTGGCGTGGATCTGCGGGGTCACGACGGGGGCCGGGGAGTAGGCGCCCATGCCGCCGGTGTTCGGGCCGGTGTCGCCGTCGCCGATGCGCTTGTGGTCCTGGCTGGTGGCCATCGCCAGCGCGTGGACGCCGTCGGACATGACGATGAAGCTCGCCTCCTCGCCGTCGAGGAACTGCTCGATCACCACGCGCGCGCCGGCATCGCCCATCTTGTTGTCCAGCAGCATCATGTCGACGGCGTCGTGCGCTTCCTTGAGCGACATGGCGACGACCACGCCCTTGCCGGCGGCGAGGCCGTCGGCCTTGATGACGATGGGCGCGCCTTCGGCGTCGATGTAGGCGTGGGCCTTCTGGGCGTCGGAGAAGGTCTCGAACTTCGCCGTCGGGATGGCATGGCGCGCCATGAAGCGCTTGGCGAAGTCCTTCGAGCTCTCGAGCTGCGCCGCGGCCTTGGTGGGGCCGAAGACGCGCAGGCCGCGGGCGCGGAAGACGTCGACGATGCCGGCCGCGAGCGGCGCCTCGGGACCGACCAGCGTCAGGTGCACCTGCTCCTTCTCGGCGAAGTCGGCGAGTTCGTTGATGTCCGTGATGGGCACGTTCTTGAGCTCGGGCTCGCGCGCCGTGCCGGCGTTGCCGGGCGCGACGTAGACGATCTGCAGGCCGGGCGTCTGCGCGAGACGCCATGCGAGCGCGTGCTCGCGACCACCGGAACCGACGACGAGAAGTTTCATGATCTTTCGACTCAAACGATAGATGTCCGACCGGCGCTGTCCATGCCGAGCGCAGCGAGCCAATCAGAAGCCTCCCCGTGAGGGGAGGATGGGAGGGGCGGGTCTACTTGCCAGCCTGCGGCATACCGAGGGCGGCTCGTCTTCATGATGCGAGGCTGTTCATCGAAGCCCGGAGCGTTGGATTAGTGACGGAAATGGCGGAAGCCGGTGAAGACCATGGCGATGTTCTGCTCGTCGGCCGCCGCGATGACTTCGGCGTCGCGCACCGAGCCGCCCGGCTGGATCACCGCCGTGGCGCCGGCCTTGGCCAGCACGTCGAGACCGTCGCGGAACGGGAAGAAGGCATCCGACGCCACGACCGAGCCGACGACCGTGAGGCCGTTGTTCTCGGCCTTGATTGCGGCGATGCGCGCGGAGTCGACGCGGCTCATCTGGCCGGCGCCGACGCCGACGGTCATGTTGTCCTTGCAGTAGACGATGGCGTTCGACTTCACGTACTTGGCGACGCGCCAGGCGAACAGCAGGTCGGCCATTTCCTGAGCGGAGGGCGCGCGCTTGGTGACCACCTTGACGTCGGCCTGCGCGATGCGCGCGGAGTCGGCCGTCTGCACCAGGATGCCGCCGCCGACGCGCTTGTAGTCCATCTGTGCGGCGTCGGACTTGCCCAGCGGGACCAGCAGCACGCGCAGGTTCTGCTTGGCGGCGAACACGGCGCGGGCGTCGGCGGTGATCTCGGGGGCGATGATCACTTCGGCGAACTGGCCGGCCACGGCTTCGGCCGTCGCCTTGTCGAGCGTGCAGTTGAAGGCAATGATGCCGCCGAAGGCCGAGGTCGGGTCGGTCTTGAAGGCCTTGCGGTAGGCTTCTTCGGCATTGGCGCCGACGGCCACGCCGCAGGGATTCGCGTGCTTGACGATGACGCAGGCTGCGGTGGCATCGGAGAAGGCCTTGACGCATTCCCAGGCCGCGTCGGAGTCGGCGATGTTGTTGTACGAGAGTTCCTTGCCCTGCAGCTGCTGGTAGGCGGCGATGCTGCCCGGCAGCGGGTTCGGCTCGCGGTAGAAGGCGGCCGACTGATGCGGGTTCTCGCCGTAGCGCATGGTGTCGACCTTGTCGAAGGCCAGTTGCAGGCGGTTCGGGAAGGTGGTCGGCTTGTTCTCTTCGTCGAGGCTGGTGAGCCAGTTGGCGATCTGGCCGTCGTAGCGCGCGGTGTGCGTGAAGGCCTTCTTGGCGAGGTCGAAGCGCGTCTTGTAGGACAGCGCGCCGCCGTTGGACTTGAGTTCGGCCAGCACCGGCGCGTAGTCCTCGGGATCGGTGACGATGCCGACGCCGCCGGCTTCGTTGCCGTGGTTCTTGGCCGCGGCGCGCACCATGGTCGGGCCGCCGATGTCGATGTTCTCGATCGCGTCTTCCAGCGTGCAGTCCTTCTTGGCGATGGTCGCCGCGAACGGGTAGAGGTTCACCACGACGAGATCGATCGTCGGGATGTCGTGTTCCTTCATCGTCGCGGCGTGCGCGGCGTTGCCGCGGATGCCGAGGATGCCGCCGTGCACCTTCGGGTGCAGGGTCTTGACGCGGCCGTCGAGCATCTCGGGGAAGCCCGTGTAGTCGGAGACGTCGGTGACCTTGATGCCGGCGTCGCGCAGCAGCTTGGCGGTGCCGCCGGTGGACAGGATATTGACGCCGAGCGCGGCGAGGTCGCGCGCGAAGTCGACGACGCCGTGCTTGTCGGAAACGCTGATCAGGGCTTGCGTGACTTTCATTGTTGTCATCCTCAGAGCAGATTGTGATCGTTCAATTTCTTGCGCAGGGTGTTGCGGTTGATGCCGAGCATCTCGGCTGCGACGGTCTGGTTGCCGTTGGCGTTCTTCATGACGACCTCGAGCATCGGCTTCTCGACGCAGCACAGCACCATGTCGTAGATGCCGCTCGGGTTCTC
Source organism: Ignavibacteria bacterium (assembly GCA_050259835.1). Classification (GTDB taxonomy): domain Bacteria; phylum Pseudomonadota; class Gammaproteobacteria; order Burkholderiales; family Rhodocyclaceae; genus Nitricoxidireducens. Next base: position 1,260 of record JBLNBJ010000097.1, on the reverse strand, counting down.
GCCGTCCAGGTCGCGAAAATAGCGGTTGAGCGCCCGGCGGACGCAATCTGAAATTTCTGCACTCATGCGGCTAAAGCCTCGTCGATGTACGTGAGACGGTCGTTGGCGGCGGCCTGGGCGAGGAAGAACTCGTCGGTGGCGGCGAGCTGTTCGTCGACCGTCTGCATCTGATTCATGGCATGCCGGAAGCGTGCGGCGCCGGCGATGCCCTTGGTGTACCAGCTGATGTGCTTGCGCGCGACCTTGACGCCCGTGTCTTCGCCGTAGAAGGCATAGAGCTCGGTGAGGTGGTCTTTGAGGATGCGGTGGATTTCGCTTACCTCGGGCGCAGGCAGCAGCGTGCCGGTGGAAAGAAAATGTTCGATCTCGCGGAACAGCCACGGCCGGCCTTGCGCGGCACGGCCGATCATGAGGCCGTCGGCCTTCGTATGTTCGAGAACGAACTTCGCTTTCTGCGGGGAGGTGATGTCGCCGTTGGCGATGACGGGAATGCTGACCAGCGTCTTCACGTGGGCGATCGTGTCGTACTCCGCTTCGCCCATGTACTGGTCGGAGCGGGTGCGGCCGTGGATGGCGATCGCGCGCACGCCGCTCTCTTCGGCGATGCGGGCGATGGCCGGCGCGTTCTTGTTGTTGCGGTCCCAGCCGGTGCGGAACTTGAGGGTGACCGGCGTGTCCGGAATGGCGCCGACGACGGCTTCGAGGATGCGCGCGACCAGCGCCTCATCCTTCATCAGCGCGGAGCCGGCCATGACGTTGCAGACCTTCTTGGCCGGGCAGCCCATGTTGATGTCGACGATCTGCGCGCCCTGGCCGACGTTGTACTTGGCCGCCTCGGCCATCAGGCGCGGATCGGCGCCGGCTATCTGCACGGAGATCGGTTCAACCTCGCCGTCGTGGTTGGCGCGGCGCAGCGTCTTGGCGCTCTTGTAGAGCAGCGAGTTGGACGTCACCATCTCCGACACCGCGAGTCCCGCGCCGAGCTGCTTGCAGAGCTGGCGGAACGGACGATCGGTAACCCCGGCCATGGGCGCGACAAATAGATTGTTTCGCAGCTCGAAGCCGAGGAAGTTCATGGAGGGGTGCCGAAACGGGGAAGGCGCGGATTCTACTCCAAGGCGCCTAAATTTTGTGCAAGGGGTGGGGCGTGATTTCTACACGCCAGGACCGGATGCGAGACGCTGCGTGCGCTCGGGCCGACGGGGTGCCCTGCTGCGCGCCGTGTCCCCCGGCCGCCAAAATCTTAGAAAAGTCGGCCGG
>JBLNBJ010000096.1:0-12971 GCA_050259835.1 Ignavibacteria bacterium | reverse complement strand
TTCTCCGACAGCACGAAGACGGAGGAGCCGCGCGCCGTGGGCTTGAGAAAGGCGTCGGCGTGCACCGAGACGAACAGGTCGGCCTGCACGCGGCGCGCCTTCTGGACGCGCTGGCCGAGCGGGATGAAATAGTCGTCATCGCGCGTGAGCAGCGAGCGCATGTTCGGCTCGGCATCGATCAGCGACTTGAGCCGGCGCCCGATCGAGAGCGTGACGTCCTTCTCGCGGCTGCCGCCGCGGCCGATCGCGCCCGGGTCTTCGCCGCCGTGACCGGGATCGAGCATGACCGTCACCAGCCGCGTGACCACGCTCTTCTCCACCGCGGCAGCGGGCTTGTCGCCGCCGGCCGGAATCGTCATCTCGCTCTTCTGCAGCAGGGCCAACAACGGATCGGGCGCTTCCACCGGATAGAGGTCGAGCACCAGGCGATGGCCGTACTCGCCCACCGGCTGCAACGTGAATACCTGCGGCTTGATCTCCAACTTCAACTCGATCACCAGCCGCACCACCCCCGGCTTGTTGCGGCCTGCGCGGATCAACTTGATCTGCGGGTCGGAGCCGAGAATCTTGTTCGGCAGGCTGGATAGCACCGAGTTGAACTCGACGCCTTCGAGGTCCACCACCAGCCGGTCGGGGTTCTTGACCAGCATTTGCGAGTACTTGAGCGGCTGGTCGCACTCGAGCGTGACGCGCGTGTAGTCGGGTGCCGGCCACACGCGCACGGCGAGGATCGAAGGCTGGGCCGCGTGGCCCACGCGCGTGACGAGCAGCGTCAGGCTGGCGGCGGCGAACTTGAGGACGTCGCGGCGAGCGACGGAGATTTCGTCAGGCCGTTCAGCCATTGCCGTCCCCGCTCGCCGTGGGCGGAAAGGCAGGCGTGGCGGCCATTTGCGGCCACCGTGAGACAGACGACCAGATCCGGTGCAGGCAGGTAAGGCGCGGCCTTGTCCGGCCATTCGACCAGACAGATTCCGTCGCCCGCGAAGTATTCGTCCAGCCCCGCATCCAGATATTCTTCCGGTTGATTGAACCGATAAAAATCAAAGTGATACAAGTTTAATCCAGAAACAGCATGAACTTCAACCAGCGTATAGGTCGGACTCTTGACGGGACCGGTGTCGCCGATGGCACGCAGCCAGCCGCGCACCAACGTCGTCTTGCCCGCGCCGAGGTCGCCCTCCAGCGTGATGACGGCTTTAGCGGTCGGATCGACGCCGACTTGAGCAGCCAGCGCCGCGCCGAGCGCCAGCGTGGCGGCTTCGTCGGGCAGTTCGAGCGTCAAGGTATGATGGTCCGCATGCATGATCGCGACTGGGCTGCGCTCGCGGCGCAAATCAAGGGTTGGGGCAGGGAACTGGGGTTCGATGCGGTCGGCATCGCCGGCATCGACCTCGGCGGCGCCGAAGCGGGCCTTGCCGCCTGGCTGGCCGCCGGTTGCCACGGCGAGATGGATTATATGGCGAGCCATGGCACCAAGCGCTCACGGCCGGCCGAACTGGTGCCGGGCACGAAGAGCGTCATCGTGGCACGCATGAACTACCTGCCGCACAGCGACGCGGCGCGCGACCAGACGATCTCCCGCTACGCGCAGGGCCGCGACTACCACAAGCTGCTGCGAAACCGCCTGCAGAAGCTCGCCGACCGCATCGAAGGCGAGCTCGGCCCCTTCGGCTATCGCGTCTTCACCGATTCCGCGCCGGTCATGGAAGTCGAACTCGCCACGATGGCGGGCCTCGGCTGGCGCGGCAAGCACACGCTGCTGCTGTCGCGCGACGCCGGCTCGTGGTTCTTCCTCGGCGAGATTCTCGTCGACCTGCCGCTGCCGCCCGATGCGCCGGTCGCCGAACACTGCGGCAGCTGCCGCGCCTGCCTCGATGCCTGCCCGACCGGCGCGATCGTTGCCCCGTACCGCGTCGACGCGCGCCGCTGCATCTCGTATCTGACCATCGAGCTAAAGGGCAGCATCCCGGTGGAACTGCGGCCGCTGATCGGCAACCGCATCTACGGCTGCGACGACTGCCAGCTGTGCTGCCCGTGGAACCGCGCCGCGCCGCGCACGCGCGAGGAGGATTTCGCCGTGCGCCACGGCCTCGACCGCGCGACGCTGGTCGAGTTGTTCGCCTGGACCGCGGAGGAATTCGAAACGAAGCTGGCGGGCAGCGCCATCCGCCGCATCGGCTTTGATCGCTGGTTGCGCAACATCGCCGTGGGACTCGGAAACGCGCCGACCTCGCCCGCCGTGGTCGCCGCGCTCGAGGCGCGGCGCGCCCACCCGTCAGCGCTGGTGCGCGAGCACGTCGAGTGGGCGCTGGCCCGGCATCAGGGGCCGGTCGCGACCGGCCGCGAAGGATCGGCGCACCACTCGCTCCACGACCCCGGGTAGAGCCGCGAGCCGGCCAGCCCCGCCGCTTCCATCGCCAGGATGTTGTGGCAGGCGGTTACGCCAGAGCCGCATTGCTGGACGACGGCCTCGGGGCGGCGTCCGGCGAGCAGCGCATCGAACTCCTCGCGCAATTCCTGCGGCGACTTGAAGTAGACGCCGGCGTCGTCGAGGTTGTCCATGAAGAAGCGATTGACGGCGCCCGGGATGTGGCCGCCGACGGGATCGAGGGTTTCGTTCTGCCCGGCGAAGCGTTCTTCGGTGCGCGCATCGAGCAGCAGCATCTCCGGCTTGCCGAGCCGCGCCAGCACGAAGTCTGCGTCGACGGTCTCCGCGCTCAGGCGCACGGGCAGTTGCGCGGCGGCAATCGCCGGCACCTCGGCCGTCAGCGGCTGCTTGGCACGCCGCCAGCCGGCCAGCCCGCCGTCGAGCACCGCCACCTTCTCGTGGCCGATCCAGCGCAGCATCCACCACAGGCGCGCCGCAAAGGCATTGCCTTCGTTGTCGTAGGCGACGACCTGCGTGTCGGGACCCACCCCGCGCTCCGCCATCCGCCGTGCGAAGACTTCCGGATCGGGCAGCGGATGGCGGCCGTTGCGGCCGTCCGGCGTGCCGGAAAGATCGCGGTCGAGATGCAGGAACAGCGCGCCGGGGATGTGCTCCTTGGCGTACGCCTTCTCGCCATAGGCGGTGTCGCGCAGATCATGGCGGCAGTCGAAGATGCGCCAGTTCGGGTCGCCGGCATGCGCGGCCAGCTCGGCTGCAGTAACGAGGCAACCGGTCACGCGGCCACTCCGGCCAGCCAGGCGCGCGCGTCGGACTCGTCCTTGAAGACGCGCAGGTCGGCCGCGACGAAGGCCTGCTCGAGCCACGCGGAAAACGCCACCCAGGGGCTGTCGGTCAGCAGCGCGATGCGGACGAACTTGCCCTGGTGCTCGCGGCTGAACTTGATCTCCTCCAGCACCATGTCGACGGTGAAGCGCTGCATCTCGCGCAGGTCGAGCAGCAGGTTCACCGGCTCGTCGGTGGGCACCTCCTCGGCGACGACGCGCTCGAACTCCTTGAAGTCGGCGATGGCGAACTCGCCCAGCGCGGTGACGGTGACGAGGTTCTCCTTGTGATCGATGGCAATCATGGCTTATCCCTGTGACGATTGTGCGGAAGGACTATAACGCGGCGTGAGCCGGCCGGCAGCTACCTGAGCGGCCAGCGGCCGGCGATGGCGTTCCGGTAGAACTGGTGGAAGTGGCGCATGCCGTCCTCGGTCGGCGACTGGTAGGGGCCGACCTCGTTGCGCCCCTGCTTCCAGAGCGCATAGCGGCCCCGGTCCATGCGCTCGCCGATGTCGTCGTCCTCGATGGCCGTCTCCATGTAGGCGGCCTGCTCGGCTTCGACGAACTCGCGCTCGAAGTCGGCGATTTCCTCGGGGTAGTAGAACTCGACGACGTTCATCGTCTTGTCGATGGCCTGCGGGATCACCGTCGAAACGACCAGCACGTGCGGGTACCACTCGACCATCACGTTCGGGTAGTAGGTGAGCCAGAGCGCCCCGTGCGGCGGCTTGTTGCCGCCGTAGTAGTCGCGCACGGCCTTCTGCCAGCGGCCATAGACGGGCGAGCCGACCTTGGTCAGGCCGGTGATGCCGACGCGCTGCACCGAGTACCAGTCGCCGAACTGCCAGGTGAGGTCGTCGCAGGTGACGAAGTTGCCGAGTCCCGGATGAAACGGAACGACGTGGTAGTCCTCGAGGTACACCTCGATGAAGGTCTTCCAGTTGTAGTTGCACTGGTGCAGTTCGACGCGATCGAGCTTGTAGCCGGAGAAGTCGAACTGGTCGGCCACGTTCATGCCGGCGAGATCGGCGGCGGCCGAGCGCGGGCCGCGGAACAGCAGGCCGTGCCAGGACTCGAGCTTGCGCTTGTCGAGGTTCAGGCAGGGATTGGCCGGGAAATGCGGCGCGCCGATCAGGGCGCCTTGCGTGTCGTAGGTCCAGCGGTGGATCGGACAGACGATGTTCTGCGCCGTACCCGAGCCCTGCAACATGATGGCCTGCCGGTGGCGGCAGACGTTCGACATGTCGTAGACCCCGTCCGGCTGGCGCACCAGCAGGCGGGCGTGGTCGTTCCATTCGGTCGAGCGGTAGTTGTAGACATCGGGCACCATCAACTCGTGGCCGACGTACCCCGGTCCGGCATCGAAGAAGAGCTGCTTCTCGAGTTCGAAGAGCTTCTCGTCGAAATACCAGGCGACGGGAAACTGCGTGACTTCCGGTGCGAGTTGCGCGGGGGACGCGATGTCCGACATGATTCCCCAATCTCCAAGAACAGATGCCGATAAGGAAAAAACGGCGCTGCGCGGCGCTTTGGGCGCCGGCACGCGCCATCCGGGGAGTATAGCCAATTTGACCTGGAGCCCGCCGATAGGCTATTTTTACGCGTTTCCCGCCCACCTTCCGACGTTCATGGCCGCCGCCCCGCCCGCATCCTTCGAAGCCGCTCTGCTCGAGCTGGAACGCATCGTCCAGACGATGGAAAGCGGCGATGCGCCGCTGGAGGAGTCGCTCGCCGCCTACGAGCGCGGCATGGCGCTGTTGAAGACCTGCCAGGAGCGCCTCGCGGCCGCCGAACAGAAGATCCGCACGCTGGAGAACGGCAGCCTGCGCGACTTCGCCGGCGGCGAACAGTCCGACTGAAACGCCATGGATTTCCCCACCTGGATGTTCGCGGTCCAGCAACGGACCGAAACCGCGCTGGAGCGGCTGCTTCCCGCCGCCACGACGGCGCCGGCGCGCCTGCACGAAGCAATGCGCTACGTCGCGCTCGGCGGCGGCAAGCGCGTGCGCCCGTTGCTGTGCCATGCCGCCGGTGAGATCTTCGGCGCCGACGCCGGCAAGCTCGACCGCGCCGCCTGCGCCGTGGAAATGATCCACGTTTACTCGCTGGTGCACGACGACATGCCCTGCATGGACGATGACGTCCTGCGCCGCGGCAAGCCCACCTGCCACGTCGAGTACGACGAGGCCACCGCGCTGCTGGTCGGTGATGCGCTGCAGACGCATGCCTTCCAGGTGCTCGCGGAAGAGCCGCTGGCAGCCGACGCTGCGCGCCAACTGACGATGATGACGCTGCTCGCACAGGCCGCCGGCTCGCGCGGCATGGCGGGCGGACAGGCGATCGACCTCGCCGCCGTCGGCCGGAGCCTGACGCTGGCCGAGCTCGAGTTCATGCACATCCACAAGACCGGCGCGCTGATCCGCGCCGCGGTGCTGCTCGGCGCCCATTGCGGGGGCGCCGACGAGGCTGCCCTGCAGGCGCTGGCGCACTTCGCCAACCGTGCCGGCCTGCTGTTCCAGGTCGTCGACGACATCCTCGACGCCGAGGCGAGCACCGCGACGCTCGGCAAGACGGCCGGCAAGGACGCCGCGCAGGGCAAGCCGACCTACGTCAACCTGCTCGGCCTGCCGCGCGCCAAGGAACAGGCGGCCGAACTGCGCGCCGACGCGCACGCCGCGCTCGAGGTCTTCGGCGAACGCGCCCGCCGCCTGCACGAACTCACCGACTTCATCGTCGAGCGCAGCTACTGAGCTTATGTCCTTCCCGCTCCTCGAAACTGTCGATTCACCGGCCGCCCTGCGGCAGTTGCCGCGCGAACAGCTGCCGGCGCTGGCCGAGGAGCTGCGTGCCTTCCTGGTCGAATCGGTCTCCAAGACCGGTGGCCACCTGGCCTCAAACCTCGGCACGATCGAGCTCACCCTCGCGCTGCATTACATCTTTGAAACGCCTGAGGACCGGCTCGTCTGGGATGTCGGCCACCAGACCTACGCCCATAAGGTGCTGACGGGGCGGCGCGAAGGCATGGCGCGCCTGCGCATGAAGGACGGCGTCTCCGGCTTCCCGCGGCGCGCCGAGAGCGCCTACGACACCTTCGGCGTCGGCCACTCGTCGACCTCGATCTCCGCCGCGCTCGGCATGGCGGTGGCGGCGCGCAACAAGGGCGAAGAGCGGCGCGTCGTGGCGATCATCGGCGACGGGGCCATGTCGGCCGGACAGGCCTTCGAGGCGCTCAACAACGCTGGCGTGATGGACGCCAACCTGCTGGTGATCCTCAACGACAACGACATGTCGATCTCGCGGCCGGTCGGCGGGCTCAACAAGTACCTGGCGCGCCTGCTGTCGGGACGCACGTTCAACGCCGCGCGGCGCGCCGGCGAGAAGGTGCTGAAGGCGGCGCCGACGCTGCTCGAGCTCGCCAAGCGCGCCGAGGAACACGTCAAGGGCATGATCGTGCCGAGCACCATGTTCGAGGAGTTCGGCTTCAACTACATCGGTCCGATCGACGGCCACGACCTCGATTCGCTGATCCCGACGCTGCAGAACCTGCGCCAGCTTACCGGCCCGCAGTTCCTGCACGTCGTGACCAAGAAGGGCCAAGGCTACAAGCTGGCCGAGGCCGATCCGATTCTTTATCACGGCGTCTCGAAGTTCGACGCCGCCAACGGCATCGCCGCCGGCAAGGGCTCTGGCCGCCTCACGTTCACCCAGATCTTCGGCGACTGGCTGTGCGACATGGCCGCGCAGGACTCCCGCCTCATCGGCGTCACGCCGGCGATGGCCGAAGGGTCCGGCCTGGTGCGCTTCGCCGAGGAATTCCCGACGCGCTACCACGACGTCGGGATCGCCGAGCAGCATGCGCTGACCTTCGCCGCCGGCCTGGCCTGCGAAGGGCTCAAGCCCGTCGTCGCCATCTACTCGACCTTCCTGCAGCGCGCTTACGATCAGCTCGTGCACGATATCGCGCTGCAGAACCTGCCGGTGATGCTGGCCATCGACCGCGGCGGCCTGGTCGGCGCCGACGGCGCCACGCACCAGGGCGCCTTCGATCTCTCCTATCTCGCCTGCATCCCGAACATGGTGATCATGACGCCGGCCGACGAGAACGAATGCCGCCGCATGCTGACAAACGCCTACCGCATCGACGGCCCCACCGCCGTGCGCTATCCGCGCGGCACCGGCGCCGGCGTGCCGCTCGACGCCGGCCTGGAGACGCTGCCGGTCGGCAGGGGCGAAGTCCGGCGCCGCGGCAACGAGATCGCGCTGCTGGCCTTCGGCACGTTGCTGACACCCGCGCTGCAGGCCGGCGAAACCCTCGGCGCGACGGTCGCGAACATGCGCTTCGTCAAGCCGCTCGACGAAACGCTGCTGATGGAGCTCGCCGGGTCGCACAAGCTGCTGGTCACCCTCGAGGAAAACTCCATCATCGGCGGCGCAGGCTCGGAAGTGGCGCGCGCGCTCGAATGCAACGGCATCGCGACGCCGCTGCTTCGGCTGGGCCTGCCCGACCATTTCATCGACCACGGCGACCAGGCCCAGCTGCTGGCGGAGATCGGCCTCGACGCAAAAGGGATTGTGGCGAGCGTCAGAAACTTTATTGATCAAATGAAGTCTTCGGGGAAGCTAACATGACGGCCAGACCGCCCGCAGGAGAGCCTCCCGTGAACACCAGGGACCCCATGAGCATTCCAGACGTACAAAGCAGCAAGGATTCTCGCCAACTGCCGATCAACAAGGTCGGCATCAAGTCGATCCGCCACCCGGTGAAGGTGCTCGACAAGACCGGCGGCGTCCAGCACACGATCGCGACGTTCAACATGTACGTCGGGTTGCCGCACAACTTCAAGGGCACCCACATGTCGCGCTTCGTCGAGATCCTCAACTCGCACGAGCGCGAGATCTCGGTCGAGAGCTTCGAGTCGATGCTGCGCGAGATGGTGGTCAAGCTCGAGGCCGAAACCGGCCACGTCGAGATGAACTTCCCGTACTTCATCAACAAGGAAGCGCCGATCTCGAAGGTGAAGAGCCTGATGGACTACGACGTCACCTTCACCGGCGAAATCCTCGAAGGCGGACGCTACCGCCAGACCACCAAGGTCGTCGTCGCGGCGACCAGCCTGTGCCCGTGCTCGAAGAAGATCTCCGATCGCGGCGCCCACAACCAGCGCTCACACATCACCATCACGGCCACCACCAACAGCTTCGTGTGGATCGAGGAGATCGTGCAGATGGCCGAGAGCCAGGCTTCGTGCGAACTGTTCGGCCTGCTCAAGCGCCCCGACGAGAAACACGTCACGGAGCGCGCCTACGACAATCCGAAGTTCGTCGAGGATATCGTGCGCGACGTGGCCGGCGCGCTCAACGCCGACCCGCGCATCGACGCCTACGTGGTCGAATCGGAGAATTTCGAGTCGATTCACAACCACTCGGCCTACGCGCTGATCGAGTTCGACAAGACGCACTTCTAGCCCGCGCGCCTTCGATTCCCCCTCCCAGCAACATGGGCTAAGATTGCCTGCAGGGAGGAATCGAGATGTTCCGCAGGCTATTGGTGTTCTGGGCGATCTGGCTCGCCGCGATTTCGGCCGCGGCCGCCGAATACAGCTTCGGGGTGACGCCGCAATTCGAACGGCGCCAGCTGTTCACGGTGTGGACGCCGATCCTGGCCGAACTCGAACGCCGCACCGGTCACAAGTTCCGGCTGGCCCTCACGCGGGACATTCCCGAGTTCGAACGCCACTACAACGCGGGCGGCTTCGACTTCAGTTACATGAACCCCTATCTCGTGGTCGAGAACCCGCAGGGCTATCTGCCGCTGGTGCGCGACGTCGCCCCGCTGCGCGGCATCCTGGTGGTGCGCAAGGACGATCCGATACAGTCGCCCGCCGAACTCGACGGCGCCGTGATCGCATTTCCGACGCCGAACGCCATCGGGGCCAGTCTTCTGATACGCGCCGAACTGGCTCGCAAGTTCAAGGTCCGCTTCGAGCCGAAATACGTGAAGTCGCATACCGCGACCTATCTCTCCGTCACCCAGGGGCTCACCGTGGCGGGCGGCGGCGTCCAGCGAACGCTCGACGAGCAGAAGGATTCCGTACGCGACCAGTTGCGCGTCATCCATACCACGCGCGCGTCGCCGTCACTCCCGGTGGCCGCCCATCCGCGCGTGCCGGCGGAGGTGCGCGAAGCCGTGCGCGAGGCCTTCCTCGCCATGGCGGCGAATCCCGATGCGGCTGCGCTGCTGAAGGAAGTCCCGATGGGACAGCTCACCGCCACGTCTGCGCGCGATTACGAGCCGCTGCGCGAACTGCGCCTGCGCGAGTTCTTCGTGCCCGAGCCCTCCAGCCCGTGAGTCTGCGCGACAAGATATTCCTGCTGCTCGCCGTCACCTACGCCTTCCTGGTCGGCTATCTCTACGCGGTCTGGATGCCGGACGCCACGCGCTACCAGCTCGAGGCCAACGAACGGATGCAGGGGCGGGCGCTGCGCACGCTGGGCGAGGGGCTGGTGCCGATGATCATCGCCGGCCAACTCGGCGACCTGCACGACACGCTCGACCAGGTGCGCCAGGGCAACCCCGAGTGGCGGGCCATCGAGTTGTTCGACGAGCGCGGGCGCCGCCTGTATCCCGTCGCGGGCACGCCGGCGCCGGAGCCGGACCGGGACGACGTCGATCACCGCTTCGATCTTGCCGTCGGCGGCAGCACAGTCGGCGCGCTGCACGTCGTCATCTCGCGCGCGCCCCTGCTGGCCGAGATCCGCGCGGCGCAGTCGCGCCTCGTCGTGGCGCTCGCCGTCACCACACTGCTGGCGCTCGCGCTGGTCGCCATCATGCTCGAGGCCACCGTGCGTCGCCCGGTAGCCAGGCTTGCCGCCGCTTCGCACGCCTTGGCGGACGGCGATTTCGATGCGCCCTTGCCCCACCCCGACCGCGGCGAGATCGGCGAGCTCGTGGAGAGCTTCGCCCACATGCGCGACGAAGTGCGCGAGGCGCAGCAGGGTCTGCGCGAGATCAATGCGACGCTCGAGGAGCGCGTGCGGCAGGAAGTGGCGCACAACCGCGAGAAGGACCACCTGCTGATCCAGCAGTCGCGCCTGGCCTCGATGGGGGAGATGGTGCACAACATCGCGCACCAGTGGCGCCAACCGCTCAACGCGCTCGGCCTGCTGATCCACAACATCCGCGACGACTACGAATACGGCGCCCTCACGGCCGAGAGCCTGCAGAAGGCCACGTCCGACGCGCAACGGCTGCTGGAGCGCATGTCGCACACGATCGACGACTTCCGCGATTTCTTCCGCCCCGACAAGGAAATGGCGGACTTCGACGTCGGCGCTGCGGTGCGAGATGCCGTCTTCATCACCCAGGCCTCGCTCAAGCACTACAATATCGAGGTCGTCGCAGACGTTCCGGATGGCATCGTGGCGGAAGGCTTTCCGTCGCAGTTCAGCCAGGCGGTGCTCAACCTCCTGATCAATGCCAAGGAGGCGATCCAGCAGCGCGGCCGTGGCAGTCGTGTCAATGTGCGTCTGGCAGCCGTGGAGGACCGCGCCACCGTGACGGTGGAAGACGACGCTGGCGGCATCCCGGCCGAAATCCTGCCGCGGATTTTCGAGCCCTACTTCACCACCAAGGAAGAGGGCAGCGGCATCGGTCTCTACATGGCAAAGATGATCATCGAGAAGAACATGCACGGCAGCATCGCGGCCTCGAACATCGACGGCGGCGCGCGCTTCGTCGTCTCTATCCCGCTGAAGCCGGCGGAAGGAGCTCAACATGAATGACACCGGGAACGTGCAGGCAGAATTCCTGCGCACCCTTTCCGTCCTCTACGTCGAGGACGACAGCGAGGTGCGGGACCAGCTGGCCCGCTTTCTCCAGCGCCGCGTCAAGCGGCTGGTGATCGCGGAGAACGGCCGCCAAGGCTTGGAGGCGTTCAGGAGCGGCCACCACGACATCGTCATCACTGACATCAAGATGCCGGAAATGGACGGCCTGCAGATGGCCGAGCACATCAAGGCTGCCTCGCGCGACGTCCCGATCATCGTCATCACGGCCTACAGCGACCGCGACTACCTGATCCGCGCGATCGAACTGGGCGTGAACCGCTACGTCACCAAGCCGATCGATCCCGACGCGCTGATCGACGCCATCTACCGGGCGGTCGAGGTGCGGTTCCAGCAGGAGGAGCTGGACCGGGCCAACCGCCGCGTGCGCGACACGCTCGAGCAGACGGTGATGGCCATGGCGCGCGCCATCGAGCTGCGCGACCCGTATACCGACGGCCACCAGAAGCGTGTCGCCCTGCTGGCTGCCGCGATCGCGGAGGACATGGGCTTGCCACCCGACCGCGTCGACGGCATCCGGCTCGGCGCCCTGATCCACGACGTCGGCAAGATCCAGGTGCCGACCGAGATCCTGAGCAAGCCGGGCTCGCTGCGAGACGTCGAGCGCAACATCGTCCGCCTGCACGCGAAGGCAGGCGAGGAACTGCTGGGCGACATCGACTTCCCCTGGCCCATCGCGCAGATGGTGCTGCACCACCACGAGCGGCTGGACGGCAGCGGCTACCCCGACGGGCTCAAGGGCGAGGCCCTGACGCTCGAGACCAAGATCATCGCGGTGGCCGACGTCGCCGAAGCGATGAGTTCCCATCGCCCCTACCGGCCGGCGCTCGGCATACAGGCCGCCATCGAGGAGTTGCGCAGCGGCAGCGGCCGCATCTACGACAGCCAGGTCGTAGAGAGCTGCATCCGCGTGCTCGAGAAGCAGCCCGGGCTGATCGAACCGCCCAAGCCGAACACCGCCGGGTAGCGCGCTGTCGACGAGGCTTCGGCGGCAGCGGCGCACGGCAGGCGCGCCGATATAATTGCGCCCGCCATTTCCTGATGCCCGAACCCGAAAGGATCGTCGATGAAGAGCCTTTGGCAGGATGCCGAAGCCAACACCTGCTGCAATGAGCTGCAGTTGCGCGTCTACACCTCGCGCCTGCTCGGCCGCGACAAATCGCTGGTGCTGCACGGTGGCGGCAACACTTCCGTGAAGATCCGCGAGAAAGACGTGTTCGGCAACGAGGTCGACGTGCTCTACGTCAAGGGCAGCGGCTGGGACCTCGAGACCATCGCCGAAGCGGGCTTCGCGCCGGTGCGCCTCGATCACCTGAAGAAGCTGGCTGAACTGCCTGCGCTGTCCGATCCCGAGATGGTCAATCAACTGGTGACGCACCAGATGCGCGCAGCCGCGCCGGTGCCCTCGGTCGAGGCCATCCTGCACGCCATCCTGCCCTACCGCTTCGTCGACCACACGCATGCCGATGCGGTGGTCACCGTGACCAATACGGCCGACGGCGAGGCGCGCATCCGCGAGATCTACGGCGACACGGTCGTCGTCGTGCCCTACGTCATGCCGGGTTTCGACCTGGCGCGCCTGTGCGCTGAACGTTTCGCTGCGCAAGCCGGCCCGCAGACGGTCGGCATGGTGCTGCTCAACCACGGCATCTTTTCCTTCGGCGACTCGGCGCGCGAGTCCTACGAGCGGATGATCATGCTGGTCGGGATGGCAGAGGATTATCTCCGCAAGCACAACGCCCTCAATGTGACGCTGCCCGCTTGCCAGCCGGCGCCGGCCTCCGCGGTTGCGCTCGCCCTCGCGCGCCTGCGCGCCGAGGTTTCCGCCGTCGCCGGCGCGCCGATGATCGTCGCGCGGCATGCCGAAGCCAAGTTCCTGCCGTTCGCGCTGCGCCCCGACGTCGGCGTCATCG
>JBLNBJ010000095.1:0-8018 GCA_050259835.1 Ignavibacteria bacterium | reverse complement strand
GGCGGCGTCGGCAAGAGCACGATCGCCTGCAACCTCGCCGCCATCACCGCCGCGCGCGGCAAGCGCACGCTGGTGGTCGACCTCGACCCGCAGGCCAACTCCACGCGCTACCTGCTCGGCGGGGCCGCCGACAAGCTGGAAGACACCGCCACCGGCTTCTTCGACCAGGTGCTGAACTTCAAGCTGCGCCCGAAGGCCACCGAGGACTTCATCGCCGCGACGCCGTTCGAGAACCTTTTCGTGCTGCCGGCCGACGCGGCGCTCGAGGAACTGCAGGCCAAGCTCGAGTCGCGCTACAAGATCTACAAGTTGCGCGAAGCGCTCGATTCGCTCGACGGTTTCGACGAGGTGTGGATCGACACGCCGCCGGCCCTGCACTTCTTCACGCGCTCGGCGCTGATCGCGGCCGACGCCTGCCTGATCCCTTTCGACTGCGACGAATTCGCGCGCCGCGCGCTCTACCTGCTGCTCGAGAACGTCGCCGAGATCCGCGCCGACCACAACGATGCGCTGGAAATCGAGGGCATCGTCGTCAACCAGTTCCAGCCGCGCGCCAACCTGCCGCAGAAGATCGTCGACGAGTTGCGCGCCGAAGGGCTGCCGGTGCTGAAGACGATGCTGTCGGCCTCGGTGAAGATCAAGGAATCGCACCAGCAGGCGAAGCCGATGATCCACCTCGACCGCGGCCACAAGGTGGCACAGGAATTCGCCGCGCTCTACGACGAGCTGGCGGCAGCGCGCAAGGCGCGCGAACGCGCCGCGGCGAAGAAGCGCGCCTGACGCGCTAGAACGTTCCCGGGTAGGCGCCGCCGTCGAGCAGCCAGTTCTGGCCGGTGATGTAGCCGGCCTGCGCGCTGCACAGCCAGGCGCAGGCGGCGCCGAATTCCTCGGGATCCCCGATGCGCCCCGCCGGGATCGCGGCAACTCGGGAGGCCAGCGCGGCCTCGTAGCCGATGCCCTGCGCTGCGGCCTGCGCCGAGACCACCGAACGGATCCGGTCGGTGTCGAAAAATCCGGGCAGCAGATTGTTGATGGTGACGTTGCGGCCGACCGTCTTGCGCGCCAGCCCGGCTGCGAAGCCGGTGAGCCCTGAGCGCGCGCCGTTGGAAAGCCCCAGCACATCGATCGGCGCCTTCACGGCCGCCGACGTGATGTTCACGATGCGGCCGAAGCCGCGTTCCAGCATGCCGTCCACCGTCGCCTTGATGAGCTCGATCGGCGTCAGCATGTTGGCATCGAGCGCCGCGAGCCAGTCGTCGCGCTGCCAGTCGCGGAAGTCGCCGGGCGGCGGGCCGCCGGCGTTGTTGACCAGGATGTCGGGCTGCGGACAGGCCGCGAGCGCGGCGGCGCGGCCTTCCGCCGTCGCGATGTCGGCGGCGACGGCGCGCACCTCGACGCCGGATGCCGCCCGAATTTCCGCGGCGGTCGCCTCGAGCGCCGCCTGACCGCGCGCGACGATCGTCACCGCGACGCCTTCGCGCGCCAACGCAAACGCGCAGGCGCGGCCGAGACCCTTGCTGGCCGCGCAGACCAGTGCCTTCCTTCCCGCGATTCCCAGGTCCATGTCCCTTGCCTTAATCCGGACTTAATCGAGGCCAGCGTATCATAGGCGCCCTTTTCGCCCGGCCCCCCGATGCTCAACATCCATCGCATCCTGCTGCGCCGGCTGCTCGTCAGCTGGCTGCTGATCTCCGCCGTCATCGGCGGCGGTCTCGCCTATCACGGCATCGAGCGCATCGACGACCAGCTCGTCGCGCTTGCCACGGCGGAATCGGCACGCTTCTCGGCCACCGACTTGTCGCTGATCAACGGGCCGGACAAACACGCCGACGCACTCCAGCGCCTGGTGGGCGACCTGATGCGCGACCATTTCGTGATCGTCGAGCTCTACGACCGCGAGCGTCGCAAGATCCTCGAGGAGGTGAATCCCGCGTTCGCCGCGATCGAGGACTACCTCAAGCTGCACCCGCACAGCTTCCCTTTCGACGGCCAGCCCCATTACGAGCGCTACCACGTCGGCGAGCAGGCCGTGCTGCAGGTGATGGTGCCGCTGCGCGAGGCCGGCGGCGCCCCGGCCGGCTACTTCGAAGGCGTGTTCGTGATCGACCCGGAGACGCTGGCGCGGCTGCAGCACGAACTGATGCTGTCGCTGCTGACCATCCTCGCCGTCATCCTGGCCACCACGCTGGTGCTCTACCCGGTGATCCTGTCGCTCAATCGCGACGTGCTGCGCCATTCGCGCGAGCTCCTCAAGGGCAACGTCGAGCTGATGGAAGTGCTGGGCAGCGCCATCGCCAAGCGCGATTCCGACACCAGCGCGCACAACTACCGCGTCACCATCTACGCGGTGAAGCTGGCCGAGGCCGCCGACGTCGGACCCGAGATCGTGCGCGACCTGATCGGCGGCGCCTTCCTGCACGACGTCGGCAAGATCGGCATCAGCGACGCCATCCTGCTCAAGCCGGCGCGGCTGGACGAGCGCGAATTCTCCGTGATGAAGACGCACGTCGCGCTCGGCGTCGACATCCTGACGAAGTCGAACTGGCTGCAGCGCGCCCGCGACGTCGTCGAGTTCCACCACGAGAAATACGACGGCAGCGGCTACCTGAAGGGCCTGGCGGGCGAGGCGATCCCGATCGCGGCGCGCATCTTCGCCATCGTCGACGTGTTCGACGCGCTGACCTCGAAGCGTCCCTACAAGGAGCCCTTCCCGTTCAGGGAGGCCATGGCGATCATCAGGGGGCAGGCCGGCAGCCATTTCGACCCGCGCCTGGTCGAGGTTTTCGAGAGCATCATCGAGCCGCTGTTCGAGGCGATGGGGCGCTCGTCGGAGCACGAAGTCGAGCAGATGCTGCGCGCGCTGATCGAGCGCTACTTCCTCGGCACGTCGAACGGAAACGCCGCCTAGCGCGGCGTCAGCTTGGCCACCGACAGCGCCAGCCACTTCATGCCGGCGGCGCCGAAGTTCACCTGCACGCGCGCATCCGAGCCGCGGCCCTCGGCATTCACGATCACGCCGACGCCGAACCTGGCGTGCTCCACGGTCTGGCCGACGCGCAGGCCGCTGCCGCCCGCGTCTTGCCGGGCGCGCGGCGCGGCGTATGCGCAGACTTCAGGTTCGTAGGCCGAGTAACCGCCCTTCGACGCGCGCGGCGTCAACCACTTGAGCAGCGGCTGCGGGATTTCGTCGAAGAAGCGCGACGGCAGGTTGTAGCGCGTCTGTCCGTGGAGCATGCGCGTCTGCGCCAGCGAGAGGTAGAGCCGCTGCCGAGCGCGCGTGACGGCGACGTACATCAGGCGCCGCTCTTCCTCGACGCCGTCGGGCTGCAGGATTGAATTCTCATGCGGGAACAGGCCCTCCTCCAGGCCGCTGATGAAGACCACGTTGAACTCGAGGCCCTTGGCCGAGTGCACCGTCATCAGCTGCAGCGCGTCGTCGCCTTCGCCCGCCTGGTGTTCGCCGGCCTCGAGCGCGGCGTGGGTGAGGAAGGCGGCGAGGTCGGCCGAGAGCTCGCCTTCCTCGCTGGCGCGGCCTTCCTCGGCGACGAAGTTGCTCGCCGCATTGACGAGTTCGTCGAGGTTGGCGAGGCGGTCCTGGCCTTCCTTCTCGTTGCGGTAGTGGTCGCGCAGGCCCGAGAGATCGACGACGTGGTCGACGAGTTCGGGCAGCGGCAGGTGGATCGCCTCGCGCATCTTCGCGATCAGCGCGGCGAAGGCAGCGAGCGCGACGCCGCCCTTGCCGGCAACCTGCGCGATGGCGGCGAACTGGCTGGTGCCGGCGGCCTTCGCCGCATCGGCGAGGTTCTCCAGGGTGCGCGCGCCGATGCCGCGCACCGGGAAGTTCACCACGCGCGCGAAGGCCGTGTCGTCGTCCTGATTGGCGATGAGGCGCAGGTAGGCGAGCGCGTGCTTGATCTCCTGCCGCTCGAAGAAGCGCAGGCCGCCATAGACGCGATAGGGGATGCCGGCCGAGAACAGCGAGTGTTCGAGGATGCGCGACTGCGCGTTGGAACGGTAGAGCAGCGCGATCTCCGCGCGGCTGTGGCCGTCCTTCACCAGCGCCTTCACCTCCTCGACGATCCAGCGCGCCTCCTCGCCGTCGGAACTCGCCTCATAGACGCGGATCGGCTCGCCGGCGCCGGCCTCGGTCCACAGGTTCTTGCCCAGCCGCTTCTCGTTGTTCTTGATGATGGCGTTGGCGGCGTCGAGGATGTTGCCGTGCGACCGGTAGTTCTGCTCGAGGCGGATGACGTTCTTCACCTGGTACTCGCGCTCGAAGTCGCGCATGTTGCCGACTTCGGCGCCACGGAAGGCGTAGATCGACTGGTCGTCGTCGCCGACGCAGAACAGCGTGGCCGCGGGCCCGGTCAGCAGCTTGAGCCACTTGTACTGCAGCACGTTGGTGTCCTGGAACTCGTCGACCAGCACGTAGCGGAAGCGCTGCTGGTAGTGGTGGCGCAGCGCCTCGTTGCGTTCGAGCAGCTCGTAGCTGCGCAGCAGCAGCTCGGCGAAGTCGACGACCCCTTCCTTCTGGCATTGAGCCTCGTAGGCGGCGTAGAGCTCGGTGCGCTTCCTCGTATAGTCGTCCCAGGCCTCCACGGCATACGAACGCAGTCCCTGTTCCTTCTGGGCGTTGATGAAATGCTGCAGTTCGCGCGGCGGGTACTTCTCGTCGTCGACATTGAGCGACTTCAAGAGCCGCTTGATGGCGGCGAGCTGGTCTCCGGTGTCGAGAATCTGGAACAACTGCGGCAGGCCGGCGTCGCGATAGTGCGCGCGCAGCATGCGGTTGCACAGGCCGTGGAAAGTGCCGATCCACATGCCGCGCGTATTGACCGGCAGCATCGCCGCCAGGCGCGCGGTCATCTCCTTGGCGGCCTTGTTGGTGAAGGTCACGGCCAGGATGCCGGACGGCGTCACCTGCGAGGTCGACAGCAGCCAGGCGATGCGCGTGGTCAGCACGCGCGTCTTGCCGGAGCCGGCGCCAGCGAGGATCAGGGCGTGGACGGGGGGAAGCGTGACGGCCGCCCGCTGTTCCGGGTTGAGGCCGCTGATGAGGTCGGACATCGCGAGATTATAGCGGCGGCGCCAGCGCGGGATTTGACGCCGTCCTCGCCGCGCCGCAGAATTCGGCTGGCCCAGCCTTCGCGAGTGTTCCCCTTGACCGGATCGGACGCCTCCCCCGCGCCTCACCTGCTGCATCAGGCGCTGCTCGACGCGCAATCACGCGCGGGCGTCGGCCTGTTCATCATCAAGGACGGCCGCATCACCTTCGCCAACGACGCCATCTGCCGCATGTTCGGCTACAGCGAGGCGGAGATGAAGGCGTTGCCCGACTTCACGATGCTGGCGCATCCCGACGACCGCGCACGCATCCGCGCCAACCACCAGCGCCGCGTGGCGGGCGAGCAGTTCGCCAACACCTATGAAGTGGGCATCGTGACGCACGACGGCACGCGCCGCGAGGCGCAGATCACGGTCGTCGCCATGCCGGTTTCGGACGGCAGCGTCCAACTGCTGGTCATCACGGTGGACATCACCGAGCGCCGCCTGGCGATGGATGCGCGCCGGCGCTCCGAGGACATGCTGCGCGAGATCGTCGAAGGCACCTCGCGCGTCGTCGGCGCGGAATTCTTCCGCGCGCTGGTGCGCCACCTGGCGCGTGCGCTGGGCGTGCCGATCGCGCTGGTGGGCGAGGTGCGGCCCAGCGAACCCGGCAAGCTCCACTCGCTCGCCTTGTGGACCGGCGACGATTTCGGTCCCGACATCGACTACGACCTCGGCATCACGCCCTGCGGGCGAGTGGTGGCGGACAAGGCGAGCCTGTTCACCGCAGACCTGGTGGCGGCTTTCCCGCAGGCGCGCGCGTCGCTGGAAGCCATCGGCGCGCAGAGCTACCTCGGCTATCCGCTTACCGGCAGCGGCGGCGAGCCGCTCGGCGTGCTGGCGATCATGGACCGCGGCCCGATGGATCCCAGCGTCGAGCGGGCCTCGCTGATGTCGATCTTCGCGGCGCGCGCGGCGGCCGAGCTCGAACGCCTGCGCGCCGAGGCCGGCGTGCGGCGCTCCGAGCAGAAGTTCTCCCACATCTTCCATGCCAGTCCCGTGCCGATGTCGATGAGCCGGCTCGGCGACGGGCATTTCCTCGAGGTGAACGAGGCCTACCTGCGCGAGTTCGGCTGGCGGCGCGACGAAATGCTGGGCCGCACGGCCCTCGAGCTGGGGCTGTGGGTCGACGTGGAGCAGCGCAAGGTCTGGATCGAGGCCTTGCGGCGCGACGGGCGCATCGCGGATTACGAGGCGACGCTGCGCGACAGCCTCGGGCGCATCCACACCGTCCTCATCTCCGGGGAAGTGCTGACGCTCGACGGCGAGGAATGTGTGCTGGTCTTCCTGCATGACATCACCGAGCGCAAGCGTGCCGAGGCCGAGGTCCGCGAACTGAACGCCGAACTCGAGGCGCGCGTCGCGCGCCGCACCGCCGAGCTATTGGAGGCCAACCGCGAACTCGAGAGCTTCGCTTATTCGATCTCGCACGACCTGCGTGCGCCGCTGCGCGGCATCGATGGCTTCTCGCGCCTGCTGCAGGAGGAATACGGCTCGGGACTCGACCAGCAGGGAAACGAGTACCTGACGCGCGTGCGGCGTGCCGCACAACGTCTGGGCACGCTGATCGACGACCTGCTCGAGCTTTCCCGTGTCTCGCGGCAGGAGATGCGGCGCGTATCGGTCGATCTCTCGGCGCTCGCTGCAGATGTCGTCGACGACCTGCGCCAAGGCGAGCCCGAGCGCCGCGTGGCGGTGAACATCGCTCCCCATTGCATGGCCGACGGCGACCCCCAGCTCCTGCGCGTGCTGCTGGAGAACCTGCTCGGCAATGCCTGGAAATACTCGCGCCATACCGAAGACGCGACCATCGCGTTCGGGCAGGACGGATGGGGCTATTTCATCCGCGACAACGGCGCGGGCTTCGACATGGCCTATGCCGAAAAGCTGTTCCGGCCCTTCCAGCGGCTCCACAACCCTTCGGAATTCGAGGGTTCCGGCATCGGCTTGGCCTCTGCGGCCCGCGTTGTGCGCCGCCACGGCGGGCGCATCTGGGCGGAGAGCCGGCCGGGCGCCGGCGCCGTTTTCCGGTTCACGCTTTAGTCCTAGCCCGTTCGGCCTAAGCGGCTGTCCCGTTTCGGTTTTCCACAATCCCTTTCTGCCGCTAATCCTTATTGCGACGTTTCGAGGATTGGCATAGAATGGCGTTGCTGCATCGCAGCAATAGAGGTGAAATCCGGCATGCCCACAAGGTTGCCGGGGACGCCAAGGAGATTCGAATGGGAACGACGACCACCCGGTTACCCAAGATATTGCCGTGGCTTGCCAAGAAGGCAGGCATCACGGACCACCGCGCCGAGATCCTCTGGCGCGCCGCCCAGCGGCATGCCGCATTCGCTACCGGCGAGACGGACACCCCCGCCTACTGGAAGGAAGCGATGGATCGGCTGCTCGAACTCATCGCCGCCGAGGCCCTGCGCGAGGACGCGGCGTCGTTCGGGTTCCGCCGGCTCTCGCGACTGCAGGCAAAAGCCGTTGAAGCGCCCATGGCCCTGTTCGATGCGCTCGCGCTCAACGTGGCGCGCAGTTGGCGGGTTTTCGGCGAGTCGATCCGCCTCACCGCGCTGTAGCCGCTTCCACCCCGGTGGCCGCCTTGAGCCGCTGCGCGGCCGCGGCCGCTTCTTCCCCGTTGGGGAATCCCGCAACGACCAACTGATAGTCCCAGCCGCCGCTGGCCGACGGCACGGGCCTCACCGTCGCCGCGAAACCGGCGCTGCGCACCAGATCGTACTGGCCGAGCGCTTCCTGCTCGTTCGCGTAGCGTCCGAGGTCCAGCGCCACCTTGCCGCCCTTGCGAGAAGAACCTGCGCCCGACGCAATTTCCGTCTGCAGCGCCCATTGGCGGAATTCTTCCGCGTTCACCGCGGCGACCGGCTTCGGTGCCTGCCCCGTGGGCGCAACGAAGAACGTCA
>JBLNBJ010000094.1:0-3868 GCA_050259835.1 Ignavibacteria bacterium | reverse complement strand
AGCAGCTCGCCCCCGCTCGCGCGGACCTGCCCGCCGATCAGGCGCAAGGTGGTGGTCTTGCCCCCGCCGGACGCGCCCATGAGTGCCGTCACCTTGCCGCGCGGCAGGGTGAAGCTCACGTCGTCCAGGATCAGGCGCTGGCCGTAGCCGAAAGACAGGTTCCGGCATTCGACCAGCGCGTTCGGGTCGGGATTGCTCATCAGGGACTGGGAAAACCCCTGATGATAAAGGTTGCACCGAAGAATCGCCGCGGCGATTCTTCACCAGGAATTAGCGAGGCAGGTCGCTGAACCCCATCAGGAACTCGTCCACCGCGCGCGCGGCCTGCCGGCCCTCGCGGATCGCCCACACCACCAGGCTCTGGCCGCGGCGCATGTCGCCGGCGGCGAACACCTTGGCCACGTTGGTGGCGTAGCCGCCGGTGAAGTCGGTGGTGGCCTTGGCGTTGCCGCGCGCGTCCTTCTCCACGCCGAAGGCGTCCAGCACCGTGGCCACCGGGCTCACGAAGCCCATGGCCAGCAGCACCAGGTCGGCCTTGTATTCCTTCTCGGTGCCGGGGATCTCGACGAACTTGCCCTCCTTGAACTCCACGTGCACCGTCTTCAGCGCCTTGACCTTGCCCTTGTCGCCGATGAATTCCTTGGTGGCGATGGCGAACTCGCGCTCGCAGCCCTCTTCGTGGCTGGAGCTGGTGCGCAGCTTGTACGGCCAGTAGGGCCAGGTGAGCGGCTTGTTCTCGTGCTCGGGCGGCTGCGGCATCAGCTCGAACTGGGTGACGCTGGCCGCGCCGTGCCGGTTGCTGGTGCCCACGCAGTCGCTGCCGGTGTCGCCGCCGCCGATCACGATGACGTGCTTGCCGTCGGCGCGCAGCTGGCCCTTGAGCTTGTCGCCCGCGTTCACCTTGTTCTGCTGCGGCAGGAACTCCATCGCGAAGTGGATGCCGTCCAGGTCGCGGCCGGGCACCGGCAGGTCGCGCGACTGTTCGGCGCCGCCGGTGAGCAGCACCGCGTCGAACTCCTTGCGCAGTTCCTCGGGCGACACCGTCTGCTTGGCCCAGTTGGTGACCTTGGAGCCTTCGGGCAGCTTGCCCACCATCACGCCGGTGCGGATGGTCACGCCTTCGGCCTTCATCTGCTCCGCGCGCCGGTCGATGTGGGACTTCTCCATCTTGAAGTCCGGGATGCCGTAGCGCAGCAGGCCGCCGATGCGGTCGTTCTTCTCGAACACCGTCACGTCGTGGCCGGCGCGCGCCAGTTGCTGCGCGGCCGCCAGGCCCGCGGGGCCGGAACCGACGACGGCGACCTTCTTGCCCGTCTTGAACGCCGCCGGCTGCGGCAGCACCCAGCCGTTCTCGCCGGCCTTGTCGATGATGGCGCGCTCGATCGACTTGATGCCGACCGGGTCCGCATTGATGCCCAGCGTGCATGCGGCTTCGCACGGCGCCGGGCAGATGCGGCCGGTGAACTCGGGGAAGTTGTTGGTCGAGTGCAGGACTTCGATCGCATCGGCCCACTTGCCCTTGTATACCAGGTCGTTCCAGTCGGGGATGATGTTATTGACCGGGCAGCCGTTGTTGCAGAACGGGATGCCGCAGTCCATGCAGCGGGCGCCCTGGGTCTTCGCCTGGGCGTCGGAGAGGTGATCCACGAACTCGCGGTAGTGCTTGAGGCGCTGTTCCTTGGCCTCGTAGCTTTCCGACTGGCGTTCGAATTCGAGAAACCCGGTGGGCTTGCCCATTATGCTGCTTCCTTCATTTGGCCCGCCGCGATTTCCTTGAGCGCACGGCGATATTCGTTGGGGAAGACCTTGACGAACTTGGCGCGGTAGGTTGCCCAGTCGGCGAGGATGGTGGCGGCGATCTCGCTGCCGCTCAGCTGCTGGTGGCGCTCGATCATCGCCTTGAGCTGGGCCTCGTCGGTCTGGCCGCGGTGCAGCGTGGCCTCGTCGGTCTGCTCGGCCGCCGGGACGAGTTTCTCAAGGGCGACCATGGCCTTGTTGCAGCGCTGCTCGAAGCTGCCGTCGGCGTCGAGCACGTAGGCGATGCCGCCCGACATGCCGGCCGCGAAGTTCCGGCCCGTCTGGCCGAGCACGACGACGGTGCCGCCGGTCATGTATTCGCAGCCGTGATCGCCGGTGCCTTCGACGACCGCCGCCGCGCCGGAGTTGCGCACGCAGAAGCGCTCGCCGGCAACGCCGCGGAAGAACACCTCGCCTTCGGTCGCGCCGTAGAGCACGGTGTTGCCGACGATGATGTTCTCGGTCGGCGTGCCGCGGAACTCCTTGGGCGGCTTGACGACGATGCGGCCGCCGGAGAGGCCCTTGCCGACGTAGTCGTTGCCTTCGCCGGTGAGCTCGAGCGTGATGCCGCGCGCCAGGAAGGCGCCGAAGCTCTGGCCGGCGGTGCCGGTCAGCTTGACGTGGATGGTGTCGTCGGGCAGGCCGGCGTGGCCGTAGCGCTTCGCCACTTCGTGCGACAGCACCGTGCCCACCGTGCGGTTGGCACTCTTGATCGGCGTCTCGATGACGACACGCTGCTTGTGCTCGAGCGCCGGCTTGGCCTGCTCGACCAGCTTGTGGTCGAGGGCCTTCTCGAGGCCGTGGTCCTGCGACTCGGCGTGACGGCGCGCGACGTCGGCCGGAACCGGCGGCATGTAGAAGATGCGCGAGAAGTCGAGTCCCTTGGCCTTCCAGTGCTCGATGCCCTTCTTCATGTCGAGCAGGTCGGTGCGGCCGATGAGGTCGTCGAACTTGCGCACGCCTAGCTGCGCCATGATCTGGCGCACTTCCTCGGCGACGAAGAAGAAATAATTGACCACGTGCTCGGGCTGGCCCGAGAAGCGGCGGCGCAGCACCGGGTCCTGCGTCGCGACGCCGACCGGGCAGGTGTTGAGGTGGCACTTGCGCATCATGATGCAGCCGGCCGCGATCAAGGGCGCGGTGGCAAAGCCGAACTCGTCGGCGCCGAGCAGCGCGCCGATCACGACGTCGCGCCCGGTGCGGAAGCCGCCGTCGACCTGGACCGCGATGCGGCTTCGCAGCCGCTCGCGCACCAGCGTCTGGTGGGTCTCGGCGAGGCCGAGCTCCCAGGGGCTGCCGGCATGCTTGATCGAGGTCAGCGGCGAAGCGCCGGTGCCGCCCTCGAAGCCGGAGATGGTGACGTGGTCGGCGCGCGCCTTGGCGACGCCCGCCGCGACCGTGCCGACGCCCACCTCGGAAACGAGCTTCACCGAGATGTCGGCCTTCGGGTTCACGTTCTTCAGGTCGAAGATGAGCTGCGCGAGGTCCTCGATCGAGTAGATGTCGTGGTGCGGCGGCGGCGAGATCAGGCCGACGCCCGGCGTCGAATGGCGAACGCGCGCGATCGTCGCGTCCACCTTGTGGCCGGGCAGCTGGCCGCCTTCGCCGGGCTTTGCGCCCTGCGCCATCTTGATCTGGATCTGGTCGGCGTTGACGAGATACTCGGCGGTGACGCCGAAACGGCCGGACGCCACCTGCTTGATCGCCGAGCGCATGCTGTCGCCGTTCGGCAGCGGCTTGAAGCGCTCCGGCTCCTCGCCGCCCTCGCCGGTGTTCGACTTGCCGCCGATCCGGTTCATGGCGATGGCGAGCGTCGTGTGCGCCTCGCGGCTGATCGAGCCGAACGACATCGCGCCGGTGGAGAAGCGCTTCACGATCGATGCGGCAGGCTCCACCTCCGCGATCGGGATCGGCTTGCGGCCCATTTCCTCGGCCGAGCGCAGGCGGAAGAGGCCGCGCAGCGTCTTCGCGTGCGCCGCGTCCTCGTTCACAAGGCGCGCAAACGACCGGTAGTCGGCGTAGCGGTTGCCGCGCACCGCGTGCTGGAGTGTGGCGACGCTGTCGGGCGTCC
>JBLNBJ010000093.1:0-8943 GCA_050259835.1 Ignavibacteria bacterium | reverse complement strand
TGGGCATCGTCAACGCCGGGCAGATCGTCGTCTACGAGCAGATCGAGCCCGAGTTGCTCCTGCGCGTCGAGGACGTGCTGTTCAACCGCCGGCCCGACGCGACCGAGCGCCTCGTGGAGTTCGCCGAGACGGTCAAGGCGAAGGGCAAGAAGAAGGAAGTCGACGTCGCGTGGCGCAACGCCCCCGTCGAGGAGCGCATCAGCCACGCATTGGTCAAAGGAATCGTCGACTACATCGAGGCCGACGTCGAGGAGGCGCGGCAGAAGCTCGCCCGCCCGCTCGAGGTGATCGAAGGGCCGATGATGGACGGCATGAAGATCGTCGGCGACCTGTTCGGCGCCGGCAAGATGTTCCTGCCGCAGGTGGTGAAGTCGGCGCGCGTGATGAAGCAGGCGGTTGCCCACCTCGTGCCCTTCATCGAGGAAGAGAAGCGGCGCTCGGGCGCGACGTCGAAGGGCCGCGTCGTCATCGCCACCGTCAAGGGCGACGTGCACGACATCGGCAAGAACATCGTCGGCGTGGTGCTCTCCTGCAACGGCTACGAGGTGATCGACCTCGGCGTCATGGTGCCAGCCGACAAGATCCTCGCCGCGGCGCGCGAGCACAACGCGGGCATCGTCGGCCTCTCGGGCCTCATCACGCCCTCGCTGGAGGAGATGAGCCACATCGCGGCCGAGATGCAGCGCCAGGGATTCGACATGCCGCTCTTGATCGGCGGCGCGACCACCAGCCGCGCCCACACCGCGATCAAGATCGCGCCGAACTACGCCCAGCCGGTGGTCTATGTGCCCGACGCCTCGCGCGCCGTCGGCGTCGTCACCAAGCTGCTGTCGGCCGACCAGGCCGAGGGCTACAAGGCCGAGATCGCCGCCGATTACGCGAAGGTGCGCGAGCAGCATGCCGCCAAGCAGGGCGTGCCGCTGGTCTCGCTCGAGGCGGCGCGCGCCAACCGCAGCAAGCTTTCCTTTGCGCCGGCAAAGCCGAAGAAGCTCGGCATCACCGTGCTGCGCGATCTCGATCTCGCCATGCTGGTCGGCTACATCGATTGGGGCCCGTTCTTCCAGACCTGGGACATCGCAGGCGCCTATCCGAAGCTGCTCAACGACCCCAAGGTCGGCGAAGCCGCGCGCAGCGTGCTGGCCGACGCTCACGCGATGCTGCAGCAGATCATCGCCGGCAAGTGGCTGACGGCGAATGCGGTCTTCGGCCTGTTCCCGGCGAACTCGGCCGACGACGACATCGTGTTCTATGCGGATGAATCACGCGGCAAGCGGCTGACGACCTGGCGCGGGCTGCGCCAGCAGCAGGAACGTCCCGACGGCAAGCCGCAGCAATGCTTGTCCGACTTCGTCGCGCCCGCCGGCACGCGAGATTACGCCGGCGCCTTCGCGGTCACGGCCGGCATCGGCATCGAGAAGAAGCTTGCCGAATTCGAAGCGCAGCACGACGACTACCGCGCCATCATGCTCAAGGCCCTGGCCGACCGCCTCGCCGAAGCCGCCGCCGAATGGCTGCACGAGCGCGTGCGCAAGGACGAATGGGGCTACGCCGCGGCCGAGCAGCTGTCGAACCACGATCTCGTCGCCGAAAAATACCAGGGCATCCGTCCCGCGCCGGGCTACCCGGCCTGCCCCGACCACACCGCCAAGGGCGATCTCTTCATGCTGCTCGACGTCCCGGCGAACGCCGCCATGGGTCTCACGGAGAACTTCGCCATGACACCGGCGGCCTCGGTGGCCGGCTTCTATCTTGCGCATCCCGCGGCGCGCTACTTCGCCGTTTCGAAGATCGGGCGCGATCAGCTGGCCGACTGGGCGCAGCGCAGCGGCTTCACCGTGGCGGAAGCGGAGAAGTGGCTGGCGCCGATCCTCTAGCGCAAAGGCCTGCGGGCCGCTCGGGCCAGCGCCCGGCCGACGAAGAGTCGCCGTCATGAGGTTGTGGACGCTGCACCCGAAATACCTCGATGCGCGCGGCCTGGTCGCGCTCTGGCGCGAGGCCTTGCTGGCGCAGGCGGTGCTGGCCGGGCAGACGCGCGGCTATCGGCATCATCCGCAGTTGCAGCGCTTCCGCGCAGCAGCTTCGCCGAGCGCCGCCATCGCCGCTTATCTCGAGGCGGTGCACGCCGAAGCCGTGCGCCGCGGCTACTCGTTCGACGCTTCCAAGATCGGCCCCGAGCGCGCCGCGTCGCGCCTGACGGCCACGCGCGGCCAGCTCGACTACGAATGGCGGCATCTGCGCGAGAAGCTGCGCGTGCGTTCGCCCGAGCGCCTGAAAGAATTGCGCGACGTGGAGCGGCCGCAATCCCATCCGCTCTTCCGCATCGTGGCCGGCGGCATCGCGCCCTGGGAGATCCTGGGCGAGTGAGCCCACCCGCGGCGGCAATGCCGTTAATATGTCGGCCAAATTTCTCGGAGCATTGCAATGTCGACGGACGCCCCCGCCCTTGGTAGCCGTGCGCACACCCCGGATCCCGACTGGAGCCAGGTGCGCGAGACCGTATTGATGATCGAGTTAGCCGCCGGACAAGTGGAGGCGGCGATGCGCGAATCCAACGCCTCGGTCGAAGTCCTCACCGACACCTTCACCTCGCTGGCCGAGGCGCTGCAGGTCGTCGAGACCGCGGTCGCCACCTTGCCCGACACCGTCGGCAACGGCATGGTGAAAGGCGAGATCGAGCACAACACGGCGCTGGTTTCGCAGAAGATCCACCAGGCCATCGTGGCCTTCCAGTTCTACGACAAGCTTGCCCAGCGCTTGGCGCACGTCTGCCACAGCCTCGACGGGCTCTCGGAACTCGTGGGCGATTCTGCCCGGCTGCACCGCCCCGAGGAATGGGCGGCGCTGCAGGCGCAGCTGCGCTCGAAATACACGATGGCCGAGGAGCGCGCGATGTTCGACGCGGTGATGCGCGGCGTGCCCGTCGAGCAGGCGCTCGAGCACTACATGGAAACCCGCATGAAGGAAGTGGCGGAAAGCGGCGGCGCGGTCGAGCTGTTCTAGACGCCCCAGGTCACGGGTTTGCCGCGCGAGAGGGAAATCTCCAGCAGCTCGATGAGCGGGACGATGCGCTGCGACAGGCCCACCGGGTGGGCCGCTTCGTCCTCGGCGTCCTCTTCGGCGGCGGCCCCGCGTTCGCCGTCGTGCTGCACGCGATCCGCCGCTGCGGCGGTTTTCAGACGCGCGATGGTTTCCGGCAACTGCTGGACGGTGACGACGCCGCGCTCTGTCCTTTCCTTGCCCATCAGGTCCATCATGCGGTGGGCGACGTCGTTGAACATCATGATGTCCGGACCGACTTCGGAGCGGAAGGTGATCATTGCAGGCCCTCCTGTTCTAGCCATTCGAGGATGCGCTGGGCCGGCTTCTTCCACTCCCGTTCGAGCATGATGCCGTGGCCCATGCCGGGAAATATCTCTGACGGGACATTGTAGGTGCGCGCCGTCATTTCGACCAGCGACACCGGGATCATGTGGTCGCATTCGGCGCCCAGCACGAGCAGCGGCACGCGCGCCACGCGTCCCGGGTGCGGCAGGTTGAACAGGGTCATGTCCCAGATGGCCCGGTAGGACTCGGGCTGCGCCATGCGGTAGTAGCGCTGCAGGTCGTCGACCGACACGGGCTGCGCGAAGAGCGCTTCGCGCAACGTGTCGAACGAGACCTGGCCGCCGCCCATGAGCCGGTTGAGGTCCTTCATCAGCCCCGGACGGCCGAACATGAGGCCGAAGGCGGACGCCATCAGGCCCTGCGGCGGCACCGAGCACAGCAGCACTGCGCCGGCTGCTGGATGCCGCTCGAGGTATTTCTGCACCACGAAGCCGCCCATCGAGTGCCCGATGAGGACGGGCGGCGCGGGCAGGCTCGCGGCGACGCGCTCGACGTCGCGCACATAGTCGTCGATGCCGAAGCTGTCCAGGTGGTGGCGGCCGTGGCTGTTGCCGTGGCCCGAAAGGCTCACCGCATAGGATGGATGACCGGCGGCGGCGAAGAAGGACAGGAAGTGGTCCTCCCAGCACCAGGCGGCCGTGTAGGCACCGTGAACGAACAGCAACGGCGTCCCGCTGGCGCGGCCGGTGGGCGCATGCGCCAGCACTTCGAGGTCTTCGAAACGGGGATGGGTCATGAGGGAGATGCGTTAGGCCGACATTCTACCCGCGCGCCGCTCGATTCGCGGCGCGTGCCCCTTCAGGCGACGTCGGTATCGCGGGTTTCGCCGCGACGCGCGAGGATTTCCTCCGCCTGTTGCACGATGGTGGCGTGCCTTTCCTCGTCGAGGCCCAGCATGTGCGAGGCGAGCCACGGCAGCGACGCTTGGGGAATGAGGCGCTTGGCTTCGGCGAGGTCGTCGGGCAGCGCCGGGTTGTCGGGGCCGGTGGCGAGATGCCGGGCGGTGTCGATGCACAGCCGGCAGATGTTGGCGCGCACGTTGTCGACGCCCTGGATCAGGTGCGTCAGCAGCAGCGGCAGTTCCCAGATCGAAGCGCACTTGAGCGTGAGGTCGCGGAAGCGGAAGCCGCAGGCCATTTCCTGGGCCTGGGCCGAGCGCGTCGCACGGCCGCTGGCCAGCGCGTCGTGGGCCGCTTGCGGCAGCTCGGGTGCGAAGGACCACAGCAGGAGCTCGCCCGTTTCAGCCAGCAGCGTCGCCATGGCGATCTCGTCGGGGGCGATGTCGGCGCGCGCCGAAACCCAGAGCACGCCGAGCTGGCTGGCGAGCACCGCGCGCGACTCGCAGGCGGCCAGCCCCAGGTTCTCCATGTCGGTCTCGGGGCTCTCGAACAGCAGTTCGCGGAAGGAATTGACGCCGAGTTGCATGACGGCCGCCAGCGGCGTCGTGGTGTCGCGCCCCAGGCGCCGGCTGCGGCGCTTCTCGGCTTCGCGCAGCAGGCGCAGGCAGAGGAAGGGATCGCTCGCGGCGATGCCGGCGAGTTCCTTGGCGGAGAGGGCGTCGCCCTTGGTCTCCTCGAGCGCGGCGAGCAGCAGCTTGGAGCGTTGCATCGACGGCAGCTCCTGGGCGGTCAGGTAGGCCGCCCATTGGTCGACACCCCAGTGCTGTTGGTAGTCCGTCAGCATCGACTCGTCCGTCTGCTCCTATCCGTCCTGCGCCTTCAGGGCCGCGACGCGCGCCTCGTGGATGCGGGCGGGAATGCTGCTGCGGTCGGTGCAGGCGCGGGAGATGGCCCCGGCATCGATCGATTGTACGACAGCGAGCGCCCGGCGCCAGCGGGCCGCCTGCGGATAGGCCTGCCGTTCCTGGCCCAGGCGGCCGCGGAAATCCGCTTCGCAGGCGCCCAGCACGTGCTCGAAGCGCTCCGGCCGCCGCAGCGCGTCGCAGCGCTCCAGCACCTTCAGCACGGTGACTGGCCGCAGCTCGTCGACCTTGTGGATGTCGCCATGGAGCGCGGCCGCCAGGCGCGCCACGTCGCGGCATTCGGCCGGCACGCGCAGCCGTTCGCACAGCGCCTCGAGCAGCGGCAGCCCCGCCGCTTCGTGCCCGATGTGGCGCGGCAGCACCTCGGCCGGCGTCACCGCCTTGCCGAGGTCGTGGGTCAGCGCGGCGAAGCGCGCGGGCAGCGCGAGGTCCAGCTCGGCCGCCATGTCGATGACCATCATGACATGCACGCCGGTGTCGATTTCCGGATGGAAGTCGGCGCGCTGCGGCACGCCGAACAGCGCTTCCACTTCGGGCAGCAGCCGGCCGAGCGCGCCGCAGGCGCGCAATACGCCGAACATCCGCGCAGGCGACTTTTCCATCAGCCCGCGCGACAGTTCCTGCCAGACGCGCTCGGGCACCAGGTGGTCGACTTCGCCGTCTTCCACCATGCCGCGCATCAGCTGCAGGGTCTCGGGCGCCAGCGCGAAGTCGCTGAAGCGCGCGGCGAAGCGCGCCACGCGCAGGATGCGCACCGGGTCTTCGGAAAATGCCGGCGAGACGTGCCGCAGCACCTTGGCCGCCAGGTCGGCGCGGCCGCCGTGCGGATCGACGAACTCGCCGTCTTCCGACTTGGCGATGGCGTTGATGGTGAGGTCGCGGCGCGCCAGGTCTTCCTCGAGCGTGACGTCGGCGTCGGCGTGGAACACGAAGCCCTTGTAGCCGGGCGCGGTCTTGCGCTCGGTGCGCGCCAGGGCGTATTCCTCGCCGGTGTGCGGATGGATGAAGACCGGGAAGTCCTTGCCCACCGGCCTGAAGCCGTTCGCAACCATTTCGTCCGGGCTGGCGCCGACGACGACCCAGTCGCGGTCCTGCACCGGCAGGCCGAGAAGCTCGTCGCGCACCGCGCCGCCGACCGAATAAATCCTCACGTCGGCGCCGCTAGGTAGGACGGCGCCACCGCCTCCAGCGGGGTGGCAGTCAGGCCGAAGGGCAGGGTGCAGCCGCCTTCACAGACGCTCGGCACGCGCATCGAGCGCAGGTTGTCGCGGCTCAGCGGGCCGTTCGGCAGGAACTCCATCGCCGTCGCCTGCAGCCAGGCGGCGGCGTCCGGCAGCCCGAGGATGGGACGCGGATGGCCGGACACGCGGCCGGCATAGGCGACCAGTTCGCGCAGCGTGTAGCGGTGCGGGCCGCACAGGTCGTAGCCCTGGCCATGGCTTTCCTCGCGCGAGAGGCTCGCGGCGAAGGCGGCGGCGACGTCCTCGACCCACACGGGCTGGAAGCGCGCCTCGGGACAGGCGAGCGGGATCAGCGGGAAGTGCCGCAGCAGTCCTGCGAACAGCGTCAGGAAGGAATCGCCGCGACCGAAGATCACCGAGGGGCGGAACACCGTGACTGCGGTGGGCGGCGCCACGGCGAAGGCGGCGGCCTCGCCGGCGGCCTTCGAGCGCAGGTAGCCCGAAGGCCCCCGCGCATCGGCCTGCAGCGCCGACATATGCAGCAGGCGTCGCACGCCGGCGCGCTGGGCGCAGCGCGCGATCTTCTTCGGCAGTTCGACGTGGGCGCGCGCGAAGCCGTCGCCATAGGGATGGCCGTTGCCGCCGCGCAGCACGCCGACCAGGTTGATCACGGCGTCCCGGCCGGCCACCAGGCGTTCGAGCCGGCCCTCGTCGTGGATGTCGGCTTCCTCGATGGTGACGGTCGGCAGCACCAGCAGGTGCTTGGCCGCCTCGTAGCGCCGCGTCGGCACATGCACGCTATGGCCGTCGCGGTAGAGCCGCTCGGCCAGATGCGTGCCGACAAAACCGGAGCCGCCAATCAGCAAGACGTTCATGCCGGCTCCGGTTTCAGAGGAGGCTTACCTGCGCAGCAGGTTACGCCGCAACTAAACCCGGAGCCGCCGATCAGCAGGACGTTCATGGTCGGCGGCGCGGCATCAGGTCAGGGCAAATCCTCGGCGCCCGCGTCGCCGCTGCCCTTGGCGCGCACGATGCCGAGGCGCGCCTTGAGCGATTGCGGCTTCTGGTCGAACAGGGCGGCGTAATACACCGAATTGCTCATCACCTTCTTCACGTAGTCGCGCGTCTCGTTGAACGGGATGGTCTCGGCGTAGATCGCGCCCTCGAGCGGCTGGTCGGCGCGCCACTTGCGGGCGCGCGAAGGACCGGCGTTGTAGGCGGCCGAGGCCAGCACCGGATGGTTGTCCAAGCTCTCGAGCACCATCTTCAGGTAATGCGTGCCGAGCGTGACGTTGGTGTCCATTTCGGAGACGCGGCTGATGTGAAAGCCGGCGAAGCCGATCTTGCGCGCCACCCATTTGGCCGTCGCCGGCATCAGCTGCATCAGGCCCTTGGCGCCGACGCCGGAGCGCGCCGTGGAGACGAAGCGGCTCTCCTGGCGCATCAAGCCGTAGACCCAGCCGCTGTCGAGCGCCAACTCGCGCGCTTTCGGATCGACGTATTCGCGGAACGGCGCGAGATAGCGCAGACCGTAGTCGTGCTGCGCCAGCGTGCGGTCGGCAGTGCTGATGGCGCGGTCGTAGACGTCCATGCGGCGGGCGAACTCTGCCGCGGCCAGCAATTGGCGGTCGTCCATGCCGCGCACCGTCCAGTTCCATTCGCGCACGCCTTCGATGCGGATGTCGAAGCGCATCAGCGCCAGCGCGCGGCGCAGGCCGGGATTGGCGGACGCCTGTTCGAGCTCCTCGGCGGTCGGTGCCGGGGCCTTGGCCGGCACCGCCAGCATGCGTCCGAGTTCCTCGTCGGCGAGGTTGCCGTAGAAGTTCGGACGGCCGCCGATCTTCGCGTAGAGCGCGTTGGCTTCCTCGCGCTTGCCCAGCGCCGCCAGCGCCCGCCCATTCCAGTAGATCCAGGCGGGATCGGCCGCCAACAGCGGCGGCATCTGTTCGATGCTGCGGCGCACGGCGGACCAGTCGCGCGCGCGCAGCGCGGCGCGCACCTTCCAGGCGAGCTGCTCGTCCGACAGCTGCAGCGGCGCCGCCTGCGCCGCCCGCTCGTACCAGGACAGCGCTTCCGGCTGGTGGCGCAACGCGGCCTGCCAGGCCAGCTGGCCCCAGGCGTAGGCGCGATCGGCGCCGGAGAAGCGGCCCTCGATGTCCTGCCACTGCGTCGCCGCGGCGCCGGGATCGCTGCGCGCCATGCGGGCCACGGCGAACAGCGCCATCTCGCGGCCCAGCCGCGTCGCCGCGAAGTTGCCCGGCTGTTTGGTGAGCCAGCGCGCGGGATGGTCGGCCACGCCCTCGAGCATCTTGGGCGCGGGCGCCTGCCCCAGCGGCAGGTAGCGCGCGAAGCTGCGGGCGTCGCGCAGCCGGTTGGCTTCCAACAGCCGGCGGATGCGCTGCCAGACATCATCCGCGTCGAGGCGCTGGTCGGTGATCAGCCGTTCCATCAGCGGCAGGCAGGCCTCCGGCATGTCGAGCTGCGAGAACCACAGCGGCCGCGCCTCGTCGAGCGCGGTCGCGTCGTGCTGCACCGCCAGGCGCGCCTGCAGCGCATAGCAGGCGACGTCGTTGTCGGGCTGCACGAGCCTGGGATATTCCTGCTGGAAAGCCTCCC
>JBLNBJ010000092.1:0-44850 GCA_050259835.1 Ignavibacteria bacterium | reverse complement strand
CAGGAAGCGGCCGCGCGTGCCGCCAAGCCGGCGGCGACGGCGAAGGCAAGCGCCCGCCCGGCGCAGCGTCCGGCCGCCAAGCCGGTCAGCGTCGCGACCGAGCAGGACTTCGAGCGCTTCTAAGAGGAGGCCGACATGGGAGAACTCGTGCAAGCGCCTGCGGGCGGGGCTGTTGCGGTACGCACGGCCACGGCCGGAGGCGAAACGAACCAGTACCTGACGTTCCAGCTGGCCGGCGAGATGTTCGCCGTGGGCATCCTGAACGTGAAGGAGATCATCGAGTACGGCAGCCTGACCGAGATCCCGATGATGCCGAGCTTCATCCGCGGGGTGATCAACCTGCGCGGGGCCGTGGTGCCGGTGATCGACCTGGCGGCGCGCTTCGGCGGGCACGCGACCGAAGTGGCCCGGCGCACCTGCATCGTGATCGTCGAAGTGCAGCAGGAGGAAGGGCGGCACGACATCGGGATCATGGTCGACGCGGTATCGGAAGTGCTGGAGATCGGCGCGGCGGAAATCGAGCCGCCGCCGGCCTTCGGCGCGAAGATCCGGGCCGACTTCATCGCCGGCATGGGCAAGGTCGACGGCAAGTTCGTCATCATCCTCGACATCCTGCGCGTGCTCTCCGTCGACGAGATGGCCGCCATCGCGGGCGCCGGCGCGGCCGCGCCGGCGGGCGAAGAGGCTTCCGCGGCGGCCTAGCGCAGGGAACGTCTGGCGGATTGCGGGACGCCGCCACTGCGCTTAGCATGGCGGCTCACCGCACGACGAGGAAGACGATGAGCTCGAGCTTCAGCTGGGACGATCCGCTTGCGCTGGACGCGCAACTCACCGACGAGGAACGCATGGTGCGCCGCACGGCGCACGACTATGCGCAGGAACGCCTGGCGCCCCGCATCCGCGACGCCTTCCGCCGGGAACACACCGACCGCGCGATCTTCGCCGAGATGGGCGCCCTCGGTCTGCTTGCCTCCATCATTCCCGAAACCTGGGGCGGCGCCGGGCTGGGCTACGTCGGCTACGGGCTCATCGCGCGCGAGATCGAGCGCGTCGATTCGGGCTACCGCTCGATGATGAGCGTGCAATGCTCTCTGTCGATGTTGCCGATCCTCGAGTTCGGCTCGGACGCGCAGCGGCTCAAGTACCTGCCGAAACTGGCGCGCGGCGAATGGGTTGGCTGCTTCGGCCTGACCGAGCCCGATTCGGGTTCCGATCCGGCCGCGATGGCGACGCGCGCCCGCAAGTGCGACGGCGGTTATCGGCTCAGCGGCAGCAAGACCTGGATCACCAACGCGCCCATCGCCGACGTCTTCATCGTCTGGGCGAAGGACGAGGCCGGCGTCATCCGCGGCTTCGTGCTCGAGAAGGGATGGAAGGGGCTGTCGGCGCCGGTCATCGACGGAAAGGTCGGCCTGCGCGCCTCGGTGACGGGCCAGATCATGATGGACGATGTGTTCGTGCCGGAGGAAAACCTGCTGCCGGGCGCGGCGGGTCTCAAGGGGCCGTTCACCTGCCTCAATGCGGCGCGCTTCGGCATCGCCTGGGGCGCTCTGGGGGCTGCGGAGGACTGCTACGCGAAGGCGCGCCAGTACGTTCTCGACCGACACCAGTTCGGCCGCCCGCTGGCAGCCAACCAGCTCGTCCAGAAGAAGCTCGCCGACATGGCGAGCGAGATCGCCTTGGGCCTGCAGGGCTGCCTACGCCTGGGCCGCATGAAGGAAGCCGGCGAAGCGTCGCCCGAGCTCACCTCGATCATGAAGCGCAACTCTTGCGGCAAGGCGCTCGAGATCGCCCGCACGGCGCGCGACATGCTGGGCGGCAACGGCATCTCCGATGAATTCGGCGTGATCCGTCACGTGGTGAACCTCGAGGTCGTGAACACCTACGAGGGAACCCACGACATCCACGCGCTGATCCTCGGCCGGGCGATCACCGGCATCGCGGCGTTCGCCAATTGACCATCCGGTTCGCGGTCGCCGACGGGCATCGGCTCGAGTACGAACTCATCGAGGGCGACCCGGCCAGCGCGCCGCTGGTCTTTCTTCATGAAGGGCTCGGCTCGATTGCCATGTGGCGCGACTTCCCGCAGCGCGTGGCGGCCGCCACCGGGCGCCGTGCGCTCGTCTACTCGCGCTACGGCTACGGCCGCTCCGACCGTTTGCTCGCCCGGCGCCAGCCCGACTACATGCATGCCGAGGCCCTGGCCGCCCTGCCGGCGCTGCTCGATTCGCTGGCGCTCGAGCGGCCGATCCTGATCGGCCACAGCGACGGCGCGTCGATCGCGCTGATCCATGCCGGCGGGGCGCAGCGGGCGGTGGCGGGCGTGGTGGCGATGGCGCCGCACGTGATGGTGGAGGAGTTGGCGCTGGCCGGCATACGCGCCACGGTGGCCGCCTACGAAACCACCGCCCTGAACGAACGCCTGGCGCGCTATCACGACGACGCGGACTCGGCCTTCCGCGGCTGGAGCGACATCTGGCTGTCGGCGGCTTTCCGCGCCTGGAACATCGAGGAATACCTGCCGCGCATTGCAGTTCCCGTGCTTGCCATCCAGGGCTACGGCGACGAGTACGGCACCATGGACCAGCTCGACCGCATCGTGGCGGCGGCGCCGGACGTCGAGACGCTCAGGCTGGCCGATTGCGGGCATGCGCCGCACCGCGACCAGCCCGACGCCGTGATCGCCGCCGTGGCGGCCTTCGTGCGGCGGGCCGGCTAGGAAGCGGGCGGTTCGGGGCTTTCGCCCGCGAAGGCGTGGGCGGCGTAAGTGCGCAGCACCGCTTCCATCTGGGCGCGCTTCACCGGCTTGGTCAGATAGTCGTTCATGCCGGCCTCGATGCAAAGCTCGCGGTCGCCCGCCATGGCGTTGGCGGTGACGGCGACGATGGGCACCGGCTGCCGCTCCGGATGCTGCGATTCCCAGGCGCGGATGGCGCGGGTGGCCTGATAGCCGTCCATCACCGGCATCTGGCAATCCATGAAGACGACGTCGAACGGCCCGTTGTTCTGCACGGCGGCAACGCCTTCCTTGCCGTCGTTGGCGCAGACCACCTTGCAGCCCGCGTGCCTCAGCATCGCTTCGGCGAGCAGGCGGTTCGTCTCGTTGTCCTCCACGACCAGCACGCGCAGGTTGCGTCCGCGGGTTTCGGCAGCCGCCTTGCTCTGGCGTTCCTCGTTGCCGTAGAGCAGGGCGATCAGCAGCGAGCGCAGCTCGCGGTGGAGCACCGGCTTGCGCAGGATGCCGTCGGCGTCGCACGACTTCGGATCGGCGGCCGCCGCAGAGAGCGGAACCAGGCGGATGCGCAGTTGCGCGCCGGAGCGCGGGGCAAGGTAGCGCCACTGGCTGTCGTCGACGACCAGCAAGTCGTAGTGCTCGTGCTCGCGCGGCAGGTAAGTCTGCCCCTTGGCGCGGCAGCCGAAGTCGGCCAGGCCGAGCGCGATCGCGTCGCGCGCCAGGGCGACAGGATGCACGACCAATACGGCCTTGCCGGCCAGCTGGTCCGTCTGCGCGACGCGTCGCGAAGGATAGCCGCCCATCTGGCGCGGCAGGATGATCCAGAAGGTTGCGCCCTGGCCTTCCTGGCTCGCGAAGCCCGTGCGCCCGCCCATCAGTTCGGCGAGCTGGCGCGTGATGGCGAGGCCCAGCCCGGTACCGCCATAGCGCCGGGTGGTCGAGGCGTCCGCCTGGGTGAACGCGGAGAACAGCTGCTCGCGCGCCGCGGCCGGTATGCCCGGGCCGGTGTCAGCGACGATGATTGCGTATTCGTTGGCGCCGAGGCGTTCGCTTTCCGGCATGTCCTCGGCGCGGTTGGTCACCCGCACGGTGACCTCGCCGCGATCGGTGAACTTGACGGCGTTGCTGACGAGATTGCCGACCATCTGGCGGATGCGATGCGGGTCGCCGATCAGTGTTTCAGGGATGCTCTCCACGACGTGTCCCGCGATCTCGACGTCCT
This sequence comes from Ignavibacteria bacterium, assembly GCA_050259835.1. Lineage (GTDB taxonomy): Bacteria > Pseudomonadota > Gammaproteobacteria > Burkholderiales > Rhodocyclaceae > Nitricoxidireducens. The sequence continues at coordinate 40,894 of JBLNBJ010000092.1, read as the reverse complement.
TGGCTTGCGCGGCGCCGGCGTGCGCGAGCAGCACCTCCTCGACCAGCGGCTCGATCTCGAACGACGTGGCTTCGAGCACCACCTTGCCGGCTTCGATCTTGGAGAAGTCGAGGATCTCGTTGAGCAGGTGGAGCAGCGAGTTGGCGGAACCGAATACGGTCTTGGCGAAGTGCTCCTGCTCGGCGTTGAGCGAGGTGCCCAGCAGCAGCTCGGTCATGCCGATCACGCCGTTCATGGGCGTGCGCAGCTCATGGCTGATGTTGGCGATGAACTGGGACTTGGCGCGGCTCGCCGCCTGGGCCTGCTCCATGGCGACGCGCAGCTCGGCGGTGCGGGCTTCGACCTCGTCCTCCAGCGCGTCGCGATGCTTCTTCAGCTCGGCGTCGCGCGCGGCGATCTCGTCGAGCATGCGATTGAAGGCGCCGACCAGGGCTTCGGTCTCCGCGAGATGCTGGCCGCCCTGCACGCGCAAGTCGTAGCGCGCCTCTTCGGCGATGCGCCGGCTGGTGGCGGCGAGTTCCAGGATCGGCTCGCTGATGCGGTGCTGCAGGCGCGTGGCGAGCCAAAGCGCGAACAGGAACACCGCCACGCTGATGCCGAGTCCGAGCAGCGCGCCTTCCGCGATGTGCGTCCACATCCCGGTCAGGTCGACCACCATGGAAAGCGTGCCGAGGCGCTCGCCTTCGTTCACGATCGGCTTGTCGACGCGCATCATCCGGTTGTGCAGGAACATCGGCAGGCGATCGCCGACGGCGGGAACGTCGGCGAACGAATGCGGGTCGAGCGCCGGCGGATGGCGCGTCAGCACGAAGCCGTCGGGCAGGGTTATCCAGGCGGCCTGCACGTCCTCGCGATTGCGCAAGGCAGAGAGGATGCCGGCGGCGGCGGGGGCGTCGTTGAAGCGGATCGCGGCCGAACTGTTGTCCACGGTGATGCCCGCGATGGCGTCGAGCTGGTGGAGCATGGACTGCTGCTCGCGCACGATGGTCATGCTCGAGAAATAGAACAGCATCAACGCCAGACAGATGCCGGCTGTCAATGCGATGATGGCCCGCAGCCGGCTGCGCAGCGTGGCGCGTGTCGTGCGAAGGGTTTCCATGGCGGTCATGGGCATAGGGAGATCAATGGGGGCGCGCTTCGATGACGTTGTGCGCCAAGCGCAGCAGTTGCGAACTGGCCTTGAGCTGCGCCTGCTGCACGACGCCGAGGTTGACCTCGAACTGCAGGCGGTTCTCGAAGTGCACCAGGCCGATCATTCCGCCGACGTCGATGAAGCCGTCGGCCTCGCTGATGGTCAGCACGGGAATGCTTTGGAGCGCGCGCAGGACGCCGACGAAGCGGCGGGCGTCGAATTCGGCGACGAACAGCGCGTGGCAGGCGCGCGCTTCTTCAGCCGTGACGATGCCCCGCACTTGCACCGGGCGGTTCTTGATGACCTTGCCCGCGATGCCGGCCAGGCCCGATCCCGGCGAATCGCCGAACACGCAGACGACGAGCGGCGCATCCGGACCGCCGAATGAACGCTCGGGCCACTCCGTGTAGCGCACGAAATTGAGGACGAAGGCCGCCTTCATCTGCTGGTCGCTCAGCGGCTGCTGCGCTCCCACGAGGCCGGTAGACAGCCAGACGATGGCGACGACCAAGGCATGCGCTATCGCCCGGCGGGACAAGAGCCCGCCGGGCCTTGCCGAAAACCATCGGGGCGGGCCGTGCGTGGGACGAAGCGAGGCGGCTTGCCTGGGCATGGGCGCCTCTCAGAAGCGGAACCGGGCCTGCGCATAGACGCCGCGACCCGTCTCGACCGGCAGCGACGGCAGGATGTCGGAACGGTATTCGAGCGTCCTGCGATGCAGCAGGTTCTGACCGACCAGCGACAATTCGAGCCCCTGGCGGGCATTCCAGGCATAGCGGACGTCGAGGTTGGCGCGGCTCGGAATGCCCATCTCGGCGTTGCGCGTCTTGTACTTGAGCCAGAAATCCAGTTGGCGTGCCGCATCCAGGTTGTGCTGGGACCGCAGCGAGAGCTGGTGGCGCGGCATCTTTTCGGCGTCGCCGGCGCCGCCGCTTCCCGGGGTACCGATCATCCAGGTGTATGAGGGCTGCAGGCGCCAGTTCTGGCTCAGCTGGGCGAACACCGCCAACTCGACACCCGTCACGCGGGAACGGGTCCGGTAGGTCGTGTTGATCGGTTGCAGTACGTAGAACGGCAGATGCGAGAGGTCCAGCGTTCCCATGGCGGTGGTCAGGCCGTCGCGATAGCGGTGCGTGAAGGCGGTGGCGTCGAAAGACAGGGACTGGCTGAAGCGGTGCCGGTAGCCGAGTTCGGCCGCGTCCATCTTCTCGGACTTGACCGTGCCGTTGCCAATGCCCTGGTAGACGACCTGGGTCGGGAAGGGAATGCCCGGCACGACGACCTGCGGAATAGAGGCATCGAGCTCGGCCCGAGACGGCGTGCGCGTCGCGTGGGAAAGGGCACCCCATACCGTCTGCCGGGCATCCGGAGTCCACAGGAAGCGCGCGGTCGGCTGCAGGTCACTGCCCGAGAAATTGTTGTGCTCGAGGCGGGCGCCGAGCGTGACGCGGAGGCGCTCGGGGACCAGGGTGATGTCGTCGTTGAAGAAGAGGCTGGCCAGCCTGAAGCTGCGGCTCGGCGTCGACAGCGTTACATAGGAGCCGGCGGGGCTCGTGGTCGAGTCGCTCGAGGTGCGCAGGTTTGCCCCGAACATCAGGTCGTGGGCCCCGGCGGGGGCCATGCGGTACTGGAAGTCGACGTCGAAGGTCTTGCGCTCCTCGTGCAGGAGATGCGTGGCGTCGAGCGTGCGCTGTGTCGCGTAGGCCTGGAAGGCCACTTCGGAGCCGTCGTCCCGCAGCGACTCGTAGCGGGCTTGCAGATGTCCGCCGCTCAGCTTGAACGTCGAATCGAGCAGCGATGAATAGGAGGGCGGCTGAAGGGCATCGGGGAAGCGGTAGGTATCGTCGTTGCGGTCGCGATAGAGTTCGCCGTTCAACGACAGGCGGTTGCCGGACGAGAGCAGCCAGTCGGCACGGAAGCCGGCCATGCCGCTGTCGCCACGGTCGGTGGCGCGGGAGCCGTCCGTGTTGTAGCTGGCGCGGCGGTCGACGCTCTTGGCATAGAGCCGGATATGGCCGGCGTCGCCGAGCGTCGTGCCGTAGCGGGCGGAGAGGTTGGACTTGTCCTCGGTGCCGGCGCTGACGGCAAGCAGGGCGCCCTGCGTGTCGCGCGCCTTGCGGGTGATGATGTTGATGGTGCCGTTGACGGCGTTGGAGCCCCACATGGCGGCATTGGGGCCGCGGATGATCTCGATGCGCTCGATGTCCTCCAGGACCGTGTCCTCCGCTTCCCAGAAGACGCCCGAGAACAAGGGCGAATAGATGCTGCGGCCGTCCTTCAGGACCTGCAGCTTGTTGGCGAAGCGGCTGACGCCGCCGCGCGCGGACACCGCCCATCTATTGTTGCCGATGCGCGCCACCTCGACGCCGGGGGCCATCGCCAGCACGTCCGGCAGGCTGCGGGCTCCCGAGCGGACGATGTCGTCATGGCTGATGACGAAGACCGCCGCCGCCACCTGCTGGAGGTTCTGCGACTTGCGCGAGGCGCTTATCACCTCCGTATTGACGAGATCCTCCAGGCTCAGGTCCGGAACCGGTTCAGGCACTTGCGCGGGCACGGGAGCGCCGAGCGATAGGAGGGCTAGAAGAAGGGATGCTTTGCACAGCCGGATTTTGTTCATGATGTTCGCCGGGATGCCGAGAGCGGGGAGGAATGGCGCTCGGAATAATAACAAAGGCATGGGGTTTCCCCTATGCCGGGTGGCATAGGCCGTGCGGAAGCCCGGGGCGGGGGCCGGTGCGAGAACAGCTCGCGGGCGGGAGCGCGGGGCTGGGCGGCGGCCGCCCTTCCGCGTTCGACGTGGCTTACATCGAGCGTTCCACCGGCTCGTTGAGGACGAGCCAGTAAAGACCGAGTTGCCCGACGGCCTGGATGAACTTCTCGAAATCGACGGGTTTGCGGATGTAGCTGTTGGCGCCCAGGCTGTAGCCGTCGGTCACGTCCTGCTGTTCCTTGGACGTCGTCAGTATGACGACCGGCAGCAGTGCCGTGCGCGGCGTGGCGCGGATGCGCCGCAGAACCTCGAGGCCGTCGATGCGCGGCAGCTTGAGGTCGAGCAGCACCACGGCCGGCAGTTGCGGCTGCGTGCCCGCGTGCTGTCCCGTGCAATGCAGGTAATCGAGCGCCTCGACGCCGTCGCGCGCGACGATCACTTCGTTGGAGATGTGGTTCTTGCTGAAGGCGCGCAGGGTCAGCGCTTCATCGTCGGGATTGTCTTCGACCAGCAGAATCGGCGGCTTCTTGTCCATGGCGTACGCATCGGTTCCGTGAGGCGTCAGCGAACCATACTCCTTCCCGCCGCCGCCCGGCAAGCCCCGGCTCAGCGCTTTTTGCGCTTGGCGGGCAATTCGTCGGCGCGGATCAGGAAGATCTTGTCTTCGCTGCTCGGCGTGTCGATCCAGGTCAGCGGCATTTCGGGGAACGCCGCCTCGACGATGTCCCGGTTGTGGCCGACTTCGACCGCCAGAACGCCGCCCGGCTTGAGGTGCGCGGCCGCGCCGTCAAGGATGCGGCGCACGACGTCGAGGCCGTCGTCGCCGGCGCCCAGCGCCATTGCAGGTTCGTGCCGATATTCGGGCGGCAGCGTTTCCATTGCCGCGGCCGTCACGTAGGGCGGGTTGGATATGATGAGGTCGTAGCGCCGGCCGGCGAGCCCGGCGAAGACGTCCGACCCGACGAGACGGACGCGCTCCTCGAGCCCGTAGTCCGCGACGTTGCGGCGGGCGACCTCGAGCGCCGCCGGCGAAAGGTCGACGGCGTCGATCCCGGCGTAGGGGAAGGCATGCGCCATCAGGATGGCGAGGCAGCCGGAGCCGGTGCACAGATCGAGCGCGTCTTCGACGTCGTCGGGATCGTCGACCCAGGGCGCGAGCCCTTCCGCGAGCAGTTCGGCGAAATACGAGCGCGGCACGATGACGCGCTCATCGACGTAGAAGCGGAAGTCGCCGAGCCAGGCTTCGTGGGTCAGGTAGGCCGCCGGGATACGATGCGCGACGCGCTTTTGCAGCAGGTCGAGCACCGCCAGCCGCTCGGCATGCGCGAGGCGGGCGTCGAGGAAGGGCTCGAGCCGGTCGGGCGGTAGATGGAGGGCGTGCAGGATCAGCCAGGCCGCCTCGTCATAGGCGTTTTCGGTGCCGTGGCCGAAGAACAGTCCGGCTTCGTTGAAGCGGCTGACGCCCCAGCGCAGCCAGTCGCGCACGGTGTGGAGTTCGGCGAGTACGGAATCCATCAGTCTTGTCCCAGCAGGCGCCGCAGCACGCCGTGATAGATGGCCGCCAGCGGTTCCAGGTCGGCGACGGCGACGCATTCGTCGACCTTGTGGATGGTGGCGTTGAGCGGCCCGAACTCGACCACCTCGGGGCAGATCTCGGCGATGTAGCGGCCGTCCGAGGTACCGCCCGAGGTGGATAGCTTGGGCGTCTGCCCGCATACCTCTTCGATGGCGGCGACCACGACGTCCACCAGGCGGCCGCGCGGCGTCAGAAAGGGCTTGCCGCCGAGCGTCCAGTCGATCTGGTATTCGAGGCCGTGACGGTCGAGGATTCGATGGACGCGGTCCTGCAGTCCGTCAACCGTGCTCGCCGTCGAGAAGCGGAAGTTGAACAGCACTTCCATTTGCCCCGGCACGACGTTGCCGGCGCCGGTGCCGGCGTGGATGTTGGAAATCTGGAAGCTCGTCGGCGGGAAGTATTCGTTGCCTTCGTCCCAGCGCGTCGCGGCGAGTTCGGCCAGCGCGGGCGCCGCCTGGTGCACCGGGTTGCGCACGCGCTCGGGATAGGCGACGTGGCCCTGGATGCCTTGAACGACGAGGCGCGCCGACAGCGAGCCGCGGCGGCCGTTCTTGATCATGTCGCCGAAGCGCTCGAACGAAGTGGGCTCGCCGACGATGCAGCAATCGATGGCTTCATTGCGCGCCTTCAGTGCCTCGACGACGCGGATGGTGCCGTCGACGGCATCGCCTTCCTCGTCGGAGGTGAGCAGCAGTGCGATCGAGCCCGTGTGGTCCGGTTTGACGGCGACGAAGCGCTCGATCGCCGTTACGAAGGCGGCCAGCGAGGACTTCATGTCTGCGGCGCCGCGGCCGTACAGAACGCCTTCACGCACCATCGGCGCGAAAGGGTCCGACGACCAGGCATCGCGCGGACCGGGCGGGACGACGTCGGTATGCCCGGCGAAGCAGAGCAAGGGCTTCGCTTCGCCGCGGCGTGCCCAAAGGTTCTTTACGCCGCCGACGTCCATGCGCTCGAGCTTGAATCCGAGCGGCCCGAGCCGGTCGGCCAGCAGTTCAAGGCAGCCGGCATCCTCGGGCGTGACCGAGGGGCGCGCGATCAGGGCGCGGGCGAGTTCGAGCGTCCCCGCCATCAGATCTTGAGCGTGAATTCGGAGAAGCTGGCTGCCGGGCCGGCAGCCGTCGGCGCCGCTTCCGTCGCGGCCGACTTCTCCTCTTCGGTGGCGGTGGGCGTGCCGGCTTCGGAGTTGTTGATCAGCCAATGCAGGTTGTTGGCCGAGTCTGCATTCGACAGCGCTTCCTCGAGCGTGATGACTTTGTCGCGGTACAGCTTGAACAACGCCTGCTCGAAGGTCTGCGAGCCGGGCGACATGCTCTTTTCCATCGCTTCCTTGATGCCGTCCATGTCGCCCTTCTCGATGAGCTCGGCGATGTGGCGCGAGTTGAGCATCACCTCGACCGCCGGGGTGCGGCCGCCATCGGGCTTCTTCACCAGGCGCTGGGAGATCGTGCACTTCATCGTCACGGCCAGGTCGGCGAGCAGGGCGGGGCGGTTCTCCAGCGGGTAGAAGCTGATGATGCGGGAGAGCGCGTGGTAGCTGTTGTTGGCGTGCAGCGTGGCGAGGCACAGGTGGCCGGATTGGGCGTAGGCGATGGCCTGGCTCATGGTGTCCTTGTCGCGGATCTCGCCGATGAAAATGCAGTCCGGCGCCTGGCGCAGCGCGTTCTTCAGTGCGGCCTGGAAGGTGCGCGTGTCCGAACCGACTTCGCGCTGATTGACGATCGCCTTCTTGTTCTTGAAGATGAACTCGATCGGGTCTTCCAGCGTCAGGATGTGGCCTGTCTTGCGCTCGTTGCGGTAGTCGAGCATCGCGGTGAGCGTGGTCGACTTGCCCGAACCCGTGGCGCCGACCATCAGGATCAGGCCGCGCTTCTCCATGATCACTTCGGCCAGCACGTCGGGGACGTTCAGCGTCTCGAGCTTCGGGATCTCGGCCGGGATGTAGCGCACCACCAGCGCCGGCGTGCCTTTCTGGCGGAACACCGAGAGGCGGAAGTTGCCGACGCCGGGCAGGGCGTAGCCGGTGTTGAGTTCGAGCGTTTCCTCGAACTCGTGGTACTGCGTGTCGGAGAGGATTTCGTGCAGCAGGTTGGTGATGGTGGCGGAGTCCATCACCTGCTGGTTCACCGGCAAGGCGACGCCGTTGATCTTGATGTTGATCGGGGAGCCGACGGAGACGAATATGTCGGAAGCCTTCTTCTCCGCCATCAACTGGAACAGCCGATCCATCGCTCCCATGGCGTCCGCCCTCCGTGGATTAGTCGCGCAGCAGGTCGTTGATGGCGGTCTTGGCGCGCGTCTTGGCGTCGACCTTCTTGACGATGACGGCGCAGTAGAGGCTGTACTTGCCGTCGGGCGACGGCAGGTTGCCGGCTACGACCACCGAGCCCGCGGGAACGCGGCCGTACGTGATCTCGCCCGTGGCGCGGTCGTAGATCTTGGTGCTTTGCGAGAGATACACGCCCATCGAGATCACCGAGTTCTCCTCGACGATCACGCCTTCGACGACTTCCGAGCGTGCGCCGATGAAGCAGTTGTCCTCGATGATGGTCGGGTTGGCCTGCAGCGGTTCCAGCACGCCGCCGATGCCGACGCCGCCGGAGAGGTGCACGTTCTTGCCGATCTGGGCGCAGGAGCCCACGGTGGCCCAGGTGTCGACCATCGTGCCTTCATCGACGTAGGCGCCGATATTGACGTAGCTCGGCATGAGAACGACGTTCTTGCCGATGAAGCAGCCGCGGCGTGCGACGGCCGGCGGCACCACGCGGAAGCCGCCCTTTTGGAAGGTATGGGTGTCGTACTGCGCGAACTTGGTCGGCACCTTGTCGAAGTAGCGCATCGGGCCGCCTTCCATCAGGCGGTTGTCCTCGAGGCGGAACGACAGCAGCACGGCCTTCTTGATCCACTGGTGCGTCACCCACTCGCCGTCGATCTTCTCCGCGACGCGCAACTTGCCGTTGTCGAGATCGGCAAGGATGAGTTCGACGGCTTCGCCAACCTTGGCGGGCGCCGCGCCGGGCTTGAATTCGGCCCGATTCTCCCAGGCTTCTTCGATGGTCGATTGCAATTGGTGCATGTTGGGGTCCTAGAGTGAATTGCAGAAATCGCCGATGCGATGCGCGGCTTCGAGGCATTCCTCGAGCCCGGCGACGAGGGCAATGCGGATGAAATTGGCGCCGGGGTTGACGCCGTCGGCCTCGCGCGCCAAAAAGCTTCCCGGCAGTACGGTCACATTATATTGGCGATGCAGTTCGCGCGCGAATTCGGTGTCGCTGAGCGCGTATTTGGCAACCGAGGCCCAGAGATAGAAGCCGGCATCCGGACGTCGCGTGTCGAGGTGCTTCGCGATCAGCGGCGTCACCTGCGTGAACTTCTCCTGGTAGAGCCGGCGGTTGTCGCGCACATGCGCCTCGTCGCCCCAGGCGACGGCGCTGGCATGCTGGACGGCCGGGTTCATCGCACAGCCGTGGTAAGTCCGGTAGAGCCAGAACTTCTTGAGGATCGCGGCGTCGCCGGCGACGAAGCCCGAACGCATGCCCGGCACGTTGGAGCGCTTGGACAGGCTCGAGAACATCACCAGGTTCCTGTAGTCGTCCCGGCCCAGCTTGCGCGCGGCCTCCAGGCCGCCCAGCGGGGCGCCGCCCTCCTCGAAGTAGATTTCGGAGTAGCACTCGTCGCTGGCGATGACAAAACCGTATTCGTCGGACAGGGCAAACAGCGTGCGCCATTCGTCGAGCGTCATCACCTTGCCGGTCGGGTTGCCCGGCGAGCAGACGTAGGCGAGTTGCACGCGCTTCCAGGTCTCGGCCGGGATCGCGCCGAAATCCATGGCGAAGTCGTGTTCGGGCAACTGGTTGAAGAAGCTCGGCTGCACGCCGGCGAGATACGCGGCGCCTTCGTAGATTTGGTAGAACGGATTGGGCGAAAGCACCAGCGCACCGGGCTGCGAGGCATCCGCCACGCACTGGGCGAACGCGAACAGCGCCTCGCGTGAACCGGTCACCGGCAGCACCTGGGTCGCGGCGTCCGGCGCCGGGATGCCGTAGCGCCGCCCGATCCACTGGGCGATGGCGCCGCGCAGCGCGTCGCTGCCGTTGGTGGCCGGATAGGCGGCGAGGCCCGCCAGCCCGTCGGTCAAGGCCCGCTTGATGAACTCGGGCGTGCCGTGCTGCGGCTCGCCAATCGAGAGCTTGATCTCCTTGCTGTCCTTGGGGGGCGTGACGCCGGCGAACAGCTGGCGCAGCTTTTCGAACGGATAGGGCTGGAGTTTGGCGAGATGCGGGTTCACGGCGCGTGGCTGCAACGAAAACGCGGATTATAGGGGAGGGCGGCGGTGCCGGCCCGCGTCAGCCGCGGGTGTTCGAGGCGGGCGGAAACTCGGCCAGATCGACCTTCGGCGCCGGCTTCCAGGCCTTCTTGCGATGCTCGGCCACGACGTTGGTGAAAATGCCCCCGCGCACGTAGAAACGAGCGGTCAGACGCATGAAGCGCGGCTTGGTGGCGCGCACGAGGTCGTCGAGGATGCGGTTGGTGACGTCCTCGTGAAAATGGCCTTCCTCGCGGAAGCTCCACATGTAGAGCTTGAGGCTCTTCAATTCGACGCAGAGCCGGTCGGGGATGTAGTCCAGCGTCAGCACGGCGAAGTCCGGCTGCCCGGTCTTGGGACACAGGCAGGTGAATTCCGGAATCTCCATGTGGATTTGGTAATCCCGCTGCGGGGCCGGATTTTCAAAGGTTTCCAGCGACTTGGAGGGGGCGGTCGGGCGCTTCGGCATGATGGCGGTCTGGACTTTGGGCGAGCGATTATAATGCCGCCTTTTCCCGAGTTGCCCCGGATTTCCCCGTGCGCCTGACCAAGCTCAAACTCTCCGGTTTCAAGTCCTTCGTCGATCCGACCACCGTGGTTTTCCCCGGCCAGTTGGCGGGCGTGGTGGGCCCGAACGGCTGCGGCAAATCCAACGTGATCGACGCCGTGCGCTGGGTGCTGGGCGAGTCGAAGGCCTCCGAACTGCGGGGCGAATCGATCCAGGACGTGATCTTCAAGGGCTCCGGCACGCGCAAGGAAGTTTCGCGCGCCAGCGTCGAGCTGCATTTCGACAACGCCCAGGGCCGCGCTGCCGGCCAGTGGAGCCAGTACAACGAAATCACGGTCAAGCGCGTGCTCGACCGCGAAGGCAACTCGAGCTACTACATCAACAACCTGCACGTCCGCCGCCGCGACGTCATCGACCTGTTCCTCGGCACGGGCCTCGGTCCGCGGGCCTACGCCATCATCGGCCAGGGCATGATCTCGCGCATCGTCGAGGCCAAGCCCGAGGAACTGCGCTTCTTCCTGGAAGAGGCCGCCGGCGTCACCAAGTACAAGGAGCGGCGCAAGGAAACCGAGCACCGGCTCGAAGACGCCCGCGAGAACATCGCCCGCGTCGACGACATCCGCAACGAGCTCGAAGGGCAGATCACGCGCCTCGAGGCGCAGGCCGTCGTGGCGCAGCAGTACAAGGACCTGCAGGTGCAGCTGCATCGGCGCCAGAACCTGCTGTGGCTGAAGAAGCGCAACGACGCGAAGAACGAGGCGGAGCGCGCCGTGCGCGACGTCGAGAAGGCCGTCAACCGCGTCGAGGCCGAGACCGCGCAACTGCGCGAGATCGAAGCCAAGGTGGAGCAGGCGCGCGAGGCGCATTTCGCCGCGTCCGACGCCCTGCACGCCGCCCAGGCCGAAATGTATTCGGCCAACGCCGAGGTCAAGCGCCTCGAATCCGAGATCAATCACGTCCTGCAGTCGCGCACGCGCCTGGAAACTCGCCTGGCGCAGCTTGCGGTCGAGCAGGATCACTGGAGCGGCGAAACCAAGCGCGTCGAGGATGAGGAGTTCCGCTGGAAGTCGCTGCTCGAGAATTCGCGCGAGCGTGCCGGCACGGCCGCTGCGCGCCACGAGGAAGCGGCGGCGCGGCTGCCCGAGGCGGAAGCCGCCGTGCGCGAAGCCGAGGCTGCCGTCACCGAGGCGCGCCGCCAACTGAATGAAGCCGAGCAGGGCACGCGCCTGGCGGAAGCCGACCGCGGACATGCGGTGCGCGCGCTCGAGAACCTTGGCCAACGCCGGGTGCGCCTCGAGCAGGAGCGCGCGGCAATCGATCAGCCGGATCCCGTCCAGGTCGCGCAGGCGGAAGAAGCCGCAGCGCGGGCCGAGGAAGAGCTCGAGCAGCGCCAGTCGCGCCTGGCGGAAATCCAGGGGCGTCTGCCCGGCCTCGAAGGGGCGCTGCGCAGCGCCCGCGAAACCCTGGCGGCGTCCCATCGCCAGTTGGCGGAAACGCGGGCGCGCTACGACGCGCTCCAGCAGTTGCAGAAGCGCGTCCAGCAGAACGGCGAGATCGGCGACTGGCTGAAGACGCAGGGGCTGGCGGAAGCGAAGCCGCTGTGGCAGGTGATCCACGTCGAAGCCGGCTGGGAGACGGCGGTCGAGGCCATCCTGCGCGAGCGCCTCTCGGCGCTGGCTGCCGATGCCGAGACGGCCGGCCGTGCGCTCACCTCGCCGCCGCCGTCCACCTTTGCGCTGGCCCTGCCCGACAACGCGACGCCGCAGCCCGCGGGCGCCGATACGCTGCGCGCCAAGGTGCGCTGCGACGATGCGCGCTGGGCCGCGGTGCTCGACGAATGGCTGGGCGGCGTCATTGCGGCCGACGACCTGACGGGCCGCGTTGCCACGCGCCTGGGCGTCGCGGTTTCGCGCGAAGGCCATGTCCTGTCGGCGCACGGCCTCACGCTCTACGTGCCCGACGCGCGCACGCACGGCGTCATCGAGCGGCAGCGCGAGATCGAGGAACTCGAAGCGCTCGTCGCGGCGCGCGAGCAGGAAGAACTGGCGGCCCGCGAGCGGCAGGAGCAGGCCGAGCAGGCCTTGTCCGAGGCTCAGGCCCAGCTCGTTGAAGCGCGCCGCGGCGCCGAAGAAGGCCAGCAGCGCCTGCACGCCGTCCAGGTCGAGGCGCTCAAGCTTTCCCAGGCGCAGGCTCGCTTCGAAGAACGTGCCGGACAGATCACGCGCGATCTCGAGGAGATCGTCAAGGGCGAAGAGACGGAGAAAGCTGAACTCGAGCGTGCCCAGACCGAGGCGACGCGGTGCCGCGAGCAACTCGACGCCGTGCGCGAACGTCTCGAGGCTGCGCTGGACCTCCAGCGCAACCGCGACGCGGCGCTGCGCGAGGCGCGCGCGCTCGAGCACCAACTGGCGCGTGAAGCGCAGGAGGCGGGCTTCTCCGAGCGCGAGTGCATTTCCAAGCTCGAGGACAACGCCCGCGCCGCCGAGACGGCCAAGACGCAGCTGGCGCGCGTGGCATCGGAATCCGAAGCGGCGCGCACCGAACTGTCCGCCATCAGCGATGCCGTGCTGCAGGAGCAGTTGCAGACGGCGCTCGGTTCGCGCCAGGGCCGCGAGGGTCTGTTGGCAGAGCGCCGCAACACGCTCGAAGCGGCGGCGACGGAGCTGCGCGGGCTCGACGAGCAGCGCATGCGGCTGGAGCAGGGCCTGCAGCCGGCGCGCGACAAGATCAACGACCTCAAGCTCAAGCACCAGGCGGCGCAGCTCAACGAGGAGCAGTACCGCGAACGCCTGGTCGAGGGCGGCATCACGACCGAGGAAGAGGAAGCCCAGCTTGCCGCCGAGCTCGTGCCCGGCCTCAGGGAGCCGATCCTGCAGGGCGACATCGCGCGCATCAACTCGGAGATCGAAGCGCTCGGCCCGGTTAACCTGGCTGCGCTGGAAGAACTGACGATTTCGCGCGAGCGCAAGGGCTACCTCGACGACCAGTCGACCGACCTCGTCACGGCCATCAACACCCTCGAGGATGCCATCCGGCGCATCGACCGCGAGACGCGCGAGCAGCTGCAGGAGACCTACGACACGGTCAATCGTCACTTCGGCACGCTCTTCCCGCAACTGTTCGGCGGCGGCGAGGCCAAATTGCTGCTGACCGGGGAGGAGATCCTCGACGCCGGCATCCAGATCATGGCGCAGCCGCCGGGCAAGAAGAACTCGACCATCCACCTGTTGTCGGGCGGCGAAAAGGCCCTTACCGCGATCGCGCTGGTGTTCGCGATGTTCCAGTTGAACCCGGCGCCGTTCTGCATGCTCGACGAGGTCGACGCGCCGCTCGACGACTCGAACACCGTGCGCTTCTGCGAGATGGTCAAGCGCATGTCCACGCACACGCAGTTCGTGTTCATCACGCACAACAAGATCGCCATGGAGATGGGGCAGCAGCTGATCGGCGTCACCATGCAGGAACGCGGCGTTTCGCGCGTGGTCGAGGTGGACATCCAGGAAGCGCTCAGGATGACGGTGAAGGAGGCCGCCTGATGCCCGTCAATGAGCTGCAGTTGGGCCTCATCGGTGCCGGCGTCGCGGTGGTCGCGGCCGTCTGGCTGTACAACCTGTGGCAGGAACGGCAGCACAAGAAGCTGGCCGAGAAGATATTCAAGGGCGGACAGCCCGACGTCCTGCTGCAGGGCGAAGGCGGGGACGAGCGCGTCGAGCCGGCTGCCATCCCGGCGACGGATGAGCGCATCGAGCCGGTCGCGGCTGCGCCGCACGAGGAACCGGGGGCCGAGGCGGACGATGGGGCGGCGGCTCCTTCTGTGCCTCCCGCGGACTGGGCCGATGCGATCGCCGATTGCGTGATCCGGATCGAATTTCCGGGCGGGGTTTCCGCGCCGGCGCTGTGGCCGGTTCAGTCGGCCTGGTCCGCGGGCCTCGCCAAGCCGCTCGCCTGGCTGGGGCACGACGCCGTGGGCGGCCGTTGGAAGCGTATCGACGCGCATGACGCGGGACGCTACGTCGATATCGTCGCTGCCTTGCAGCTTGCCGATCGCCAGGGCGCGGTGTCGGAAGAGGAACTCGAAGTCTTTATCAGCGGTGTCGAGCGGCTGGTGCAACAGTTCGGTGGACGGGCCACCCTGCCGCAGGCGGACGAGGTGCTCGAACATGCGCAGGCGCTCGACGGCTTCTGTGCCAGCGTGGACGTTCAGCTCGCCGTCAATGTGGTCGAAACCGCGGGCGGTTCCTTCCTGGGTACCAAGCTGCGCGGGCTGGCCGAGGCCGCCGGCATGTCGCTCGATCTCGATGGGCGCTTCCATGCGCGCGACGAGAACGGCGACGAGTTGTTTACGCTCGCCAACATGGGACCCGAGCCCTTCAGCGCCGACACGCTGAAGACCCTGGCTGCCGTCGGCATCAGCTTCGTGCTCGACGTGCCGCGGGCGGCAAACGGAACCGCGGCCTTCGACCGCATGGTCATGGCGGCGCGCCAGATGGCCCAGACGCTCGGCGGCAGCGTGGTCGACGGCCAGCGCCATGCGCTTACCGACGCCATGGTGGTCGGCATCCGCAGCAAGGTCGCCGAGATCCAGCGGCAGATGACGGCCAACCAGATTCCGCCGGGCAGCGCGCGGGCGCTGCGCCTGTTCAGCTGATGGCGGCGCCGGCCGCTGCGGCCGAGCGTGCCGGGTTCCTGCGCAGCGAAATCCAGCGTCACGATCACGCCTACTACGTCCTCGACAATCCCGTTGTCGGCGACGCCGAATACGACCGGCTGTTCCGCGAACTGCAGGCGCTCGAGGCGCAATATCCCGAGCTGCTGACGCCCGATTCGCCGACGCAGCGGGTGGGCGGCAAGCCGCTGCCGCAGTTCGCACCGGTGCGCCATGCCGTACCCATGCTTTCGATCCGCACCGAGACCGACACCGAGGCATCGGGCGCGCTCGCCTTCGATGCGCGGGTGCGCAAGGAACTCGGGCTGGCAGAACAGGATCCGCCGGTGGAATACAGCGCGGAACTCAAGTTCGACGGACTGGCCATCAATCTGCGCTACGAGAACGGCATCCTCGTCCAGGCCGCCACGCGCGGCGACGGCGAGACGGGCGAAGACGTGACGCAGAACGTGCGTACCGTGCATTCGATCCCCTTGCGGCTGCGCGGCGTCCAGGCGCCGGTGCTCGAAGTGCGCGGCGAGGTCTATATGAGCCGTCCCGACTTCGAAAGCTACAACGCGCGCCAGCGCGCGGCCGGCAAGCCGACGCTCGTCAATCCGCGCAACGGTGCCGCCGGCAGCGTCCGCCAACTGGATCCCGCGCTGGCTGCGCAGCGGCCGCTGTCGTTCTTCGCCTATGGCCTGGGTGAGACGCAGGGATGGCCGATGCCGGAGACTCACAGCGGCGTGCTCGATGCGCTGGCCGGCTACGGCGTGCCGGTCTGCGACCGGCGTGTCGTGGCGAGAGGCGCCGGGGAACTGGTCGCCTTCCACGAGCGCGTGCGCGCGGAACGCGCCAGCCTGCCCTTCGATATCGACGGCGTGGTGTACAAGGTGAATTCGCTGGCGATCCAGCGGGAGTTGGGCTTCGCCACGCGCGAGCCGCGCTGGGCCGTGGCACACAAGTATCCGCCCGAAGAGGCGACGACCATCGTCGAGGATATCTACGTGAACGTGGGCCGCACCGGCGCGGTGACTCCGGTGGCGCGCCTCGCGCCAGTGTTCGTCGGCGGCGTCACCGTGACCAACGTGACCCTTCACAACGAGGACGAGGTGCGCCGCAAGGACATCCGGGTCGGCGACACGGTCATCGTCCGGCGCGCCGGGGACGTCATCCCCGAGGTGGTGGCGGTGGTCCCGGAGAAGCGGCCGATTCTGGCGCCCGAGTTCGTCATGCCGGCCGAGTGTCCGGTCTGCGGCTCGGCGGTCGTGAAGCTGGAAGGCGAAGCGATCGCGCGCTGCACCGGCGAACTGTTCTGCCCGGCACAGCGCAAGCGCGCGCTGCTGCACTTCGCGTCGCGCCATGCATTGGATATCGAAGGGCTCGGCGACAGGATCGTCGATCAGTTGGTCGATGGCGGCCTGGTGAAGACGCCGGCCGACCTTTACGGCCTCGGCATGGCGGGCGTGGCCAACCTCGAGCGCATGGCCGAGAAATCGGCGGCCAATCTGCTGGATGCCATCGAGAAGAGCAAGGCCACGACGCTCGCGCGCTTCATCTACGCGCTCGGCATCCGCAACGTCGGCGAGGCGACGGCGAAGGATCTCGCGCGGCATTTCGGCTCGCTCGACGCGCTGACGGGCGCGGATGAGCAGGCGCTCCAGCAGGTTCCGGATGTCGGCCCGGTGGTGGCGGTGTCGATCCGCAAGTTCTTCGACGAGCGCCACAACGCCGACGTGGTGGCCCAGTTGCGGGCCGCCGGCGTGCATTGGACGGAGGGGCAGCCCGCGGCGGTCGTCGACTCGCGCATCGCCGGCAAGACCTTCGTCCTCACTGGCACGCTGCCCACCATGACACGCGACGAAGCCAAGGAATTGATCGAAGTCCACGGCGGCAAGGTGGCGGGCTCGGTGTCGAAGAAAACCGACTACGTTGTCGCGGGCGCGGAAGCAGGCTCCAAGCTCGAAAAGGCGCAGGCGCTGGGTGTTACCATCATCGACGAATCGCAACTCGAGGAACTGCTTAAATGAAGAACAAGGTCACGAAGGCGGTGTTTCCCGTCGCGGGTCTCGGCACGCGGTTCCTGCCGGCCACCAAGGCCAGCCCGAAGGAAATGATGCCGATCGTCGACAAGCCGCTGATCCAGTATGCGGTGGAGGAAGCGGCCGCGGCGGGGATCACCGAGATGATCTTCGTGACCGGACGTTCGAAGCGCGCCATCGAGGACCACTTCGACAAGGCGTACGAATTGGAGAACGAGCTGGAGCGCCACGGCAAGACGGAGATGCTCGAGTTCGTGCGCAGTCTGCTGCCGAAGGGCATCAACTGCATCTACATCCGCCAGCCGGAAGCGCTCGGTCTCGGCCATGCGGTGCTGTGCGCCAAGCGCGTGGTCAACGACGAGCCCTTCGCGGTGCTGCTGGCGGACGACCTGCTCGACGGCGATCCGCCCGTCATGCGACAGATGGTCGAGGCCTACGACTACTATCACTGCTCCGTGCTCGGCGTGCAGGACGTGCCGCGGTCGGACACCAAGAGCTACGGCATCGTCGCGGCCAAGCCGCTGGCCGAACGCGTCGAGCAGATCTCCGCCATCGTCGAAAAGCCGAAGCCCGAAGACGCGCCGTCGACGCTGGCCGTCGTCGGCCGCTACGTGCTGACGCCGCGCATCTTCCATCACCTCGAGACCGTTCGCCCCGGTTCGGGCGGCGAGATCCAGCTGACCGACGCCATCGCCTCGCTGCTGGCGGAGGAACAAGTGCTGGCCTACCGCTACGACGGCGTGCGCTACGACTGCGGTTCCAAGCTCGGCTATCTTCAGGCGGCGGTCGAGTTTGGCCTGCGCCATCCGGAGGTCGGCCCGGCCTTCGGCGCCTACCTCAAGGCGCGGGGCTGAGCATGGCGCCGGAAGAAGCAAGGCGCCTGCTGGCCGAAGCGGATCTCGTCGTGCCGGCCGAGCGCGTGCAGGCCGCCATCGACGCGCTGGCCGACCAGATCGGCGCGAAGCTGCATGACGCCAATCCGCTGGTGCTCACCGTGATGGGCGGCGCCGTGGTGTTCGCCGGCCAATTGCTGCCGCGGCTCACGTTTCCGCTCGAGTGCGATTATCTGCATGCGACGCGCTATGGCGACGTCACCACGGGCGGCGAACTGGCCTGGGTCGTCGAGCCTCGCACGCCGGTGCAGGGCCGCACCGTGCTCGTGCTGGACGACATCCTGGACGAGGGCGTGACGCTCGCGGCCGTCAAGCGGCGGCTGCTGGAGCAGGGCGCGATTGACTGCTACGTCGCCGTGCTGTCCGAAAAGGAGCTCGGGCGGCCCAAGCCCATCGAGGCCGACTTCGTCGGCGTGCGCCTGCCCAACCGCTTCGTGTTCGGTTGCGGCATGGACGCCAAGGGCGCCTGGCGCAACCTGCCGGCGATCTACGCCGTCAAGGGCCTCTGATTCATCCTCTCTGTCGTTGGCCGGCAGGCGGGTTTTCGGCGTACCGGCGTCAATGCCCTGGCAATAGCGGCCAGCCGGGCTACGCTTGGCATATGCAGGACAAGATTTCTTCCATCCGCATTTCTGCGAAGTTCATTCCCTGGGCCATACTCGCCCTGGGCATGACGCTCACGTACGTGCTGCAGGATGCCGCGCGGGACGCAGCCAGAAAGGCATTGCGCGACGAGTTCGATTCCCGCGTGACAGAGGTTGTCGGGTATCTGGGCCGGCGAATGCAGGCCTACGAGCAGGTGCTGGAAGGGGCCGTCGGTCTTTTCGCCGCAGCGCGCGAAGTGGACCGCCGCAGCTTTTCCGCTTATGTCAGTGCCTTGAAGCTCGAGGGCAAGTACCCCGGCATCCAGGGCGTCGGCTTCGCGCGTGTCGTTCCGGCAGCGGAGAAGGCCCGGCACATCGAGCGCGTACGTGCCGAAGGCTTCTCCGGATACGAGATTCGCCCGGCCGGGCCGCGTGACCCGTACACCGCGATCGTCTTCCTCGAGCCCTTCGATTGGCGCAACCAGCGGGCGTTCGGCTATGACATGTATTCGGAGCCGGTCCGACGCATGGCCATGGACCGTGCCTGCGACGAGAATGCGACGGCCATTTCCGGCAAGGTCCGACTGGTCCAGGAAACCGAGCAGGACGGCCAGGCCGGTTTCCTCATGTACCTGCCGGTCTACCGAAGGCTGGCGGCCGGCCTGAGCGCGGAGGAGCGCCGCGACAACCTGGCTGGGTGGATATATGCGCCGTTCCGCATGGACGACCTCATCCAAGGCATGTTGGGACGCTGGAGGGGCGACACGACCTCGTTCATCGATTTCGAGATCTACGACGGCACCGGGGTCCCAAAGGACGCGCTGCTGTTCGACTCGGGCAGTCTCGAATCCGATGCCCGGCCGGTATTCCGCACTGAAAAGGACTTTCCCGTCTTTGGCCGTCATTGGACCGTCGTGGCGCATTCCTTGCCCGCCTTCGACGACCGCCTGCGATTCGCCACGGCGAACACCATCGCCGTGGCGGGGGCGGGCAGCACCATGCTGCTGGCACTGGTCGTCTGGTTGCTGGCGACGGGGCGTGAGCGCGCTCTGGCCATGGCGGAGGGCATGACCTCGGAACTTCGTCGAAGCGAGGCGGGGCAAAGAAGGCTCAATCGGGCACTGCGGCTGCTAAGTGATTGCAACGCCGCGCTGGCGCATGCCGAAGACGAACGCCGGTTGCTGGGCGACATCTGTCGGCTGTGCGTGGAGAGCGGCGGCTACCTGATGGCGTGGGTCGGCTATGCCGAGAGCGATGAGGCGCAGACGGTGCAGCCCGTCGCCAAATCCGGCTACGAAGACGGCTATCTGGATGAAGTCAAAATCAGCTGGGGCGACGGCGAGTACGGCGCCGGGCCGACGGGCACCGCCATCCGACGCCGAGCGACGAGCATCAACCCGAATGTTCTGACCAACCCGAGGATGGCCCTCTGGCGAGATGCCGCTGCCCGGCGGGGCTATCAATCGAGCATCGGATTGCCGCTCATCATCGGTGAGGCCGCCGTCGGCGCCCTGACCATCTATGCGGCCGAGCCGGACGCCTTCGACCCGGAGGAGACGGGGCTCCTGGAAGAGCTTGCCAACAACCTGGCTTTCGGCATCAAGGTCATCCGCACCCGCATCGAGCGAGGCCGGGCTGAAGAGGAAGTCCATCGCCTCAATTCGGACCTGGAGCAGCGCGTGCAGGAACGAACGTCACAGCTGGAAGCCGCCAACCGCGAACTGGAGTCCTTCTCCTACTCGGTCTCCCACGATCTGCGCGCTCCATTGCGCGCGATCGACGGCTTCTCGAGGATATTGCTCGAGGACTACGAGGCCAAGCTCGATGAGGAAGGGAAGCGCGTCCTGAACGTCGTGCGGGCAAACACGGTGCGCATGGAGCAATTGATCGACGACATCCTGCAATTTTCCCGCATGTCGCGCCAGGAGATGGCGATGGCCCCCGTCGATATGGCGGCGCTGACGCGGGAAGTTTTCGACGAGGTGCGTGCTGCGGCGCCCGGGCGGAACGTCGTCCTGCGCCTGGGCGAAATTCCGCCGGCCAGGGGCGATCGCGCCTTGATCCGCCAGGTGCTGGTGAACCTGCTCTCGAATGCGGTCAAGTACACGGCCACGCGGGCCGAAGCGGTCGTCGACGTTGACAGCGTAGTTGCGGGGGATGAAACGATCTATCGGGTGAAGGACAACGGCGTCGGCTTCGACATGCAGTACGTCGATCGCCTATTCGGCGTCTTTCAGCGGCTGCATGCCGCCAACCAATTCGAAGGAACGGGGATCGGGCTCGCCATCGTGAAGCGCATCGTCGTTCGTCACGGCGGACGCGTCTGGGCGGAAGGGAAGGTGGGCGAGGGCGCGACCTTCTGCTTCACCTTGCCGCGGAATCTACAGGAATCCGCCTCGGACAGCGCCGCGTCGGCGCATGGCTGACAGGGCCACGCACCGAAGACGGCGAGTCGGATAGTCGGGCACCCGCCCGACGCGGATTTCCTATCCGTAGATCTTGCACATCAGCGGCGGCGTGGCCGGCGTCATCGCCTGGCCGGCCGCCGACAGCAGGGCGGCGGCGAGCAGCGCCCGCCACGCCCAGCGCAGAACGAGTTCAGGCGGCTTCTTCACGGCCGGCGCGCTTGCGCTCGAAGGCCTTCAGGTGGCGCTTGCGCAGGCGGATCGACTTCGGCGTGATCTCGACCAGTTCGTCGTCGTCGATGAACTCGACGGCTGATTCGAGCGTGAGCTTGATAGGCGTCGTCAGGCGCACGGCTTCGTCGGTGCCCGACGCGCGGACGTTGGTGAGCTTCTTGCCCTTGATCGGGTTCACCACCAGGTCGTTGTCGCGGCTGTGGATGCCGATGATCATGCCCTCGTACAGCTTGTCGCCCGGGCTCACGAACATGCGGCCGCGGTCTTCCAGATTCCACAGCGCGTAGGCAACGGCTTCGCCGTCCTCGGCGGAAATCAGCACGCCGTTGTGGCGGCCGGGCAGGTCGGGCTTGACCGGCTTGTAGTCGTCGAAGATGTGGCTCATCAGGCCGGTGCCGCGTGTCATGGTCATGAAATCGGACTGGAAGCCGATCAGGCCGCGCGCGGGGATGTGGTATTCGAGGCGGGTGCGGCCCTTGCCGTCCGATTCCATGTTGGTCAGCTCGCCGCGGCGGCGGCCGAGCTCCTCCATGACCGCGCCCTGGTTCGCGTCTTCGAGGTCGATGGTCAGGTTCTCGTACGGCTCGCACTTCTCGCCGTCGATGTCCTTGTACACGACGCGCGGCTTGGCGCAGGCGATCTCGAAACCCTCGCGGCGCATGTTCTCGAGCAGGATGGTGAGGTGCAGTTCGCCGCGGCCGGAGACGCGGAACACGTCGGAGTCCTCGGTGTCCTCGACGCGCAGCGCGACGTTGGTCAGCAGTTCCTTGGTCAAGCGGTCGCGGATCTGGCGGCTGGTGACGAACTTGCCTTCGGTGCCGGCCAGCGGCGAGGAGTTCACCATGAAGTCCATGGTCAGCGTCGGCTCGTCCACTGTCAGCATCGGCAGGCCGACTGGATTGTCGCGGTCGCAGATGGTGATGCCGATGCCGATATCCTCGATGCCCGAGATGATGACGATGTCGCCCGCTTCGGCTTCTTCCACCGGCACGCGATCCAAGCCCTGGAAGCCCAGCACCTGGTTGATGCGGCCCGAGGCGACCTGCTGCTCATGGTTCATCACGGCGACGAACTGGCCCGGCTTGATGCGGCCGTTGAGCACGCGGCCGACGCCGAGGCGGCCGGTGTAGCTGGAGTAATCGAGGGCGGCGAGCTGGAGCTGCAGCGGCGCGTCGGCATCGCCGGCGGGCGGCGGCACGTGCTTCAGCACGGTCTCGAACAGCGGCACCATGTCGTTCGATTCGGTCTTAAGGTCCAGCTTGGCGAAGCCATTGAGGCCGGATGCGTAGACGATGGGGAAGTCGAGCTGCTCGTCGTTGGCGCCGAGCTTGTCGAACAGGTCGAAGGTGTGGTCCACGACCCAGTCGGGACGGGCGCCGGGACGGTCGATCTTGTTGATGACCACGATCGGCTTGAGGCCCAGGGCCAGCGCCTTCTTCGTGACGAAACGGGTCTGCGGCATCGGGCCTTCGACCGCATCGACCAGCAGCAGCACGCCGTCCACCATGCCGAGCACGCGCTCGACCTCGCCGCCGAAGTCGGCGTGTCCCGGGGTGTCGACGATGTTGATGTGCGTGCCGTTGTAGTCGATGGCCGTGTTCTTGGCCAGGATGGTGATGCCGCGCTCCTTCTCGAGGTCGTTGCTGTCCATCACCCGTTCGTCCACCTGCTGGTTTTCGCGGAAGGTGCCTGACTGGCGGAGAAGTTGGTCGACGAGGGTGGTCTTGCCGTGGTCGACGTGGGCGATGATGGCGATGTTGCGGAGGGCGCGGGACATGGGGGCGTAAGGCTTTGAAAAAAGGGCGTGATTCTACCACGCGGTGGGGCTTGAGGCGAACCCGCATGCTAGAATCCGCCGGCCTTTCCGGGGAGTCTTTCAATGCTCGCAATCATCGGTGGCAGCGGCCTGACGCAGCTTGCCAACCTCGACATCTCGCGCCGCGAAGTGGTGCGCACGCCCTACGGCGAACCCTCCGGGGCGCTCACCTACGGCCGCATCGGCGGCTGCGAGGTGGTGTTCCTGGCCCGGCATGGCTACGGCCATACCATCCCGCCGCACCTGGTCAATTACCGCGCCAACATGTGGGCGCTGGGCAAGGCGGCCGCCGCCGACAGCATCGTCTCGGTGGCCTCCGTCGGCGGCATCCGCAGCGGCCTGGGGCCGGGCACGCTGCTGATTCCCGACCAGATCATCGACTACACCTGGGGCCGGCACATCACGTACTACGAGGGCGGCGACAGCCCGGTGGTCCACGTCGACTTCACCGAACCATACGACGGTGCCCTGCGCGCGCGCCTGCTCGCCGCGGCGGCGAAGGCGGGGGAATCCGTGGTCGACGGCGCGGTCTACGCCGCTACCCAGGGACCGCGGCTGGAGACGGCCGCCGAGATCAGCCGGCTGGAGCGCGACGGCGCCGACATCGTCGGCATGACGGGCATGCCGGAGGCCAGCCTGGCACGCGAACTGGGGGTGAAGTACGCGGCGATCTGCGTCGTCGCGAACTGGGCGGCCGGCCGCGGCGACAGCGAGCACGAGATCAGCTTCGAGCGCATCGAGGGTGTCCTGAAGGAGTCGCTGACCAAGGCGCGGCGCGTCATCGAGCACTTGTGCGAGACGTAGTAGATGATTCGTGAAGTCCTGCGCATGGGCGATCCGCGCCTGCTGCGCGTGTCGCGCCCGGTCGCGGAATTCGGAACGCCAGCCCTGCGCGAGCTGGTCGCCGACATGCGCGAAACCATGGACCACCTGGACGGCGCGGGCCTGGCCGCGCCCCAGATCGGGGTGGATCTGCGCGTGCTGATGTTCGGCTTCGACGCCAATCCCCGCTACCCGGATGCCGGGGCGGTTCCCTTCACGGTGCTGATCAATCCCGCCCTCGAGCCGCTTGGCGACGAAAGGGAAGAGGGATGGGAGGGTTGCTTGTCCCTACCGGGGCTGCGCGGCCTGGTGCCGCGTTTCACGCGGCTGCGCTACTCTGGCTGCGACGAGCAGGGACGACGCATCGAGCGCGAAGTTTCCGGTTTCCATGCCCGCGTGGTCCAGCACGAATGCGACCATCTCGATGGGATCCTCTACCCAATGCGTATGCGGGACATGCGCAACTTCGGCTTTGCCGAGGTGTTGCAGATCGGGACCGCAGTCGAGGAATAGGCCAGTTCCGGCGCTCATAGAATATTTCGTTGGTATGAAGCGCTGCGGCCCCTATAATGCGCGCGCTTCGCTGTTTCTAACCCGGAACCCGTTATGAAACGACTCGACGACTTGCTCGTGTGGCTTGCGGCCGCCCTTTTGGCCGCGCTTTGGCTCTGGAGCCTGACCGGCTCGCCCGTCTCCGTCCATCTCTTCCTGCTTCCGCTCGCCGTGCTGGGCTGCGGCGTGCTGATTTCGCGCCGTGAGCGATCGCGCTGGAAGGCGCGCCAGCGCCGGCGCATGGAGGAGCTCGAAGCCGCGATGACCGAATACCAGCGGCTTTCCGAGGGGGCGATGGGCAAGGCGGACACGCGCTTCTCCCAGCTGGAGCGCGAGATGGACGAGGCCCGCGGCATCATCCGTGACTCCGTCGGCCGGCTCTACGGCAGCCTCACCGGGCTCGAGAGCCAGTCCTCGGACCAGCGGCAGGTGCTCAATGCGCTCATCGGCGAGATGCTGTCGATGACCGGCAGCGACGCCGACCATGAACTGGAACGCGCCGGCCTGCAGCGGTTCTTCGACGAGACCCACGCCCTGATCGGCGAGTTCGTGCGCAAGATGGCCGAACTCAAGGACAGCAGCGCCAGCATCGGGGAGAGCTTCGGCCGCATGCAGGCGCACGTCGAGCGCATCATGGCCTCGCTCGACGACATTGCCGACATCACGAAGCAAACCGACATGCTGGCCCTCAACGCCGCCATCGAGGCGGCGCGCGCCGGCGAGGCCGGGCGCGGCTTCGCGGTGGTGGCGGACGAGGTCCGCAAGCTGGCGGCGCGTACCGGCGGCTTTAATACGGACATCCGCAATGCGCTCGGCGACATCCTGACCTCGCTGCGGGAGGTCGGGGTGCAGGTGGATCAGGCGACCCAGACGGACCTCGGCGTGGCGGAGAACTCGCAGCAGAATCTCGCCGCGCTCGGTGCCGAGATGCTCGAGTTGACCGCGAAGGCGCGCGAGCATTCGCGGCACATCACGGAGGTCAGCGAGAAGATCCAGTCGCTTACCCAGGAAGGCGTGCTGGCGATGCAGTTCGAGGACATCGTCACCCAGATGATGGAGCGGATCAGCCGCAGCACCCAGGAGGTCGGCGCCTATCTGCACGAACTGCTGACGCTTCATCAGGACCGCGACCAGTCCGACGGCTTGCGCCGCTTCGGCACGCGCATCGAGCGCTTGAAGGAGCTTACCGACCGATGTTGCGGGCACGCCCAGCAGGGCGGCATGCCGGCGATGGCGCAGGCGCAGTCGGTCGAGTTGTTCTAGGAGCGCCGGCGGGCGCCGGTGCCCGCTACAGGCGCCAGACCAGCGCCTCGTCCGCCACGCGCAGGCGCTCGGCCAGCACGCGCGAGATGTTGCGATAGACCTTGAGCCCGATCTCGGGACGCGCGTTGATCGACTTGTCGTCGATGCGCACCAGCACGCAAGGGGTCAGCGCCTTCACCGTGGCGCTGCGCGTCTCGTTGTCGACCAGCGCCATTTCGCCGAAGCTGTCGGTGGGGCCGAGGCGTGCCAACTCCACGGTATTGCTGCGCCCCTTCTTTTCGACGGCGGCCTCGCCATCGAGGATGATGTACATGAAGGCGCCGCCGCTGCCCTCCTTGACGATCACCATGTCGGGGTCGAAGCTGCACTTCTCGGCGCGCGAAAGCACTTCGCCGATCTCTGCCGGCGATAGCCCGTGGAAGGCCTTGACCCGCTCGGCGAGCTTGAACAGCATGCGCTGCAGGTCCTGAAAGGTGAATTGTTCGCGTACCCAGTTCATGCTTGCTCCCGCGGATTCAAGGCAGTTGCAATACCTGCAGCAGTTCCTGCTCCAGCCGCACCAGCGTGGCCGTCTGGGCAAGCTCGCTGCCGCTGATGAGGAAGGTGTCTTCGACCCGGTCGCCCAGGGTCGCGATCTTCGCAGTATGCAGGATAACGCCGTGCTCGCCCAGCACCCGCGCGATGGCGTAGAGCAGGCCGGTGCGGTCGGCGGCGGTGACCGACATGATGTACTGCTGGCCGCGCTCGTCGGCGCGGATGGACACTTCCGGAGCGAACGGGAAATGCTTGACCTGGCGCGGCAGACGGCTTGGCGGCGGCGCCGCCAGCGGCGGTTGCGTCTTCAGCTGCTCGACGAGGTCGTGCTCGATGAGGCCGATCATGTCGCGATAGGGCAGGTGGCCGCTCGGGTCGAGCAGCACGAAGCTGTCGAGGGCCTCGCCGTGCCGCGTGGTGTGGATCTTGGCGTCGACGATGCTGTAGCCGAGCCGCGCGAAGAAGCCGCACAGGCGTGCGAACAGCAGCTTCTGGTCGGGCACGTAGATCATGATCTGCAGACCCTCGCCGAAGGGATTCAGGCGGGCCTTGACCACCGGATCGGCACTGTCCGGGCGGTAATAGAGATTGCGCGCGTGCCAGGCGATCTCGTCGGCGTCGTGGCGCATGAAATACACCGTGTCGAGCTCGTCCCAGAGGGCGTTCTCGACGCCGGGGCGCAGGCCGCGCATGCGCAGCAGCCGGCGCGCATCGTCCTGGCGTTCCTGTACGCCGACCGCCGCGGCAGGCGTGCCGCCCTGCAGGATGCGCAGCGTGGCGCGATAGAGATCCTCGAGCAGCTTGCCCTTCCACGCATTCCAGACCTTCGGGCTGGTGCCGCGGATGTCGGAGACGGTGAGCAGGTAGAGGGCGGTCAGGCGCCGCTCGGTCTTCACGACGTCGGAGAAGGCACGCAGCACGTCCGGATCGGCGAGGTCCTGCTTCTGCGCGACGGTCGACATGGTGAGATGGTGCTCGACCAGGAAGGCGACGAGGTCGGCGTCGTCGCCGGTGATGCCATGGTCGCGGCAGAAGCGGCGCGCGTCGGGGACGCCTTTCTTCGAGTGGTCGCCGCCGCGGCCCTTGGCGATATCGTGGAAGAGGGCGGCGATGTAGAGCAGCCAGTGGCGCTCGAAGCCGCTGATCAAACGCGAACAGAACGGATATTCATGCGCGAACTCCGGCATGGTGTAGCGGCGCATGTTGCGCACCACCTGCAGGATGTGCTGGTCCACGGTGTAGACGTGGAACAGGTCGTGCTGCATCTGGCCGACGATCTTGCCGAAGGCCGGGATGTAGTGGCCGAGCACGTCGTACTGGTTCATGCGCCGCAGCTCGTGTATCAGGCCGCGCTTCTGCTGGAACAGCGAAAGGAACAGCGCGCGGTTCTTCGGATCGCGGCGGAAGGCGGCGTCGATGCGTCCTCGCGCCCGCCAGATCGCGCGCAGCGTGCGGCCGGTCATGCCCTTCAGTTCCGAGCGCTGCTGCATGGTCAGGAACGCCAGCAGCATGGCGCGCGGTTCGCGCTCGAAGAGGTCCTCGGCGCGGATGTCGAGCAGTTCGCGCACCATCTGAAAGCGCTCGTCGATGATGATCGGCGGCGCCGGAGGCGCCGGCGAAACCCGCGCTGCGACGTTCTGCATGCCCAGGGTATTGAGTTGCGTCACCAGCTTGGCGTTGCGGTAATAGCGCTGCATGAGCAGTTCGGAAGCGCGCTTGGCCTGGGTGGGCTTGATGCCGAAGGCGCTTGCCAGCGCTTCCTGGTGCTCGAACAGCAGGCGGTCCTCGCGCCGCTTCACCAGGTGGTGCAGGCGGATGCGCAGGTGGCGCAGGAATTCCTCCGCCCGCTTGAACTGGCCCGCGCCGTAGGCGGTCAGCACGCCGGCCGCGGCGAGTTCGCGCCAGCTGCCGCCGAGCCTTCCGGCACGGGCGACCCACATGACGTTCTGCAGGTCGCGCAAGCCGCCGGGGCTTTCCTTGCAGTTGGGCTCCAGGCTGAACGGGGTCTCGCTGTGGCGCGCGTAGCGCTCGCGCTGCTCGAGTTGCTTGGCGTTGAAGAACGCCTCGGGATCGATCAGGCGGGCGAAGCGCTGCTCGAAGCGGCTGAACAGGCCGCGATCACCGCAGATGAAGCGGGCTTCGAGCAGCGTCGTCTTCACCGTGATGTCGCGCTCCGCTTCCTCCAGGCAGCCGGAGATGTCGCGCACGCTGTGGCCGATGTCGAGGCCGATGTCCCAAAGCATGCCGATCATTTGCGCGATGTGGGGCTCGCCGCCGACTTC
The DNA here is from genome assembly GCA_050259835.1 of Ignavibacteria bacterium. Taxonomy (GTDB): domain Bacteria; phylum Pseudomonadota; class Gammaproteobacteria; order Burkholderiales; family Rhodocyclaceae; genus Nitricoxidireducens. The sequence continues at coordinate 12,587 of JBLNBJ010000092.1, read as the reverse complement.
CATGCCGGTCGGGACGAGCAGCAGGATGTCCACATCCGAGCCGGGGTAGAGTTCGCCGCGGCCGTAGCCGCCGACGGCGGCCAGCGTGACGTCGGCCGACATGCCCACGGCGCGCCAGATGTCGCGCATGACGCCGTCGACCAGCTTGGCGCGCCCGCGCAGGATCGCAGTGGCGTTGTTGGTCTTCTCGTAAGCGGATTTGAGTTCGGCCTGGCCTGCCGCCAGCGTCGCCCTGGCGCTGGCGACGACGGCGCCGACATCCGCCAGCGCGGTTGCCGCTGCGCTGGTCACGGCAGGGTGGCGGGCCTGGGCGGGCAGCCGGCGGACATGGTTAGCACTTCGGCGCCGGTGTCCGTGACGACCAGCGTGTGCTCCCATTGGGCCGAGAGGCTGCGGTCCTTGGTGACGATCGTCCAGCCGTCCGCGAGTTCGGAGATGGCGGCCTTGCCTGCGTTGATCATCGGCTCGATGGTGAAGGTCATGCCCGGCTGCAGCATGACGCCGGTGTGCGGCTTGCCGTAGTGCAGCACTTGCGGCTCCTCGTGGAAGTGCTGGCCGATGCCGTGGCCGCAGAACTCCCGCACCACCGAGAACCCGTTCTTCTCCGCATGCTTCTGGATGGCGGCGCCGATGTCGCCCAGATGGGCGCCAGGGCGGACCTGGTCGATGCCGACCCACAGGCACTCGAGCGTGATGTTACACAGGCGCCGGGCGAGGATCGAGGTGTCGCCGCCGACGATGAACATGCGGCTGGTGTCGCCGTGCCAGCCGTCCTTGATCGTCGTGATGTCGAGATTGACGATGTCGCCCTTCTTGAGCGGCCGGTCGTTCGGCACGCCGTGGCACACCTGATGGTTCACGGAGGCGCAGATCGATTTCGGGTAGGGCGGGTAGCCCGGCGGCGCATAGTTGAGGGGTGCCGGGATGCAGCCTTGCACCTTCTCCATGTATTCCTGGCAGAGCCGGTCGAGTTCGGCCGTCGTCACGCCGGGCTTGACGAAGGGCTCGATGTAATCGAGGACTTCACCGGCCAGGCGGCCGGCGACGCGCATCTTTTCTATGTCTGCGGCGGTCTTGATGCTGATGCTCATACGGCTGGCGACTCTCTGCTGATGCGGACCATTCTACCCGGGCCGTCCGAAAACCACAGTGGAACTTGAAGCCCGTGGCCCGAAACGGCTATAATCCGCCGGTTGCCCGCCACGGTGGCAGGCAAAATCCACACGCCCGGCGCCGATTGGGTGCTCCTTAGGAGTGACGCGGCCGGGCGGCGGTTCAACCCATATCGGAGATCGATAGATGACCACTACCATGCGCCAGATGCTGGAGGCCGGCGTGCATTTCGGCCACCAGACCCGTTTCTGGAACCCCAAGATGGCCCCCTTCATTTTCGGCCATCGCAACAAGATTCACATCATCAACCTCGAGAAGACCCTCGCCAAGTACAACGAGGCGATGGGCTTCGTGCGCAAGATGGCCGCCAAGAAGGGCACCATCCTGTTCGTCGGCACCAAGCGCCAGGCGCGCGAGATCGTCGCGGAAGAGGCGCAGCGCTGCGGCATGCCCTACGTTGATGAGCGCTGGCTCGGCGGCATGCTGACCAACTTCAAGACGGTCAAGCTGTCGATCAAGCGTCTCAAGGATCTCGAGCAGATGCAGCAAGACGGCAGCATGGAGCGCCTGTCCAAGAAGGAAGCCCTGACCGTGTCGCGCGAGCTGGTCAAGCTGCAGAAGAGCATGGGCGGCATCAAGGACATGCCCGGCCTGCCGGACGCGATCTTCGTCATCGACGTCGGCTATCACAAGATCGCCATCACCGAAGCCGGCAAGCTCGGCATCCCGGTGATCGGCGTGGTCGACAGCAACCACTCGCCGGAAGGCATCGATTACGTGATCCCCGGCAACGACGACTCCTCGCGCGCCATCCGTCTGTACGCCCGCGGCGTGGCTGATGCCATCCTCGAAGGCAAGAACCAGTCGGTCAATGAAGTGCTGCAGGCCGTGGCCGGCGACGACGAGTTCGTCGAGGTCGAAGAGGAAGGCGGCGAGTAAATCGCCGTCGGATAGCGGAGGGCGCCGGGCGCCCTCCGGCAGCGCCCCCTGAAATCGAGTTTGGAGCAAGAAGAATGGCGGAAATCACCGCAAGCATGGTCAAGGAACTGCGCGAGAAGACCGACGCGCCGATGATGGAATGCAAGAAGGCGCTCACCGAGGCCGATGGCGACATGGCCAAGGCCGAGGAAATCCTGCGCGTCAAGCTGGGCAACAAGGCGACCAAGGCCGCGACCCGCGTCGCCGCGGAAGGCGTGGTCGGTGTCTACCTGGCAGCGGACGGCAAGCTGGGTGCCCTGGTCGAAGTCAACTCCGAGACCGACTTCGTCGCCAAGAACGACGAATTCATCGCGCTGGCCAAGGGCTGCGCCGAATTGGTGGCCACCAAGCAGCCGGCCGACGTGGCCGCCCTGTCCGCCATGCCGATGGGCAGCGGCACGGTCGAATCCACCCGTACCGCGCTGGTCGGCAAGATCGGCGAGAACATGTCGCTGCGCCGCTTCGTGCGCATGGAAGCCCAAGGCAAGCTGACCTCCTACGTCCATGGCGGCTCGAAGATCGCCGTGCTGGTCGACGTGACGGGCGGCGACGATCAACTGGCCAAGGATTTGGCGATGCACATCGCCGCGTCCAAGCCGAAGGCGCTGGATTCCACCGGTGTGCCGGCTGACTTGCTCGACACCGAGCGCCGCATCGCCATCGAGAAGGCGCGCGAAGCCGGCAAGCCCGAAGCCATGCTCGAGAAGATCGCCGAGGGCACGGTGCAGAAGTACCTGAAGGACGTCACCCTGCTGGGCCAGGTCTTCGTCAAGGCCGAAGACGGCAAGCAGACGATCGAGCAGTTGCTGAAGGCCAAGGGCGCCAAGGTCAATGCCTTCACGCTCTACGTCGTCGGCGAAGGCATCGAGAAGAAGGTGTCGGACTTCGCTGCCGAAGTTGCTGCCCAGGCGGCGGCCGCCAAGAAGTAAGGCGGCCTATGCCCAACGCCGCGCCACGCTATCGCCGCATCCTGCTGAAACTCTCGGGCGAGGCCCTCATGGGGGACGACGCCTATGGCATCAACCGCGAGACGCTGTGGCGCATCGTCACCGAGGTCAAGGCCGTGGTCGACCTCGGTGTCGAGATCGGCATCGTCATCGGCGGGGGCAACATCTTCCGCGGCATGGCGGGCGCGTCCACCGGCATGGACCGTGCGACGGCCGACTACATGGGCATGCTCGCCACGGTCATGAATGCCATGGCGCTGGCTGATGCCATGCGTCAGGCGAACATGCAGGCGCGCGTGCAGTCGGCCCTCAACATCGAGCAGGTGGTCGAGCCCTACATCCGGGGCAAGGCCATCCGCTACCTCGAGGAAGGCAAGGTCGTCGTTTTCGGTGGTGGAACGGGCAATCCGTTCTTCACCACCGACACGGCGGCCGCGCTGCGCGGTTCGGAGATCGGCGCGGAGATCGTGCTGAAGGCCACCAAGGTCGACGGCATCTACACGGCCGACCCGAAGAAGGACCCGTCCGCCACGCGCTTTGCCAAGATCTGTTTCGACGAGGCGATCGGCCGCAACCTGCAGGTGATGGACGCCACGGCGTTCGCGCTGTGCCGCGACCAGAAGCTGCCGATCAATGTCTTCTCGATCTTCAAGCCCGGCGCGCTTCGCAGCGTGGTGATGGGCGACGACGAAGGCACCCTCGTGCATTGCTAGGAGTCGACACGTGATCGCAGAACTCAAGAAGACCACCGAACAGAAGATGCAGAAGAGCATCGAGGCGCTCAAGCACGATCTCGCCAAGGTGCGCACCGGACGCGCTCACACCGGCCTGCTGGACCACGTGCACGTCGATTACTACGGTTCGATGGTCCCGATCAACCAGGTCGCCAACCTGACGCTGCTCGATGCGCGCACGATCGGCGTCCAGCCTTACGAGAAGAACATGGTTGGCAAGGTCGAGAAGGCGATCCGCGAATCGGACCTCGGCCTCAATCCGGCTACGCAAGGCGACGTGATCCGCGTGCCGATGCCGATCCTGACCGAGGAACGCCGCCGCGACCTCACCAAGGTCGTCCGCCATGAGGGCGAGAACGCTAAGGTTGCGATCCGCAACCTGCGGCGCGACGCCATCACCCACCTCAAGGACGCGCTGAAGAAGCACGAGATTCCCGAGGACGACGAGCGGCGCGCCCAGGACGACGTGCAGAAGCTGACCGATCGCTATGTCGCCGAAGTGGACCGGCTGCTGGCGGAAAAGGAAAAAGACCTGATGGCGGTTTGAGGCCGTCGGACCCGGTCGCTTCGTGAGCATCTTCACCAGTTCGACTCAGGCGGTTCCCGACGTGGGCGCCGTGCCGCAGCACGTCGCCATCATCATGGACGGCAACGGACGCTGGGCGAAGAAGCGCTTCCTGCCTCGCGTGGCCGGACACAAGCGCGGCGTCGAGACGCTGCGCACGGTCATCAAGGCCTGCGTGTCGCGCGGCGTCGGCTACCTGACCGTGTTTGCGTTCAGTTCCGAGAACTGGCGACGCCCTCAGGAGGAAGTGAACTTCCTCATGAACCTCTTCGTCTCCGCGCTGAACGAGGAAGTTGACCGGCTTCACGGCAATGGCATCCGCCTGCGCGTGGTCGGCGACCTCAGCCGTTTCGAGCCGCGGCTGCGGCGCCTGATCGAAGCGGGGGAGGAAAAGACGGCTCACAACAGCCGGCTCACCCTTACCATCGCGGCCAACTACGGCGGCCGCTGGGACTTGCTCCAGGCTTTCAACCGGCTTTGCCGCGCGCATCCGGAGAAGGCGGGGAACTACACGGAGTCCGACCTCGCGCCCTTTCTGGCGATGGCGTACGCACCGGAGCCCGACCTGTTCATCCGCACCGGCGGAGAGCAGCGCATCAGCAACTTCTTGCTCTGGCAACTCGCGTATGCCGAGTTTTACTTCACCGATCTGCTTTGGCCGGAGTTCGATGCCGTTGCGCTCGACGAGGCGATCGCGTCGTACCGCAAGCGCGAGCGGCGTTTCGGCCGTACCAGCGAGCAGCTCGGCGTGACGAGCGAAGGCGGCTCGGCGTGCTCCGCCGATACGCAGAACCAAAATGCTTAAGGCGCGGGTAGCGACCGCGTTGGCCTTGCTGTTCGGGCTGCTCGCCGTGCTGTTCGTGCTGCCGGCGCCCGTCGCCGCCGCGGCCTTCGGCCTGGTGGCGGCCGCCGCGGCGTGGGAATGGGCCGGGCTCATGCGTATCGATCGGGCCGGCCGCGTCTTCTATGCCCTTCTGATGGCCGCTTTCTGCTGGCAGATCTACGTCTTGGGAATCGGCATGTTCGTGCTTTTCTGGGCGACGGCCGGCGTGTTCTGGCTGTTCGTGGCTGGCCCGTGGCTGCGCCGCGGCTGGTCGATGGCCGGAAACGACTTCGTCGGGTACGCCGTGGGCATCGTGCTGATCGTTTCCGCCTGGGCCGGCATGGTTTCCTTGCACGGGCGTGGTCCGTGGCAGTTGCTGGCGGTGATGGCCTTGGCCTGGGTGGCGGACATTGCCGCCTATTTTGCGGGGCGCGCCTGGGGACGCCGTAAGCTGGCGCCGAACATCAGCCCGGGCAAGACCTGGGAGGGCGTCGGCGGAGCCTTGGTCGGCGTCACGGCCTATGCGGCCGCCCTCGGCATCGCCAGCGGCTGGCTGGGTTCGGCCTCCGTCCTGCAAATCGGGGGCGCCACGGCGGCCGTGCTGGTGCTGACGGCCCTCGGCATCATGGGCGACCTGTTCGAGTCGCTGCTGAAGCGCCAGGCCGGCGTCAAGGACAGCAGCGCGCTGCTGCCGGGGCACGGCGGCGTGCTGGATCGCATCGACAGCCTGCTGGCCATCCTTCCGCTGGCGGCGCTGCTGCTTTACTGGGGCGCTCCGTGAAGCGCCAGCGTTTGACGGTACTGGGCGCGACGGGATCGATCGGGCTGAGCACGCTCGACGTGGCGGCCCGACACCCAGAGCGCTACGAGGTGTTCGCGGTAAGCGGCTTCAGTCGGATGGACGCGCTCGCCGACGTCTGCTTGCGTCACCGTCCGCGCTATGCCGTCACCGGCACCGCCGAGCAGGCGAAAACCCTTGCCGCCCGGCTGCGCGCTGCGGACGTGCGTACCGAGGTGCTGGCGGGCGAGGCGGCGCTGGAGGAGATTGCAGCGCTGCCCGAGGTGGATGCGGTCATGGCGGCCATTGTCGGCGCGGCGGGCCTGCGGCCGACGCTTGCCGCAGCGCGTGCCGGCAAGCGCGTGCTACTGGCGAACAAGGAAGTGCTGGTGATGGCCGGCGAAGTCTTCATGTCGGAGGTGCGGCGATCGGGGGCGGTCCTGCTGCCAATCGACAGCGAGCACAACGCGGTCTTCCAGTCGCTGCCGGGGCGCTTCGCGGGCGACCTCGAGGGCTGCGGCGTGCGGCGGCTGCTGCTCACGGCGTCGGGCGGGCCGTTCCGTGCCGTGCCGCTGGAGAAATTGGCGAGCGTCACGCCCGCCGAAGCCTGCGCGCATCCCAATTGGAGCATGGGGCGCAAGATCTCCGTCGACTCGGCTACGATGATGAACAAGGGGCTCGAAGTCATCGAGGCCCATTGGCTGTTCGGAGCTCCACCCGAGCGCATCGACGTCGTGATACATCCGCAGAGCGTCATCCACTCGCTGGTCGAGTACGTCGACGGTTCCGTGCTCGCGCAACTGGGCAATCCCGACATGAGGACGCCGATCGCACATGCGATGGCCTATCCCGACCGCATCGAGGCCGGAGTGAAGCCGCTCGATCTCTTTCAGGTCGCGCAATTGACCTTCGAACGTCCTGATCTGGCGCGGTTCCCCTGTCTCGGGCACGCCTATCGGGCGCTGGCCGCCGGTGGGAATGCGGCCGCCGTGCTCAATGCGGCCAACGAAGTCGCCGTGGCCGCCTTCCTCGATGGCCGGCTGCCGTTCCTGCGGATACCGGAAGTGATTGCCGCTGCGCTCGATGCGGTGCCGGGGACGGCGGTGCCCGACCTGGAGGCGGTTCTCGGTGCCGACGCGGCGGGGCGCCGCGCGGCACTCGCCGCGATCGGCTAGACGTGAGCTTCGGCGGATTCCTCTGGTACGTCGGGGCGTTCGCGGTTGCGTTGGGCGTCCTGATCGTCGTCCACGAATTCGGACACTTCATCGCCGCGCGCGCCTGCGGCGTCAAGGTGCTGCGCTTCTCGGTCGGCTTTGGGCGCGTGCTGTTTTCGCGGCGCTGGGGCAAGGACGGTACCGAGTGGTCGCTATCGGCATTTCCGCTCGGCGGCTACGTGAAGATGCTCGACGAACGCGAAGGTCCGGTGGCGCCGGAAGAGGCCGGGCGTGCATTCAATCGTCAAACCCTTTGGCGGCGGGCCGTCGTCGTGCTGGCCGGGCCGCTTGCCAATCTGCTGCTGGCCGTCTGCATCTACTGGGGCGTCTTCGTGCAAGGCACCGAGGAGTTGCGTCCGGTCCTCGGCGCGCCGGTCGCCGGCAGCCTGGCCGCCCGCGCCGGCATCCAGGAGCGGGAGACCGTCAAGTCGGTAGCTGGCAAGCCCGTCGTCACCTGGCAAGACCTGCGGTGGGAACTGGTGCGGCAGGCGGTCAATCGCGCGGGCGCGGTGCTGGAGACGACGAGTCCCAACGGCGACATCGCGTTTCGCACGCTGGCGCTCGGCGAACTGCCGGCGGAGGCGCTCGAGGGAGACCTGATGTCGGCGGCAGGGCTGCGGCCGCACCTTCCCCGCCTTCCGGCGGTCATCGGCGACGTCATGCGCGGTTCGGCCGCCGCAAAGGCAGGCATCGCGCCGGGCGACGAGGTTCTTGCCGTCGCGGGCAAACCGATCTCCTCATGGGCAGAACTGGCAGGCGCCATACGCGGCGCACCCGGCAAGCCGCTGTCGCTTCGCGTTCGGCGGGCGGACGGCGAGCGCGACATCGAGGTCAACGTCGATACTGCGGGCGAGGGCGCAAAAGCCATCGGGCGCATCGGCATTGCGGCACGCGAGCAGCCGGGAGTGCACGACGAAATGATGGTTCTGGTGAAGCTCGGACCGTGGGATGCCCTGGTCCGGGCGGCTGAGCAGACCTGGGATACGTCGGCATTCACGCTGCGCATGATCGGCCGCATGGTTGTCGGTCAGGCATCGTGGCGCAACGTATCGGGTCCGGTCACGATCGCCGACTACGCGGGCCAGTCGGCGCGCATGGGAATGTCGCATTACCTGCGGTTTCTTGCCCTCATCAGCATCAGTCTCGGCGTGCTCAATCTGCTGCCCATCCCCATCTTGGATGGAGGGCATTTGATGTATCATCTTGCCGAGCTTATCAAGGGCCGGCCGTTGTCCGAGCGGGTCATGGAGATCGGTCAGCAGATCGGGCTGGCCATTCTGGTGATGCTCATGGCGTTCGCTTTCTATAACGACATCAACCGACTCATCTCGGGTTGAAGAATGAAGAAAACCATCCTCGCGGGGCTGATGGCCGCCCTGTTTGCGACCTCTGCATCCGCGTTCGACCCCTTCGTCGTCAAGGACATCCGCGTTGAAGGCATCCAGCGAACCGAAGCGGGCACGGTCTTCAGCTACCTGCCGGTGAAGGTTGGCGATACGCTGACCGACGACAAGGCGGCGCAGGCGATCAAGACGCTCTTCGCCACCGGATTCTTCAAGGATGTGCGCCTCGAGATCGAGGGCCAGGTCTTGGTCGTGGTGCTCGCGGAGCGTCCCGCCATCGCCGCGATCGACTTCGTCGGAATGAAGGAATTCAAGAAGGAAGACGTCCTGAAGTCGCTGAAGGACGTCGGCCTGGCCGAGTCGCGCATCTTCGACCGCTCGCTGCTGGAGCGCGCCGAGCAGGAGTTGAAGCGCCAGTATCTCGGCATGGGCCACTACGCAGCGCAGATCACCACCACAGTGACCCCGCTCGAGCGCAACCGGGTCGGCATCAACTTCAACGTCGTCGAGGGCGAGAAGGCCAAGATCAAGCAGATCAACATCGTCGGCGCCAACTCCTTCAAGGAGGCGGACCTGCTCGACCTCTTCGTGCTGCGCACGCCGAACTGGCTGACCTGGTACACGAAGAACGACCAGTACTCGAAGCAGAAGCTGTCCGGCGACCTCGAGTCCCTGCGGTCCTTCTATCTCGATCGCGGCTTCCTGGAGTTCAACATCGACTCGGCGCAGGTTTCGATCTCGCCGGACAAGCAGGACATCTACATCACCATCAGCGTCACCGAAGGCGAGCGCTACTCGGTGTCGGGGGTCAAGCTGGCAGGCGAACTGTTGCTGCCGCAGGACGAACTGACCAAGCTGGTTTCGCTCAAGCCCGGCGAAATCTACTCGCGCGAGAAGGTGACGGAGACGACCAAGGCCATCAGCGAGCGCCTCGGCAACGAGGGCTATGCCTTCGCCAACGTCAATGCGGCGCCGGAGGTCGACAAGGAAAAGCATCAGGTCGCTTTCACGATCTTCGTCGATCCGGGCAAGCGCGTCCATGTCCGCCGCATCAGCATTGCAGGCAACACCCGTACCCGCGACGAAGTCATCCGCCGCGAAATGCGCCAGATCGAAGGCGGCTGGTACGAGGGGGACAAGATCAACAAGTCGCGCACGCGCATCGACAACCTCGGCTACTTCGACGAAGTGACCCTCGAGACGCCGGCCGTGCCCGGCGTCACGGACCAGGTCGACATCAACGTCGGCGTGAAGGAGAAGCCTACCGGCAACGTGATGATCGGTGCGGGTTTCTCTTCGTCCGACAAGATCGCCCTGTCCGGCGCCGTGCAGCAGGAGAACCTGTTCGGCAGCGGCAAGACCGTCGGTGTCCAGGTGAACACCAGCAAGTACTACAAGACCTACAGCTTTTCGTACACCGATCCGTACTACACGATCGACGGCATTTCTCGCGGGTTCGACGTGTATCACCGTACGACGGATACCGCCGGCTTGGCGGTCGGCGCTTACCGTGCGGTGTCAACCGGCGCCGGCGTGCGCTGGGGCTTCCCCGTGACCGAGCTGGACTTTGTCAAGTTCGGCCTGTCGGTCGATGCGACGCACATGTCGCTCGACACCACGTCGCCGCAGGTCTGGCAGAACTATGTCAACACGTTCGGACAGTCGACCACGACCTTGCTAAGCACCGGTGGATGGGTCCGCAATACCATCGACAGCCGGATCCGTCCGATGAAGGGTTCCATGTACAGCGTCACGGGCGAGCTGAGCCTGCCGGGAGGCAGCCTCAAGTATGTGCGTCTTGGCGCTCAGCATTCCCGCTACATTCCAATGACGAAGGACCAGACGCTCATGTTGAGCGGCAACATCGGAACCGTAACCGGGTATGGCGGACAACCGGTTCCTTTCACGAAGAACTTCTATGCGGGTGGCATCGGAACGGTGAGGGGCTACGAGAGTTCCTCACTGGGACCGGTTGACGCGACTACCGGGCAGCGTCTGGGCGGGACGCGAATGATCGCGCTGTCGGCGGAATATCTTTTCCCGGTCCCGGGCATGGGCAAGGATCAATCGACGCGCTTGGGCGCCTTCCTCGACGGCGGCCAGGTCTGGGGCTACGGGACGCCGGTCAAGTTCAACGATCTGCGCTACAGTACCGGCGTTGCGCTGACTTGGTCGTCGCCTTTCGGGCCCTTGAAGTTCAGCTTCGCCAAGCCGCTGAACGCCAAGACCGACGACAAGATCCAGCGTCTGCAGTTCACGATGGGCACAGCTTTCTGACGGCACTAAATTCTGGGGAACACTTATGTTGAACAAGCTTCTCTTCGCATTCGTCTCCATCGGGCTGGCGGTTTCGGCCGCGTCTGCCGAGGCGGACATGAAGATCGGGTTCGTCAACGGCCAGCGCGTGATCAACGAGTCGCCGCAGGCGCTGAAGGCGAAGAAGAAGATCGAGAAGGAGTTCGAGAAGCGCGACCAGGATCTGCAGCGCATGGCGAAGCAGTTGCAGACCATGCAGGAGAACCTCGAGAAGAACTCGACCACGATGTCGGAGTCGGAGCGGCGCAGCCGCGAACGCGAGTTCGCCGACCTCAATCGCGACTTCCAGCGCAAGCAGCGCGAGTTCCGCGAGGATCTCAACCTGCGCCAGAACGAAGAGATGTCCTCGATCTATGAGAACGTCAACAAGGTCATCAAGAAGGTCGCTGAGACCGAGAAGTACGACCTGATCCTCCAGGAAGCGGTCTATTTCAACCCGAAGATCGACATCACCGAGAAGGTGATCAAGGCGCTCGGGGATTCGGCAAAGTGAAGAATCCCGGCATCCGCGTCTACTCCCTTCCGGCCTTCCCCTTGCAGGGGATGTGACCGTTCGGGGCGCTTCGTCCATTCACCAGGGCGCCTGCGTTGAGCGTCTCAAGACCTGACGCGGCGCCGGTCCGCCTCGGCGACATCGTCTCCCGCTTCGGCGGGACCCTGGTCGGCGCCCCAGACATTGCGATCACGGGCCTTGCGCCGCTGGACGGCGCGGGCCCCGGTCAACTGAGCTTTCTCTCCAATCCGAAGTACCGCAACCAGTTGGCTGCCACCGGCGCCGCGGCTGTCATCCTGGCGCCCGAGGCAGCGACTGCCTGTCCGGTCGCTGCCATCGTCACGCCGCAGCCGTATCTCTATTTCGCGCGCGTTTCACAATGGTTGAATGCGCCGGCCCGCCCGGCGCCCGGCATTCATCCAACGGCGTCCGTCGCGAGCGCCATCCCGGCCGATTGCTCGATCGGCGCGCATGCCTGGATCGGTCCCGACGCGCGCCTCGGCAGCGGAGTCGTGATCGGCGCCAACTGCAGCATCGGCGCCGGAACCGTCATCGGGGCCGGTTCCTGGCTGTACCCCAACGTCACGATCTACCAGGACTGTGCGATCGGTGCGCGGGCGATCGTCCATTCGGGGGCCGTCATCGGCGCCGACGGCTTCGGCTTCGCGCGTGAGCGCGATGGCGCCTGGGTCAAGATTCCGCAGACGGGACGCGTGGTGATCGGTGACGATGTCGAGATCGGGGCGAACACGACCATCGACCGGGGAGCGCTCGGCGACACCGTCATCGAGGACGGCGTAAAACTCGACAACCAGATCCAGGTCGGTCACAACGTCCGCATCGGCGCGCACACGGCGATGGCGGGCTGCGTCGGCATCGCCGGCAGCGCCGCCATCGGGAGGCGCTGCACCGTCGGCGGCGGGGCGGTCATCCTCGGGCATCTGAAGCTCGCGGACGACGTCAACGTCTCGGCCGGCACGCTGGTCGCGAAGTCGATCCCAACGGCCGGCAATTACACGGGAACGGTTCCTTTCCTCGAGCACGACGCGTGGTTGAAAAATTTCGCGCGCCTGCGGCATCTGGACGCCATGGCCGATAAAATACGCGCCCTCGAAGCGAGGCTTGCCGCGTTGGAACAAGGAAAAGAGTCATGACCCCGATGGATATCCACCAGATTCTCGAATACCTGCCGCACCGCTATCCGATCCTGCTCGTCGACCGCGTGCTGGAAGTGGTGCCGGGCGAGCGCATCACGGCGCTGAAGAACGTGACCGTCAACGAGC
>JBLNBJ010000091.1:0-16766 GCA_050259835.1 Ignavibacteria bacterium | reverse complement strand
CATCACGACGAACTCGTCGCCGCCGAAGCGCGACACGGTGTCGCTCTCCCGCACGCAGGACTTCAGCCGCGCCGCTGCCTCGACCAGCAGCAGGTCGCCGACCGCGTGGCCATGGGCGTCGTTGAGCGGCTTGAAGTTGTCGAGGTCGATGAACATCAGCGCGCCGTGGGCGCCGCTGCGGCGGCAGGCGGCGATGGCCTGCCGCAGGCGGTCCTGGAACAGCCGGCGGTTGGGCAGTTGGGTGAGCGGATCCTGGAAAGCCAGCTGGCGCACCTGTTCCTCGGCGCGCTTGCGGTCGGTGATGTCGGAATGCGTGCCGACGTAGTGCGTGACGGTGCCGTCGGCGTCGGCGATTGCCGTGATGGTGAGCCACTTCGGATAGATCTCGCCGTTCTTGCGCCGGTCCCAGATCTCGCCCTGCCAGGTCCCGGTGCGGCGCAGCGTGCGCCACATGTCGACGAAGAAATCCTCGTCGTGGCGGCCGGACTTCAGCACCCGCGGCGTCCTGCCGACGATCTCGTCGGCCCCGTAGCCGGTAATGTCGGTGAAGGCCCGGTTCACGCGCAGCACGACGCCTTCGGCATCCGTCACCATCATGCCCTCGTTGGCCTCGAAGGTGGCTGCGGCGATGCGCAACTCTGCGTTGGCGCGCTTGCGTTCGGTGATGTCGCGGACGAACACGAAGAAGCGCTCGCCCGCCGCGCTGCGGTAATGCGTGGTGCTGATCTCGACATCCCAGATCGAACCATCCTTGCGGCGATGGCGCGACTCGAACACGTCCGATCCGCGACGCATCAGCGCAGCGATGTGCGCTGCCGTCTCGGCCGGCGTTTCGCGCGCCTCCAGGTCCGACACGAACATGCCGAGCAATTCCTCGCGGCGGTAGCCCGACTGGGCGCAATACGCCGGATTGACGTCGAGCAGCCGTCCCGATTCGTCGACGCACCAGTAGCCGTCGCGCGTCGTCTGCAGGATGCCGGTGAGCATGCTGATGCTCTCGCGCAGCTCCGCCTCGACGCGTTGCCGTTCGGTGATGTCCTTGACCACCGCAACGAAGGCCGCCACGCCGCCGTCGGGGTCGCGCACCACGGCGACCGAGATGTCCACCCAGACATAGCGTCCATCCGCCGCGATGTAGCGCTTCTCCATGTGGTAGTGCTCGCGCTTGCGCTCGAGGATGTCGGCCACCAGGGGAATCTCGCGCAGCAGGTCTTCCGGATGGGTGAAGTCGGTGAAGTTCATCCCGGCCAGGACTTCGCGCTCGAAGCCGAGCATCGCCCGGAAGGCTTCGTTGAAACTCGTCACCCGCCCGGCCGCGTCGGTCGAAGCGATGCCGGTGTTCGCGTTGTCGAAGATGCTGCGCAGCCGCGCCTCGCTGGCCTGGAGCGCCAACAGGGTCTCGTGGCGGTCGGTGACGTCCTGCACGATGCCGACCGAGCGGATCGGCACGCCGGACTCGTCGAACTCCGTCTCGCACTTCTCGTGCAGCCATTTCACCGGGCCGCTGCGGGTGACGACGCGATGGACGTGTTCGTAGGGCTGCGCATTCGCCAGCGCATCCATGAACGCGCGATTGACGGCCTCGCGATCGTCGGGGTGTACAGCGTCGAGGAATGCCTGGTAGCTGGGCCTTGTCTCCTCGGGATCGAGTTCGAAGAGTTCGAAGAACTCCCGCGACCAGGTCATGCTGCCGGCAACGTGGTCTACGCTCCATCCGCCAATGCGCGCGATGCGCAGCACGTTCTCGGCGTTTTCTCCCGGGTGGGTGTCGCGCGTCTTCGTCCGCGCCCGGCGCGCGGTGTCCGACTTCGGTCGGACACTTGGCTTGGCTGACCGGCCTCCATGCGAACGGGTTCGGGGCATTTGTTCTCCGCGGCTATTCCAGGGACGAGGGAATATTCGTGGGTCCCCGGAAGCGCGCGCCGCATTCCTCCCTTTGCACTCGAAGACCGCAGGTAAAGAATGGACAAGGATCGCCCGACCTGCAATACCAAAATACAGGTAGTCGGATATGCCGCGCCAATACCCCTTCGCGGCAAAAGGCTTCCCTCAACCGACATACGTGAAGCAATCGTCAAGCCGCGCGGCCGTAGATCGCGTGCGCCTCGCCTCTGGCGAGCGCGGCCATCTGGTCCCCCAGCGAGAAGTGCCACCATTCGTTGATATGCCGACTGAAACCCGCGGAGGCCATCGCGTCGTTCAGCAGGCACCTGCGCGCGTGAATGGCCCGCACCTCAGCTTCTTGGGCTTGCGTGAAATGGTCGGGATAGGCGCGCTCGCTGGTCTCGTCGATCGGACACCCCATGTCGGCTTCGCGGCCGGCCGCGTCCTCGAGCGTGAGATCGATTGCCGCGCCCGTGCTGTGCGGCGGCGGCGTGCGCGGGTCGTCGCTGGGCACGCCCCAAAAGGTGAACACCGTTGCCGCAAGCGACGCGTAAAGCGCCGGGTCCGCCGCCGCGAGTTCGTCGGGACTGCCGAAAGCATCGAGCGAGCGCCCGACGCGCGCCGCCTGCTGCCGGAACTCGCGCCACACCATGAAGGCCTGCACTGCCACGGGGCGGTAGGCGTCGAACAGCTTGAGCCGCCAGCCGGGTGCCAGCACGCCCAGGCGGTCCTGCGCGGCGATCAGGGCATCGAGGACCGATCGTCGCAGCATCCAAGGCGATGCGCCGCCGTAAGGCGCGCCGAGTGCTGCGTAGGGATGCGGATCGGTGAACGCGAACAGGCCCGCGGGAATGCCAACGAGCGGTTCGTGGCATTCTGCGATGGGGACTGATCGGTAATGGAACACGGAAGGAAACCGTGCGTTGGTGGGCGGTACTGGGATCGAACCAGTGACCCCTGCCGTGTGAAGGCAGTGCTCTACCGCTGAGCTAACCGCCCGCGTGCGGAAGGCGCGCATTTAACCACAATTGCGGCGCCCGGGTCAATGCGCCGGCCGCGCGCCGGAGTTTTCGCGGCGGCGGTGGCTCGCCCAGGCCGGCAGGGCCAGCGCCACCAGGGCCAGCACGCCGAGCAGAGGCTGCCACAACGCGGGACGGTTCCACTCGACGCGCAGGCGGTCGCGCAGGGCGGCATCGACGCGCTGGTACTTGAGCGTGTTGTTGCCGACCTTGGTCGGCTTGCGGTTCGAGAGCCACGAATGGTAGAGCGTGTAGTCCTTGGGGTGGTAGCCCCAGACCCAGGGAGCATCCTGGCAAAGCACGGCATGCATGCGGTCGATGATCGCCTGCCGGCGGGGGCCGTTTTCCATCGTGCGCATCTGCTCGAAGAGCCGGTCGTACTCGGGGCTGGCGTAGTTCGCGGCGTTCTCGCCCTGATGCCTGACCTTGCCCTGAGGGCCGTAGAGCAGGAACAGGAAATTCTCGGGATCGGGATAGTCGGCGTTCCAGCCGAAGAAGAACAATTGCGCCGCGCCCTTGATGATCTTCTCCTGGAAGCGGTTGTAGTCGGTGTTGCGCACGACGAGCTGGACGTCGATCTTCTGGAACTGCTTGTTGAGCCAGTCGATGCGCGACTTGGCGCCGACGCCGCCGGCCGTGGTGTCGAGGTAGATCACCAGCGGCTCGCCGGTCTTGGCGTCGCGGCCGTCGGGATAGCCGGCCTCGGCCAGCAGCCGCCGCGCGGTAGCGATGTCGCGGCGCTGCGGCTTGCCGTCCTTCCATTCGTAGACCACCGGATCGATGCCGGCCTCGCCTTCGCGGTAGCCGAAGATGCCCGGCGGAATCGGCCCTTGCGCCGGGATGCCGCGGCCGTTGAGGAAGACCGAGATGTATTCCTCCTCGTCGATGGCGATGGAGATCGCCTGGCGCAGCTTGCGCGCGCGCTCCCCCGAACCGCCGACGAGCGGATCGAGCATGTTGAAGCCCATGTAGTCGGTGGTGGTCGCGACCGAGGTGGTGAGGCGGATGCCCTGCCGCTTCATGTCGTCCGACAGCGTGACCTCCCCGCCGCCGCCCACCTGCACGACCTGGTCGAACGAATCGGACGAAATGCCGGAAGCGTCGTAGTAGCCCTGCAGGAACTTGTTCCAGTAGGGAATCTGCTCCTTCTCGAGCGTGAACACCGCCCGATCGATGAAGGGCAGCGCCTTGCCGCAGTCGGCGAGCAGCCCCGCCGCGCGATCGTCGGGCTCGCCTTCGCACGGGTAGGTCTCGCCATGGAAGTTGGGATTGCGCTCGAGCACCATGCGCGCGTTCGGGTTGTTCTCGGTCAGCATGTAGGGGCCGGTGCCGATCGGATACCAGTCGAGCGTCAGGTTCTTCGCCGCCATGCCGGGCTGGCTGTGGAAACGGTCGGCTTCCCACGGGATCGGTGCGAAGAACGGCATGGTCAGCCAGTAGATGAACTGCGGATACTTGCCGCGGATGCGGATGCGGTAGGAATGCCGATCGATGACCGAGACGCCTGACAGTTCGAACTTGCGCAGGTCGAGCCACTCGCCGCGGCGCTCCGGCGGCAGCGACTTGTCGTGGCGCTGAAGTTCCTCGGCGAGCTCCTTGAAGCCGACGATGTATTCGGCCATCAGCCCGAGGATCGGCGTATGCAGCCGCGGGTGCGCCAGCCGCTTGATCTCATACACGTAGTCGTCGGCACTCAGTTCGCGCGTGCCGTGATTGGGGAAGTCGGCCAGCGTCCCGATGCGCGAGAGATCGGCCGGCTGCTCGGCGAAGGCCGGATGCGGCTGGTAGCGGATGCCGGGCTTCAGGGTGATCACGTAGTCGGTGTACGCGATGCGCGCGGCGTCGGCGTCGTCAGGCAGCGCGCGGCCCCGGGCATCGAAATAGCGCGGCTTCGGCACGGCGGTGGCGGTCGCCGGGATCACCGTGTAGGGACGCTTGAGGTAGTGGTATTGCAGCGGCGCTTCGTAGATCTGGCCGGTAAAGACGAGTTCGTTCTCGCTGTACGACTGCGCCGGATCGAGGTGCTTGGGACGCTCGGTGAACACGCTGTAGAGAATGTTCTTGCCGCGGTCGGATGCGGGATACGGGTCGTTCCACGCGCTGCCGCATGCGGCCAGCAGCGCGGCGAGGCAGGCGATGGCGAGGTTGCGCATGCCGCCAGTGTAGCCGATGCCGCCATCCGCTATAATTCGCCGTCCATTTTGGAGGCAATCGTCTATGGGATTTCTCGCCGGCAAGCGCATCCTGATCACCGGTCTGCTGTCCAACCGGTCCATCGCCTACGGCATCGCCAAGGCATGCAAGCGCGAAGGTGCGCAGCTCGCGTTCACCTACCAGAACGAGCGTTTCGAGGAGCGTCTGCAGAAGTTCGCCGCCGAGTTCGGCAGCGAGATGGTGTTCCGCTGCGACGTCGCGGTCGACGCCGAGATCGAGAACGTGTTCACCGAGATCGGCAAGAAGTGGGAAGGGCTCGACGGCATCGTGCATTCGATCGCCTTCGCGCCGTCGGAAGCCATCGAGGGCGATTTCCTCGACGGCATCACGCGCGAATCGTTCCGCATCGCGCACGACGTCTCCTCCTACAGCTACGCGGCGCTCGCCAAGGCGGCCCGCCCGCTGCTGCTGAAGGGCAACAACGCTTCGCTGCTGGCGCTGACCTACCTCGGCGCCGAGCGCACCCTGCCGAACTACAACACCATGGGCCTGGCCAAGGCCAGCCTCGAGGCCGCGACGCGCTACCTAGCGTTCTGCCTCGGCCCGCAGGGCATCCGCGCCAACGCCATCTCGGCCGGCCCGATCAAGACGCTGGCCGCGTCCGGCATCGGCAGCTTCGGCAAGCTGCTCGCCTACAACGCGCATAACGCGCCGCTGCGCCGCAACGTCACCATCGACGAAGTGGGCAACGCCGCGGCGTTCATGCTCTCGGACCTGGCCAGCGGCATCACCGGCGAGATCATGTACGTCGACGGCGGCCTCAACACCACGGCGCTGGGCAACGCCGATCCGCTGCCCGCCCAGTAAGTCCGGCGGGCGGCACCAAAGAAAAACGGCGCGAAACTCGCGCCGTTTTTCTTTTGCGGAACGCCGGGCTTACTTGCCGCCGCCCGGCTCGAACACCGCCTTGTTGATCTCCACGCCGTAGCGCTGCCGCAGCGTGGCCAACCAGGCCGCCAGTTCCGCTTCCGCCACGGTCTGGCGATAGCGGTCGCGCAGCGCCTTGGCGCGCGGCGGCTCTTCCGCACCGGCCGGCGCCGCATAGGGCTTGACCTGGCTGATGCGATACAGCGCGAAGCCTTCCGGCGCGGCGGCACCTGCATAAGCCGGCAGGTGGGCCGCGTCGGCGGAGAACACGGCGCGCACGGCATCCGGCGTCATGTTCGGTGCATACGCGCGGGCGACGACTCGCGCGGCGCCCCAGCCCAGATCGACCTTCTCGCCCTTGGCGAGCTGAGCCAGCTTTTCCTCGCCGTCCTTCACGGCGAGCTTCGCTGCTTCCTGGCGCACCAGCGCCTTCTCGATAGCGGGAGCGACCGCTTCGAGGGGCTGGACCGAGGCCGGCTTGTACTCGACGACGTGCGCCGCGACCAGCGTGTTCGGTGCCACTTCGATGGCCTCGGTGTTGCGCTTGTTCTTCACCGCGTCCTCAGAGAAGATCGCCGCGTTGAGCTTGGGATTGGCGAATGGCGGCAGCGCCTGGCCGCCCTTGGATATCCAGCCGTCGTAGGTCTGGATCGGCAGCTTGTACTTCTCGGCGGCCGGCTTGAGGCTGTCGGACTGCTCATAGACGGTATTGGTGAAACCTTCGGCGAGTTCCGAGAACTGCTTTGCCGCCGCGTCGCGCCGCAACGCCGCCTCGATTTCGCCGCGCGCCGACTCGAAGCTCTTGGCGCCGGCCGGCTTGGCGATCAGGATGTGGCTCGCCTGCCGTTCCTCGCCGTGCGCGCCCGGCCGCACGCCGGTCAGCATGATGATGTGGAAGCCGAAGTCGCTTTCGACGAGGCCGCTGATGTCGCCGACCTTCATCTTGAACACCGCATCCTCGAACGGCTTGACCATCATCCCGCGCCCGAAATAGCCGAGGTCGCCGCCCTTGTCCTTGGAGCCCGGGTCTTCCGAATACTTGCGCGCGACGTCGGCGAAGCGCTTGGGATCCTTGCGCACCTCGGCGAGGATCGACTCGGCCTTCTTCTTGGCCTCTTCGGCCCGCTTCTCGCCGCCCGCGGCGTCGTAGACCTTGCGCACCTCCTCGGGGCTCACGCGCACGCCGCGCATGACGTTGTCGAGGGACAGCACGACGAATTCTGCGCGCACCTGCTCGGGCAGCTCGAACTGCTTGCGGTTGGCCTCGTAGTAGTTCTTGACGGCATCCGGCGCCAGCTTGACTTTGCCGGCGTAGAGCTCGGGACGCAGCAGCGCCTCGCTGATCTCGCGCTCCTCGAGCTGCGCGCTGATCCAGCGATCGGCCGCCGTGCGACCGGGCAGCGCGGCGTCGGCTATCGCCCCCACCGCCTCCTGGGCCGCCACGTCCTGCCGCACGCGCGCCTCGAAGCCTTCCTTGCTGAGGCCTTGCTGGCTCACGAGCATTTCGTAGCGTTCCGGGGAGAACTTGCCATTGACCTGCAGCGAGGGCGCCGACATGATGAACTGCTTGAGTTGATCATCGGACACGACGAGCTTCGCCTTCGTCGCGTGCACCGCCATCAGCCGCTGGTTGACCAGGCCTTCGATGACGCTGCGCCGCAGTTCCGGGCTGTCGAGGATGGCCGGATCGCGTCCGCCCAGAGCCGGCCGCAGGCGCTCCTGCTGCTCACGCAGGGCGCGCTGGAATTCCTGCATGGTGATCTTGGAGCCGCCCACCGTGGCCGCATCCTCGCCGGACCCGGCATTGCGCACGTAGGACTCGACGCCCCAGAAGGCAAACGGCAGCGTGATCAGCGCGAGGAACAGCTGGACGAGCTTCGGGTTGTTGCGGACGTATTCAAACATGCTGAGGAAATCCGTAGTCGATAAAAAAAAGCGAACCGGAGTTCGCTCTGGCGGCCGCCCGAATTGTACTATTAGATTCGTTTGCGCCCCCGCCGGGGCGCTCCATAGGGAGAAGGCGGACGCATGAACTCAGACCTGGCTTGGTGGGTTTGGCTGCTGGGAGGCATGGCCACGGGCGCGCTGCCCCTGCTCGGCGACAACCGCATGCTCGGCCTGCTGCAGACGCTGCTCGTGGTCGGCTCGCCGTTCTTCATCTTCGCCACCGTGGGCGCCACCTGGCTGCCCTTCGCGCTGTTCTACGGCGGACTGGTGGTCGTCTCGTCGTTCCTCTTCAAGAGGCGCACTGCCAAGGAAGACGCGGCGCGCAAGGATTCGCTGGCGGCGAAGAAGAAACGTTGGGGATGACGGCGCGGGAAGTGGTGGGTGCTGACGGGTTCGAACCGCCGACATTCGCCTTGTAAGGGCGACGCTCTACCAACTGAGCTAAGCACCCGCGCTGCCGCAGCGAAACGCGGCGAATTCTAACAGCTAACCGCAAAACGCCGACGCCGCCCGGAGGCGGCGTCGGCGTTAGTCGACTACAAAGATCCCGTCAGTGCGTGATCGCCGGCGGCGCAGGCGATTCCACCGCCGGGACGGCGGCGGACGCCGCGGGCGTCTCCGGCAGGGGCTCGGGCTGCCGCTCGAGCGCCAGTTCGAGCACCTTGTCGATCCACTTGACCGGCTGGATCTCGATGCGATTCTTGATCGTATCGGGAATCTCGGCCAGGTCCTTCACGTTCTCTTCCGGGATCAGCGCCAGGCGGATGCCGCCGCGCACCGCGGCAAGGAGCTTCTCCTTGAGGCCGCCGATCGGCAACACTTCGCCGCGCAGCGTGATCTCGCCCGTCATCGCCACGTCGGCGCGAACGGGAATTCCCGTCAGCGTCGACACCAGCGCCGTCGTGATCGCGATGCCGGCGCTTGGGCCGTCCTTCGGCGTCGCGCCTTCCGGCAGGTGGATATGCAGGTCGTTCTTCTGGTAGAAGTCCTCGGCGATGCCGAGCGCCTTGCTGCGGCGGCGCACCACCGTCAGCGCGGCCTGAATCGACTCCTGCATGACCTCGCCGAGCTTGCCGGTGGTCATGGTCTTGCCCTTGCCCGGCACGGCCACGGACTCGATCGTCAGCAGTTCGCCGCCGACCTCGGTCCAGGCGAGACCGGTGACCTGGCCGACCTGGTTGTCCTTCTCGGCCATGCCGAAGGAGTAGCGGCGCACGCCGATGTACTTGTCGAGGTTCTTCGAATTGACGACGATCTTGTTCTTGCGCGACTTCATCACGAGGGCCTTGACCACCTTGCGGCAGATCTTGGAAATCTCGCGCTCGAGCGCGCGCACGCCGGCTTCGCGCGTGTAGTAGCGCACGATGTCGCGGATGGCGTCCTCGGTGACGGACAGTTCCTCGCGCTTGACACCGTTGTTCTTCATCTGCTTGGGCAGCAGGTAGCGCACGGCGATGTTGACCTTCTCGTCCTCGGTGTAGCCGGACAGGCGGATCACTTCCATGCGGTCGAGCAGCGCCGCGGGAATGTTCAGCGTGTTGGCAGTGGCCACGAAC
Source organism: Ignavibacteria bacterium (assembly GCA_050259835.1). Lineage (GTDB taxonomy): Bacteria > Pseudomonadota > Gammaproteobacteria > Burkholderiales > Rhodocyclaceae > Nitricoxidireducens. The sequence goes on along the minus strand of JBLNBJ010000091.1, from coordinate 7,279 downwards.
ATCACGTCGGACAGGTCGAAATCGACCTCGATGTAGTGGTCCTGGAAGGTGTGGTTCTGCTCGGGGTCGAGCACTTCCAGCAGCGCCGAAGACGGATCGCCGCGGAAGTCCATGCCGAGCTTATCCACTTCGTCGAGCAGGAACAGCGGGTTCTTGACGCCGACCTTGGTCATGTTCTGCAGGATCTTGCCCGGCATGGAGCCGATGTAGGTGCGGCGGTGGCCGCGGATCTCGGCCTCGTCGCGCACGCCGCCCAGCGCCATGCGGATGAACTTGCGGTTGGTCGACTTGGCGATCGACTGACCGAGCGAGGTCTTGCCGACGCCCGGGGGGCCGACCAGGCAAAGGATCGGCGCCTTCACCTTGTCGACGCGCTGCTGCACGGCCAGGTATTCGACGATGCGCTCCTTGACCTTCTCGAGGCCGTAGTGGTCCTTGTCGAGGATCTTCTCGGCGGCACCGAGGTCCTTGGAAATGCGCGACTTCTTCTTCCAGGGCAGGCCGATCAGGGTCTCGATGTAGTTGCGCACGACCGTGGCTTCTGCCGACATCGGCGACATCAGCTTGAGCTTCTTGAGCTCGGACTGCGCCTTCGCCATGCCTTCCTTGCTCATGCCGGAAAGCTTGATCTTCTTCTCCATCTCGTCGAGGTCGGCGCCTTCCTCGCCCTCGCCGAGTTCCTTCTGGATGGCCTTGACCTGCTCGTTCAGGTAGTACTCGCGCTGGCTCTTCTCCATCTGGCGCTTGACGCGGCCGCGGATGCGCTTTTCCACCTGAAGGATGTCGAGCTCGGTTTCCAGTTGCGCCAGCAGCTTCTCGAGGCGCGCTGCGACGTCGAACAGTTCGAGGATTTCCTGCTTGAGCTCGAGCTTCATCGGCAGGTGGGCGGCGATGGTGTCGGCCAAGCGGCCGGCTTCCTCGATGCCCGCCAGCGACGTCAGAATCTCCGGCGGAATCTTCTTGTTCAGCTTCACGAACTGGTCGAACTGCGCCAGGATCGTGCGGCGCATGGCTTCGACTTCGTGGCCGCCGCGCTCATCGAGCGACAGCGGCGTGACTTCGGCGACGAATTGCGTGCCGCGGTCCTCGATGTTCGCGATGCGCGCGCGTTGCGTGCCCTCGACCAGCACCTTCACCGTGCCGTCGGGCAGCTTGAGCATCTGCAGGATGTTGGAGATGCAGCCGATCGTATAGAGATCACCCGCCTCGGGCTCATCCTTGGCGGCCGACTTCTGCGCGACCAGCAGGATGCTCTTGCCGGCCTCCATGGCCGCTTCGAGCGCCCGGATGGACTTGGGCCGCCCGACGAACAGCGGGATGACCATATGCGGGAAAACCACCACATCCCGCAAGGGCAATAGCGGCAACTCAATGTTCTCTTTGGGGAAGTCAAGCTCGCCTGACATGGATTTATCCTTAAAACGTTGTGACCACGAGACCCATGTGGGGTCGCGTTTGGCCGGTTCAAGCGCAGCGGTTCGAATGCCGCCTTAGTTGGACGCGGAGACCTTCGGCTGATCGGCGTAGATCAGGAGGGGTTGTCCCCCGTTTTCTATCATGTTTTCGTCGATCACCACCTTTTCGACGTTCTCCAATCCCGGGAGTTCGTACATGGTGTCGAGCAGCGCCGATTCGAGGATGGACCGCAGACCGCGCGCGCCGGTCTTGCGCTTGAGGGCTTTCCTGGCAATGGCTTGCAGGGCGCCCGGCCGAACCTCGAGTTCGACCCCTTCCATACCGAAAAGTTTCTGGTATTGCTTGATGAGGGCGTTCTTGGGTTCGATCAGGATCTGGACGAGCGCGTCCTCGTCGAGTTCATGCAGCGTCGCCACCACGGGCAGACGGCCGACGAATTCGGGAATGAGGCCGAATTTGATGAGGTCTTCCGGCTCAACGCGCTTCAAGGTTTCCGTGATGCTCTTGTTGTCGCGCGTCTTCACCTGCGCGGAGAAGCCGATGCCCGACTTCTCGGAGCGTTCGCGAATGACCTTTTCGAGGCCGTCGAAAGCGCCGCCGCAGATGAACAGGATGTTGGTCGTGTCGATCTGCACGAAGTCCTGGTTCGGATGCTTGCGGCCGCCCTGCGGCGGCACCGAGGCGACCGTGCCTTCGATCAGCTTCAGCAGCGCCTGCTGCACGCCTTCGCCCGACACGTCGCGCGTGATCGAGGGATTGTCGGACTTGCGCGAGATCTTGTCGATCTCGTCGATGTAGACGATGCCCTGCTGCGCCTTCTCGGCTTCGTAGTCGCATTTCTGCAGCAGCTTCTGGATGATGTTCTCGACGTCCTCGCCGACGTAGCCGGCCTCGGTGAGCGTCGTCGCGTCGGCCATCACGAAGGGCACGTTGAGCAGGCGCGCCAGCGTCTGCGCCAGCAGCGTCTTGCCGGAGCCCGTCGGGCCGATCAGCAGGATGTTGCTCTTCGCCAGCTCGACGCCGTCGCCGCCCTTGTCGCGATGACGCAGGCGCTTGTAGTGGTTGTACACGGCCACGGCCAGGATCTTCTTGGCCTGGTCCTGCCCGATCACGAACTGGTCGAGGATGCTGCGGATCTCCATCGGCGGCGGCAGGTCGCTCGAGGTCTTGCCGGCCGGTTCGGCCGCCGTCTCGTCGCGGATGATGTCGTTGCAGAGGTCGATGCACTCGTCGCAGATGAACACGGACGGACCGGCGATGAGCTTCTTGACCTCATGCTGGCTCTTGCCGCAGAAGGAGCAGTAGAGAAGTTTGTCGCTGGATTTCTTGTCCGTCATCGCCGGCTCCGTTGTTTCGTGCCGCTCAGACCGCTTCGGCGCGGTTGGCGATCACCTTGTCCACGAGGCCGAAGTCGACAGCGGCCTCCGCGGAAAGGAAGTTGTCGCGATCGGTGTCGCGCTCGACGCGCTCGATCGGCTGGCCCGTGTGCTTCGCGAGAATCTCGTTCAGGCGCTGCTTGATGTACAGGATTTCCTTGGCGTGGATCTCGACGTCGGAGGCCTGGCCCTGGAAGCCGCCGAGCGGCTGGTGGATCATGACGCGCGAGTTGGGCAGGCAGAAACGCTTGCCCTTCGCACCCGCGGCCAGAAGGAAGGCGCCCATGCTCGCCGCCTGGCCGACGCAAAGCGTGGACACGTCCGGCTTGATGAACTGCATGGTGTCGTAGATCGCCAGGCCGGCGGTGACCGAACCGCCCGGCGAGTTGATGTAGAAGTAGATGTCCTTGTCCGGGTTCTCGGACTCGAGAAACAGCAACTGGGCGACGATAAGGTTGGCGGTCATGTCGTTGACCGGCCCGACCAAAAACACGACCCGCTCCTTGAGCAGACGCGAGTAGATGTCGTAGGCGCGCTCGCCGCGCCCGCTGGTCTCGACAACCATCGGCACGAGGCCGATCGCCTGAGTCTCGGATTGATTCGTCATGTTCGTCATCGTCGGCCCGTTGCTGTGGAACATCATGCCCGATCGCCCATCAGTTCGTCAAAACCAATCGCCTTCTCGGACACTTTAGCCTGCGACAAGACCCAGTCAACGACATTGTTTTCCATGACCAGGGCTTCTGCGTCCGCGAGCCGCTGCGGCTGCGAGTAGTACCAGCGCACGACCTCCTTGGGATCCTCGAAGGTCGCGGCGAAGTCGTCGACCATGGCGCGCACTTGGTCCGGCTTGGCGTGCAGATCCTTCGCCTTCACCAGTTCAGCAAGGAGCAGGCCAAGCTTGACGCGACGCGTCGCGGCGTCGGTAAACCACGAGGCCTGGATGGGCATCGCCTTGGGGTTGCCGCCGCGCTGCTCGAAATCCTTGAGCGCGTTCTGGGCCATCTGGTGGGCCTCGGCTTCCACCAGCGCGCCCGGAACGTCGATCGGCGTGGCCGCCAGCAGGGCGTCCATAACCTGGTTCTTGATGCGCGCCTGGATGCGCTTCTTCACCTCGCGCTCGAGGTTCTCGCGCACTTCCTTGCGCATCGCGGCCAGGTCGCCGTCCTTGATGCCCAGGCTCTTGGCGAAATCGGCATCGATTTCCGGCAATTTCGGCGCTTCCACCTGCTTCACGGTGATCTCGAACTCGACCTTCTGCCCGGCCAGATCCTTGGCGTGGTAGTCGTCGGGGAAGGTCAGGCCGAAGGTCTTGGTGGCGCCTGCGGCCATGCCTTCGATGGCGGCCTCGAACTCCGGCAGCATCGCGCCGCTGCCGACCATCACCGGATAATCATTGCCCTTGCCGCCCGCGAACTCCTCGCCGCCCTTGCGGCCGACGAAGTCGATCACGACGCGGTCATCCTTCTGCGCGGCGCGGCCGGCCGGCACGAAGGTGGTGCGCTGCTTGCGAAGGACATCGATGGTCTTGTCCACTTCGGCATCCGTGACTTCCAGCGCCGGCTTCTCGACCGTCTGCCCCGAGACGTCGCCGATCGCGATGTCCGGATAGACCTCGAAGGTCGCGGAAAATGCCATGGCCTTGTCGTCGTCGGCCTTTTTCGCCTCGATGCGGGGATAGCCGGCAACGCGCAGGTTCTGCTCGCGCACCTTCTCGCCGAACGCACGCTCGACCGCGGCGCCGATGGCCTCGGAACGTGCCTGGTCGCCATACTGCTGCGCAACCATCTTGAACGGCACCTTGCCGGGGCGGAAACCGGCCATCTTGGCGGTCTTGGAGATCTGACGCAGCCGCTGCTCGACTTCCTTGTCGATTTCGGCAACGGCAACGCTCATGTCGATCTTGCGTTCGAGCGGATTCACGGCGGCGGCGCCGCTCTGCTGGGGTTCAGTTTGCATGGAAAGTCCTTGAAAATCCTATGGATTGCCGCGGCGGGCCTGTGCTGAATCGGAATTGGTGCGAAGGAAGGGACTCGAACCCTTACGCCTCGCGGCGCTGGAACCTAAATCCAGTGCGTCTACCAATTCCGCCACCTTCGCGCGACTGCGGATTCTAACCGATTCGCCCTACCCTCAGGGGGCAGCCCGCGGGAGGAGTTCCCGGAAGGCCGGCGTTCCCCGCGGGCCCGCCATGCCGGCGCAATCCGTCAGCCGGCATTCGAGCTGACGTTCGGACAGCGGATGTCCGCCGATGCGGCGAAGCACGGCCAGGCCGAGCGCGTTCGCCTCGTTCTCGTTCTTCGGCGGGCCTTCCCAGGCGAGCACCAGGCCGGTCGACGGCGAACCGCGGTGCTGAAGCGCCACATGCGCCATTTCATGCGCCACGACGGCACGCGCCAGTTCGTCGTCCGCGCAAACTGCGGAAGCGCGCAGCCGGATTCGGCCGTCCGGCTTGGCGTCGCCCAGCACGTCCTGCATCGAGTTCAGGCCGTAGGCGTCGGGCATCCTCTCGTCGAGTTGCAGCTTGACGGCCGGGCGGTAGCCGAGCGCGGCAAAGCCCGGCAGCAAGTCGTCGGCGTGGCGTCGCATGCGCGCGTAGCAGGCGGCGTAGCCGTCCGGATAAGGCTGCACCGGGGCGCAACCGCCGGCCAACGCCGCGAATGTGAGCAATGTTGCCAGCCGCCACTGCATCTATTTCGGCCTCAGCGTCATCAGCGCGCCGTCGGTGCTGACCTCGAAGTGCCGCAGGAAGCTCATGCCGAGAAGGACTTCCTCGTGCGGCCCCAGTTCCTGCGACAGCACCACGGCACGCACCTGCCGCACGGTGTTGCCGCCGAACTCCACCGAATCGAGCAGCACCGCCGTTACCGGCGTGGTGCCGTTGGCCGTGTAGCTCATGCCGCGGATGCCGCGGCGCGTGTCGATGCGGGCCCGCTGCGCGGCGCTAGGCGAGATGGCGACGTCGGTGGCGCCGGTGTCGACCACAACGCGCATCGGCGTGCCGTTGATGCTGGCCGTCGTGTAGAAGTGGCCGCCGGGACCGCTCTGCAGCCGAATCACCCCGCCCGCGACGGCGCCCAGGCTGCGGGTCTCGGGCGCGGCATCGTCCTCGATGCGGCGCTGCTTGTGGCCCTTCGGGCAGCGCTCCACCGAGTGGCTGACGTCCCCTCCCGGGCCCACGCATTCGTAGTAGTCGTAGGCACCCGCCCAGCAGAGCAGGGGAAGCAGGAGCAGCGCGAAGGGAAGGCGGCGCATGAAAATCTTTCGGAACCGGCGACAACGGGCGCAAGGATAGCGCCGCACCCCGCGCCTTGCAAACGTCATGTATTGAGCATCGCCGACCATGAGGCTATAGTGCGCGCTGCCCGCCGCCGGGGCCCGCCCGAAGCCCTTTCCATGCCCGTCGATCATTACGAGAACTTTCCGGTCGCCTCCTTCCTGCTGCCCGCCCGGCTGCGCGAACCGGTCGCGGCCATCTACGCCTTCGCCCGCAGCGCCGACGACTTCGCCGACGAAGGCGATCTGCCGGCCGCCGAGCGGCTGCGCCTGTTGAACGGCTACCGGGACGAACTGGATGCGATCGAAGCCGGCCGCGCCACCGACCATCCGGTGTTCCGGCGCCTGCGCCCGGTGATCGAAGCGCATCGCCTGCCGCTGCAACTGTTCCGCGACCTGCTCGACGCCTTCGCGCAGGACGTCGCGAAGACGCGCTACGCCACCTACGGAGAGCTGCTCGACTATTGCCGGCGCTCGGCCGATCCGGTCGGCCGCCTGCTGCTGCACCTGTTCCGCGCCGCGACGCCCGAGAACCTGCGCCGTTCCGATTGCGTCTGCTCGGCCCTGCAACTGATCAACCACTGGCAGGACGTCGCGATCGACTGGGACAAGCCGCGCGTCTACCTGCCGCAGGAAGACCTCGCGCGCTTCGGCGTCAGCGAAACCCAGATCCGCTGCCGCTACTGCGACGACAGCTGGCGCGCACTGATGGCCTTCGAGGTCGACCGCGCGCGCTCGCTGATGCTCGAAGGCGCGCCGCTAGGGCGCGAGCTGCCGGGACGCATCGGCCTGGAAATCCGCGCCATCGTCGCGGGCGGCCTGCGCATTCTCGATAAAATCGAGGCCGTGAACTACGACGTCTTCCGCCGCCGGCCGGTCCTCGAAAAGCCCGATTGGGCGCGCGTGCTGTGGCGCGCCCTGACCGCATGACGCCCGACGAGTACTGCCAGCAGAAGGCGTCCGCGAGCGGATCGAGCTTCTACTACAGCTTCCTGTTCCTGCCGCGCGAGCGCCGCCAGGCGATCACCGCCCTCTATGCCTTCTGCCGCGAAGTCGACGACGCCGTCGACGAATGCTCCGATGCCGGCGTCGCCCGCGCCAAGCTGGCCTGGTGGCGCGGCGAAGTGGCGGCGCTCTACGCCGGCCGGCCGACGCATCCGGTGACGCAGGCGCTGGCCACATCAATCCAGCGCTTCGCGCTGCCCCAGGAG
>JBLNBJ010000090.1:0-14567 GCA_050259835.1 Ignavibacteria bacterium | reverse complement strand
CGAAAGCTCTCGGGTGGCGGAATGGAACTTCGCCATCACCGACTCGATGACCTTTTCCGAGGCATTGACCACGCCATCGTCCTGCTTGGCGTACTCGCGGGAAATGTCGAGCGTCGCCGCGATGGCGGCGTTGACGGTTTCGACCGTCTCGCTCATCTTCCGGCCCGTATCCGCGGACAGGGCGGACAGCTTGCGCACTTCGTCGGCAACGACGGCGAAGCCGCGCCCCACGTCGCCCGCGCGCGCCGCCTCGATCGCTGCGTTGAGCGCCAGCAGGTTGGTCTGCTTGGCGATTTCGCCGACCTCGGCCGCCATCGTCTTGAGGTCCACCGTAAAGCGCGACAGGTCGGCCGTCTCGCGCAGCAGGTTCTCCTTGACCTCGAAGGCTGCGCGCAGCGAATCGAGGATGGACTTGAGCTGCCCTTCGCTGTCTCGCAGCAAGGCCATCAGCCCGCCGCCTTCGGCAGCGCCGACGCCCTGCTGGGACGCTGCCAGGGTGGTTTCCAGGCGCTGCACCAGTGCGGCGAAGCGGCGGACGAGATCCTGGGCCGACTGCTCCGTGTGCGTGCGCGCATGCTCGATCTGGCGCGACCAGACCGGCAGCAGCTTCTCGTGGAGTTGCTCGATGCCCGGCGCCGCCTCCGGCCTTGCCGCGGCCTCATCCGCCAGCGCGTGCTCGATGGCGAACACCGCAGCGGAAAGGGCGCGCCGCGACTCACGTGCCGCCCAGGCCGCGAGCCCCGCGCCAGCCGCGGCGAGGATCAGGGCGGCCAGGCCGCTACTGAAGGAAAAGCCGGCCACGAGCGGCAGCGCAACGGCACCGAGCAGCCCGGCCGCGAGCGGTGCCGTCTTCGTCGCCGTCGCCGTGGCCGTGGCCGTGGCTCGGGGCAGAGCTTCGCTGCGTGACATCAATCCCTTTCCCTGCGGCCGGCAGCCCCGCCGAAAGGCGGGACAGCGGCCGGATCTGGGGACGAGTATTCCCGATCAAAACGATCGGGAATATCAGGAGAGACTGAAAGAACCCCCCGCCAACGCGGAAATTCGGGGGTAGGCGTTTGCCTACCCCGTTATGGGGCTATTCGATGAGCTTATGCTCGATGGCATAGCGGAGAAGTTCGGTGCCGTTGCGCAGCCCCATCTTCTGGAGCAGGCGCGTCTTATGGGTGCTGACGGTCTTGGCGCTGATCGCCAGCGTGGCCGCGATGTCGGCCACGGTTTCGCCGCGCACCAGCAACTGCATCACCGCGAGTTCGCGGTCGGACAGGCGCTCGTGCGGCAGTTCGGGACCGCCTTCCATGGCGCGCAGGACCAGCTTCTGGGCGATCTTCGGGGCGATGAAGCGCTTGCCGGCGGCGGCCGTGCGCACGGCGGCCAGCAAGGTCGCGGCGTCGCTGTCCTTCGTCACGTAGCCGGCCGCGCCCGCCTTCAGCGCGCGCTCGGCGATCTGCGGCTCGTTGTGCATGCTCAGGACGACGATGGCCAGGCGCGGATAGCGATCCGACAGGCGGGCGACGAGGTCCACCCCGCTGGTCCCGGGCATGCTGAGGTCCAGCAGCGCGACGTCCACCTCGGTGTCGCGCAAGGCGTCAATCACCTGGGGCGCGTCTTCGGCCTCGGCCGCGACGACGATGTCGCCGGCGATCGAGAACAGTTGCCGCAGTCCGCTGCGCAGGATGGCGTGATCGTCGGCGATCAGCAGGCGGATCATGATTCGTCTCCTTTTCCGGGCGCCGGGAACCGCACCACGATGCGGGTGCCTCCGCCGCCAATGCTCCGTATATCGAGCGTGCCGCCCAGTCCGACGGCGCGTTCGCGCATGCCGACCAGCCCCAGCGAACGGTTCTCCAGGCCGGCCGGGTCGAAGCCCTTGCCGTCATCGCTGATCGAAAGCTCGTAGTCGCCATCCGCGCGCACCAGCGAAACGACGACGCGCCGGGCCCGCGCGTGCCGGGCCACGTTGGTGAGGGATTCCTGGACGATGCGGAAGACGTTGGTGGCCGCGTCTTCGCCGAAAGCGACGAGGTCGCCTTCGTGTGCGGCCACCTCGCAGGCGATTCCGCTGTGGCCGGCAAACTCGCGCGCCAGCCATTCGAGCGCCGAGACGATGCCCATGTCGAGCACCGGCGGCCGCAACGCCGTGGCGAGGTTGCGGACGACCCCGATGGTGTCGTCCACCAGCCGCGTCGCCTTCGCCGTGCGTTCGAGCAGCAGCGGCTGCTCGCCGCCGAATTCCATGCCCAGCATGTCGAGGTCGAGCCGCAGCGCCGTCAGCATCTGCCCGAGCACGTCATGGATCTCCCGCGCCATGCGCTTGCGCTCGTCCTCGCGCGCATGCTCGCGGCGGGCGTCGAGCGCGCGCAGCTGCTGCTGCGTCTCGCGCAGCCGCTCCTTGGTCTCCTTGAGGCGGGTGACGTCGCGCCCGATGGCCAGCACGCTCACCACGCGCCCGGCGGCGTCGAATTCGGGCACCATGCGCACGTGCCGGTGCACCAGGCGCCCACCGGCCGCCTCGCGGCCGGCGACGTCGATATCCGCTTCCTGCGCCGTGGCCAGCACGCGCGTGACCGCCGCCTGGATCTCTTGCGCCACAGCCTGGCCCGGCATGCCTTCGGTGGGCGTCTTGCCGATCACGTCGCTCAATGAAACGCCGAAGCAGCGCGCCAGCTCCCGGTTTGAGTAGATGCGCCGCCCCTCGCTGTCGAAGCGCGAGATGATGTCGGGTGAGTTCTCGGCCAGCGCGCGGAACTCCTGCTCGCGGGCGTACAGCAGGCGGTCGATGGTCCGCCGTTCGGTCACGTCCCGGACGACGCAGGAAAGATGGCGGGCGCCGCCGAGTTCGACAATCTCGCCCGAAACGATGCAGTCGCGCAGTTCGCCGCTGCGATGCCGCCAGCGCGCCTCGAGGTCGCGGATGCGTCCGCTTTCCTCCAGCATGGCAAGCATCGAGGCGCAGGCGGCGTCGCTTTCCCACAAGGCCAGATCAGGCACGGTGGCGCCGACCACTTCCTCGCGTCGGTAACCGAAGGCACGCAGGAAGCCATCGTTGGCGTCGGTGACGCGGTCGTCCGACAGGCGAACGATCAGGATGCAATCCGGGCTGGTGCGGAAGATCGTGGAGAAGTGGGTTTCGCTCTCGTGCATGCGGCGCGCTTCGGCGAGGGACTCGAGACCGAAGGAGATGTCCGCCGCCATCTCGTCGAGCAGGCGCACCATGTCGTCGTCGAAGCAGTCGGCATCCGCGGCGTAGAAAGCCATGGCGCCCACCAGCCGGGATTCGACCAAAAGCGGAAGAATGCACGCCGAGGCGATGCCCGCCTCGCCGCAAGCCGCATGCTGGCAGGCGAGGAAGCGGTCTTCCTCGAGCGCGGCGGAGATGTGATGTCCCCGACGAAGCAGGGCTTCGCGCAGGCCTTCGCGCACCGGCGCGGCGTCCAGCCACTGCAGCATGCCGTTGCACTCGGCCAGCCGGGACGCGGGGCCGTAATGGATGGCGGGCCCGGCAAAGCCGCCGGTCCCGTCGAACGGTACGGCACGCACCAGCCTGAAGCCCGCATAGTCGGCGGCGATGCGACAGGCGTCGGTGAGAAGTTCGTGCTCGTCAATGGCGCGAACGACGCACTTGTTGATCTCGCTGCGCGTCTCGTAGGCCCGCGACAAGCGCGTGAGCCAGGCATGGGCCACGCTGCGTGCCGTGATGTCCTCGAGCGTGCCGATGACCTGAACCGGCCGCCGGCCGCCCTCGCCGCCGGCGAACTCGATGTGGGCGTGTCCGCGCAACCAGCGCACCGAGCCGTCCTCGAGCATGACCCGGAAGTCTTTCGCCACCGCAGCGCCTGGACGGTCGGGATCGAGCGCAGCGGCGACAACGTCCTTTGCGCCCGCGGCGTCGTCCGGATGAAGCCGCGCGAGAATGTCTCGCGCCGGAACGGATTCAGATGGAACGCAAAGCATCTCCCGGGCCTCCGCATCCAGGCGGACGACGCCATCTTCCACCTCGAAACACCAGGTACCGAGCTCGGCAGCCGCCAGGGCGATGCGGTGGCGCTGTTCGGCTTGCCGCAACCGGTTCTCCGTCGCCCGATCCGAACTGACGTCGCGCAGGATTCCCTGCAGGTGGCCATCGGCCAACTGGCGGCCCAACACCTCGCCGATGAAGACGCTGCCGTCCTTGCGGCGAAAGCGCCATTCGCTGCGCACCACGCCGCCGCCTGCCAGCCGTTCCACCTCGGGCCGCACGCGGGGAATCTCCTCGCCGGAAACGACGTCGGGGATGGACATGCGCAGGAGTTCCTCGCGCGAGTAGCCGAGCATTTCGCAGCCGGCCGGGTTGACGTCGATGTAGCGTCCCGCGGCGTCGGAGACGAACAGCCCGTCAACCATCTGCTCCACCAGCGCGCGATACCGGATGGCATCGTCGGCGGCGGATACGTGCGCCACACGGGGGCACAACGCGGCCGGCGTGTTCAGCGACATGATCTGGGTCAGCCTCCCTAGAGCCGATTGCTTTTGCGCCCCCATGCTAGGAACAATGACAGGCGGTGTCAATTCTGCGCAAAGGCTGCGACAAGGCCGCGCCGCCGGGCGTCAGGACGGGGTCGGCAGGGAACGCGCGGACGGGTAAAATACCGCGTTTCCGTCCATGCTTCCCCGAAAATCATGAAAAGAGTCCTCATCCTCGGCGTCAACGGCTTCATCGGACACCACCTCTCCCAGCGCATCATGGACACCACCGACTGGGAGGTGTACGGCATGGACATGAATTCCGAGCGCGTCACCGACCTGATGGGCAACCCTCGCTTCCATTTCTTCGAGGGCGACATCATGATCAACAAGGAATGGATCGAGTACCACGTCAGGAAGTGCGACGTCATCCTGCCGCTGGTCGCCATCGCGACGCCGGCCACCTACGTCAAGGAACCGCTGCGCGTCTTCGAGCTCGACTTCGAGGCCAACCTGCCGATCATCCGCCAGGCGGTGAAGTACAAGAAGCGCGTCATCTTCCCGTCGACCTCCGAGGTCTACGGCATGTGCAAGGACCCGGAATTCGATCCCGAGAACTCGGACCTGATCCTCGGGCCGATCAACAAGCCGCGCTGGATCTACTCGTGCGCCAAGCAGATGATGGACCGCGTGATCCACGCTTACGGCCAGCAGGAAGGCCTGCAATACACGCTGTTCCGGCCGTTCAACTGGATCGGGCCGGGCCTCGACTCGATCCACACGCCGAAGGAAGGCTCCTCGCGCGTGATCACGCAGTTCCTCGGCCACATCGTGCGCGGCGAGCCGATCAAGCTGGTCGACGGCGGCGCCCAGAAGCGCTCCTTCACCTACGTGTCGGACGGCATCGACGCGCTGATGAAGATCATCGAGAACAAGAACGGCATCGCCGACAGCAAGATCTACAACATCGGCAACCCGAAGAACAACTACTCGATCCGCGACCTGGCGACGCTGATGCTCGACCTCGCCAAGCAGTACCCCGAATACGCGGCCAGCCTCGCCAAGGTGAAAGTGCTCGAAACCACCTCCGGCGAGTACTACGGCAAGGGCTACCAGGACACGCAGCACCGCGTGCCGAAGATCGCCAATACCATGGCCGACCTCGACTGGGCGCCGAAGGTCACGTTCGAGGAAGCATTGCGGAGCATTTTCGAAGCCTATCGCGGCGACGTCGCCGAAGCGCGCAAGCTGATGGATTGAGCGCGATGCCCCGCATCGCCCTGAAGGTCGACGTCGACACCTATCGCGGCACGCTGGCCGGCGTGCCGCAACTCGTGGACGTCCTGCGCCGCTTCGAGGCCGGTGCCACCTTCCTGTTCTCCCTCGGCCCCGACCACACCGGCCGCGCGATCAAGCGCGCCTTCCGGCCCGGCTTCATGAAGAAGGTCGGCCGCACCTCGGTGCTCTCGCATTACGGCCTGCTGACGCTGATGTACGGCACGGTGCTGCCCGGGCCTGACATCGGCCGCCGCTGCGGCGACATCATGCGTGGCGTGAGCGATGCCGGCTTCGAGACCGGCATCCATTGCTGGGACCACGTGAAGTGGCAGGACGGCGTCGAGCGCGCCGGCGCCGAATGGACCGCGGACGAGATGCGCCGGGCCGTCGCGCGCTACGAAAAGGTGTTCGGCAGGCCGCCGCGCTGCCACGGGGCGGCCGGCTGGCAGACCAACGTGCATGCGCTGCGCGCGACGCAGCGGCTGGGCTTCGCCTGGTCGTCGGACACGCGCGGAAGCGGGCCCTTCATGCCGGTATGGAACGGCGAGCTGGTGCGCTGTCCCCAGTTGCCGACCACGCTGCCGACCCTCGATGAACTCATCGGGCTCGACGGCATCACCGTGGACAACGTCGACCAGCGCGTGCTGGACCTCACCGCCGAAGGGCGCGAGCATGTATTCACGCTGCACGCCGAACTCGAGGGCATGAAGCTCTCGCCCGTGTTCGAGCGACTGCTGGCCGGATGGCGCGAGCAGGGCTACGAGATCGTGTCCGTGGGCACCGTCGCCGAAACGCTCAACCTGGCGCGGCTGCCGCGCTGCGAGATGGTGCGCGGCGAACTTCCCGGCCGCTCGGGAACTCTGATGCTGCAAGGCGAAGAGTTCCTTTCGGATTTCAAGGAGGCCGCATGACCGTTTCGCTCGTCGGACTCGAAGTCCCCGATTTCTCGCTGCCGGCCACCGGCGGCAAGGAGTTCCGGCTGTCGCAGCAACGCGGCCGATCCTGCGTCGTCTATTTCTATCCCAAGGACAACACGCCCGGCTGCACCGCCGAAGCAGGGCAGTTCCGCGACCTGTTCCCCGAGTTTGCCAAGCGCGGCTGCGCGGTCTTCGGCGTCTCGCGGGACTCGCTGCGATCGCACGAGGGCTTCAAGGCGAAGCTCGGCCTGCCGTTCGATCTGCTCAGCGACGAGGACGGCGCGGCCTGCCGCCTGTTCGACGTCATCAAGACCAAGAAGCTCTACGGCCGCGAAGTGCAGGGCATCGAGCGCTCGACCTTCCTGATCGACGGGTCCGGCCGGGTGCGCCGCGAATGGCGCGCGCTCAAGGCCGACGGACACGCCGCGGACGTCCTGGCGGCCGTCGCCGCGCTGTAATTTCGGTGTCGTAATCCCGGAATTGACGCGAATTACGCCGCCTCTTTTCCGCTAGGCGGGCGACGCGCAATCGCTATCGTGAAACCCGGTATCCCCCGCGAGGTTTCCATGAACGCGAAGCGCTCCAAGTCGGCCAAGTCCGCCACCAAGATCTTCATCCTCGACACGAACGTGCTGATGCACGATCCGACGAGCCTCTACCGCTTCGAAGAGCACGACGTGTTCGTGCCGATGATGACGCTGGAGGAGCTCGACGCCAACAAGAAGGGCATGTCGGAAGTGGCGCGCAACGCCCGCCAGGCCAGCCGCACGCTGGACGACATCATTTCGGGCTGCGAGCACGCGATCAAGGACGGCATCGAACTCACCGGACCGTCGAGCGGGCTCGCCACCGGGCGGCTGTTCCTGCAGACCGAGGCCATCAACGGGCCGCTGCCCGCCTCGCTGCCGACCTCGAAGTCCGACAACCAGATCATCGCCGTCGCGCTGTGGCTCTCCGGCAAGTTCGCCAAGCGCCGCATCATCCTGGTGTCCAAGGACATCAACATGCGCATCAAGGCCCGCGCGCTGGGCATCGATTCGCAGGACTACTTCAACGACAAGGTGCTCGAGGATACCGACCTCCTCTACACCGGCACCATGGAACTGCCGGCCAACTTCTGGGAAACCCACGGCAAGGACATGAAGTCGTGGAAGGAGGAAGGCCGCACCTGGTACCAGATCCAGGGACCGCGCTGCCCGGACATGCTGGTCAACCAGTTCGTCTATCTCGATCCGGGCGCGTCGGGCGAGAAGCCCTTCCACGCCTTCGTGCGCGAAACCAGCGGCAAGAAGGCCTCGCTGACCACGGTCACCGACTATGCCCACGCCAAGAACGCCGTCTGGGGCATCACCGCACGCAATCGTGAGCAAAACTTCGCGCTCAACCTGCTGATGGACCCGGAGATCGACTTCGTCACGCTGCTCGGCCAGGCCGGCACCGGCAAGACGCTGCTGACGCTCGCCGCCGCGCTGACCCAGACGCTCGAGACCAAGCGCTACACCGAAATCATCATCACCCGAGTCACCGTGCCGGTCGGCGAGGACATCGGCTTCCTGCCGGGCACCGAGGAAGAGAAGATGACGCCGTGGATGGGCGCCATCGAGGACAACCTCGACGTGCTGAACCGCCCCGCCGAAGCCGACGAGAAGGGCAGCGGGCAGCAGCAGGCGAACTACGGCGGCGACTGGGGCCGCGCCGCCACCATGGACCTGATCCGCAGCCGCATCAAGATCAAGTCGCTCAACTTCATGCGCGGGCGCACCTTCATCAACAAGTTCCTCATCATCGACGAGTCGCAGAACCTGACGCCGAAGCAGATGAAGACCCTGGTGACGCGCGCCGGCCCGGGCACCAAGGTGGTGTGCCTCGGCAACATCGCGCAGATCGACACGCCCTACCTGACCGAGGGCAGTTCCGGCCTCACCTACGTGGTCGACCGCTTCAAGGGCTGGAACCACTCGGGCCACGTGACCCTGCAGCGCGGCGAACGCTCGCGCCTCGCGGACCACGCGGCCGACGTACTCTGACGGAAACCCCTCCCCGGCGCGGGGAGGGTTATGATCCGGCTGACACCGGCACTCCACGGACCGCCGCCGGTGCGGAGGTGACGTGGCGACCGGAGCGAAGCGGATTTCCTTCTCCACCCAGTGGATCATCCTCAGCGCCGGGCTGGCCCTGCTGGCCGGCGCAGCCGTCCTGCATCTCAGCCTGGAACACCGGCGCGTCGAGGACCGCGAGCACGAAAAGCTGCTGACGCAGGCCCGCGTCATCGCCAGAAACCTCGAGGCGAACTTCGCCTCGGTGAATCAGGTGCTCGAAGACCTGCGGCGCGATCATCCCGGACACCGGAGCGCCCGCGACCTCCGGCACGACATGAAGACGCTGACGGACGCCATGCCAGGGGTGCGCACCCTCACCCTCGTCGACGCCGAAGGCAGGGTCGTCGCATCAAGTCGACCTGAACTGGAAGGAAGGAATTTCGCGCATCGGGAATACTTCTCGGTGCCGCGCCGGAATCCCGGTGCCCGCGTCCTGTTCGTTTCGGCGCCGTTCAAGACGACGCTTGGCGTCAACGGAATTGCGCTGTCCCGCGCAATCCTCGGCCCGGGCGACCAATTCTCCGGCGTCATCGTCGCGACGCTCGACCCCGAGTACTTCAAGACGCTGATGGCGTCGGTGCTCTACGCCCCGGACATGGAGACGTCCATCGCCCATGCCGAGGGGCTTCTCTTCATGGCGCAACCGGACCGGAAGGGCAGCGCCGGAAACGCTTTCGATGGCGGCGAGACGGAGCGCATCATCGCCCAGGATTCGGCGCACTCGGCGAATCAGGACAAGCCGCTGGTCGTGACCGTCAGCCGCCGCCGCGACGCGGTCTTCGAACCCTGGCACCGCGACGTGCGCGTCGAGGGAGCGGTCGTGCTGATGATCGCGCTGCTGGCCGCCGGCACGCTCTCGGTTCACCAGCGTCGCTATGCCGAACTGATGCGCAAGGAAGCTGATGCCCTGGCGGCACTGAGCAACAGCGAACGCTTCATGCGCGTGCTCACCGACAACCTGCCGGGGATGGTCGGCTACTGGACGGCCGATCTGCGCTGTCGCTTCGCCAACCAGGCCTACCTCGAATGGTTCGGCAAGACGCCGGAACAGATGCATGGCATCCTCATCCAGGACCTGATGGGCGAGGAACTGTTCCGCAAGAACGAGCCCTACATGCGGGCCGCGTTGAGAGGCGAGCGACAGAACTTCGAGCGTACGCTGGTCAAGGCCGACGGCAGCACCGGCTATACCTGGGCCAGCTATATCCCGGATGTCGACGGCGGACAAGTCAAGGGCTTCTACGTGCTGGTCGCCGACGTCACGCAGTTGAAGCAGGCCCAGTTCGCGCTCGCGCAAAGCGAGCACAAGCTCAAGAGCATCATTGAAGCCGAGCCGGAGTGCGTCAAGGTGCTCGCCCTGGACGGCACCCTGCTGCAGATGAATCGCGCCGGCCTCGACATGCTCGAGGTCGACAGCGAGGAGGAAGTGCTGGGCAACAACATCGTCGACTGCGTCGGGCCCGAGTATCGCGAGGCCTTCGCCGATCTCAATCGGCGCGTCTGCCAGGGCGGATCGGGATCGCTCGAATTCGAGATCTGCGGGCGCAAGGGCGGGCGCCGCTGGGTGGACATGCGCGCCGTCCCGATGCGCGATGCCGACGGCCGCATCACCGGCGTGCTGAGCGTGACGCGCGACATCAGCGCGCGCAAGAAGGCCGAAGGCGAACTCGAAGCTGCGGCGCGCACCGACTTCCTCACCGGACTGGCCAACCGCCGTCGCTTCCTCCAGCAGGCCGAACAGGAGTTGTCGCGCAGCTTGCGCTACGGCGGACCGCTGTCGGTCTTCATGCTCGATCTCGACCACTTCAAGGGCATCAACGACGCCCATGGCCACCAGGTCGGCGACCAGGTCCTGCTGACGCTCGGATCGGTATGCCGGGCCGCCTTGCGCGACATCGATATCGTGGGCCGTCTCGGCGGCGAGGAGTTTGGCGTGGTGCTGCCGCAGACCGACTATCAGAGTGCACTGGAAGCCGCGGAGCGCCTGCGCAAGGCGATCGCGGAGGCCGACGTGCCGCTGGAACACGGGCTGCCTCTTCGCTTCACGGCGTCGATTGGAGTTGCCACCCTGACCGATCGGTCCACCAACCTCGACACGCTGCTAAGCCAGGCAGATGCCGCGCTTTATCGCGCCAAGAACGACGGGCGCAACTGCGTGCGCGGGATCGGCGAGGTCGTCAGCCCGCCGTCAGGCGCCACAGCGAAATAATCTCGGCGGCGCGCGCCGCGTGCAGGAAATCGGCGGCATCGGCCGCGCGCGGATGCTGCGCCTTGCAATCGATGCGCCCCGCCACCTTCAGTCCGCCTGCCCCGATCCATTCCAGCAACTGGTCCCGAGTGCGCAGGCCGAGGTGTTCGGCAAGGTCCGAGATCACCAGCCAGCCTTCGCCGCCCGGTTCCAGGTGCGCAGCCAGGCCGCCGAGAAAGCCCTTCAGCATCCGGCTGTCGGGGTCGAACACGGCATGCTCGAGCGGCGAACTCGGCCGCGCCGGCACCCAGGGCGGGTTGCAGACCACCAGCGCCGCGCGGCCGGCAGGAAACAGATCGGCATCGACGATCTCGACCTTCGCCGAGAACCCCAGCCGCTCGATATTCTCGCGCGCGCAGGTGAGCGCCCGCGGGTCGCGGTCGGTGGCCACGACGCGCGCAACGCCGCGCCGCGCCAGCACCCCCGCCAGCACGCCCGTGCCGGTTCCGACGTCGAATGCTAGCTTGCACGCTGCTGGCAGCGGCGCCTGCGCCACCAGCTCGACGTACTCGCCGCGCAGCGGCGCGAACACGCCGTAATGCGGATGGATGCGTCCCCCGGCGGCCGGGATGGCCACGCCCTTCTTGCGCCATTCGTGCGCGCCCACGATGCCGAGCAGTTCGCGCAGCGAACCGAGATACGGCTCGCCGGCCTCGCCGCGCGCCTCGCGGCAGGCCTCGCGCAGATCCGGCGCACGCCGCAGCGGCACGCTGTGATCGGCCTCGAAGGGCAGCAGCAACATGCCCAGGATGCGCGCCCGCTGCGACTGGGCGAGGCGATGCTGGTTCCAGGCCTCGAGCCCCGCCGCAGCCTTGCGCGGCTTGCGGTCGATGCGCCGCGCCATCGCCTGCAGCAGTTGGCGCGCATTCTGGAAATCGCCGCGCCAGAGGATCGCCGTGCCTTCGCAGGCGAGCCGCCAGGCGGCATCGGCCTTGAAGCTGTCGTCGGCGACGACGATGCGCTTGGGGGGTACCGCGCCGGCTTCCGAGCGCCAGCGCGCGCGGCGCGTCTCGCCCGCTTCGGTCCACTCGACGAGCGGGAGTTCGGTCATGGCTGCCTTGTTCAGTGGGGGCCGGCGGAGGCGTGGTTCTCGAAGCGGGTGAACTCGCCGAGGAAGGTCAGCGTGACGGTGCCGGTCGGGCCGTTACGATGCTTGGTGATGATCGCCTCGGCGATGCCCTTGGCCTCCAGGGCGTCGGGCTTGTAGTACTCCTCGCGGTACATCATGATGATGATGTCGGCGTCCTGCTCGATGGCGCCCGATTCGCGCAGGTCGCTCATCAATGGGCGTTTGTCGTTGCGTTCCTCGACCTTCCGCGAGAGCTGCGACAGCGCGATGATCGGCACCTCGAGCTCCTTGGCGAGCGCCTTGATCGAACGGCTGATCTCGGAAATCTCGGTGGCGCGGTTGTCGGTTTCCTTGGCCGAGGTCATCAGCTGGATGTAGTCGATCACGATCAGGCCGAGCTTGCCGCACTTGCGGTGCAGGCGCCGCGCGCGGGCGCGAAGGTCGGTGGCGTTGATGGCGCCGGTCTCGTCGACGTGGATCGGCGCCTCGTGCAGCTTGCCCAGCGCGTTGGTCATCTTGTCCCAGTCGTCGTCCGAGAGCCGGCCGGTGCGCAGGGTGTTCTGGTTGATGCGGCCGACCGAGGAAAGCAGACGCGTAGCGATCTGCGGTCCCGACATTTCGAGCGAGAAGATCGCCACCGGCAGGCGCGTGTCGACGCCCACGTGCTCCGCGATGTTGAGCGCGAAGGCCGTCTTGCCCATCGACGGGCGCCCGGCGATGATGACGAGGTCGCCCGGCTGCAGGCCCGAGGTCATCTCGTCGAGCTTGTAGAAGCCGGTCGGCACGCCGGTGATGTCGGAGGGGTTGTCGCGGTTGTAGAGCACCTCGATGCGCTCCACCACCTGGCCGAGCAGGTCCGGCACCGCCTCGAAGCCCTGCGCGCCCTTATTGCCGGCTTCGGCGATCTCGAACACCTTCTGTTCGGCCTGGTCGAGCAGCACCTTGACGTCGCGGCCGGCGGGATTGAGCGCAGAAGAGGCGATCTCGTCGCCGACGGTGACCAGCTTGCGCAGCACCGCGCGCTCGTGGACGATCTCCGCATAGCGGCGGATGTTGGCGGCCGAAGGCGTCGCGTTGGCGATTTCGCCGAGATAGGCGAGGCCGCCGGTCTGGTCGACCTCGTTCGACTTCTCGATGGACTCGTAGATCGTCACGACGTCGGCCGGACGGCCGGTCTCTACGAGCTTGCGGATGTGGCCGAAGATGCGCCGATGGTCGTCGCGATAGAAGTCCGCTTCCGAGACCATGTCGGCGATCCGGTCCCAGGCCGTGTTGTCGAGCAGCAGGCCGCCGATGAGGCACTGCTCGGCCTCGATCGAGTGCGGCGGCAGCTTGAGCGCGGCGAGTTGCGGGTCGGGGGCGGGAGGCGTGAAGGCGCGAACCTGGGCCATGGGGTGTCCTCGGAATTAAGGGCGGAAGTGTACCTGCGCCTGCCGCCGCTGGCGAGGAACAAGTCTGTTGAAATGCGGTGAATAACTTGTGGGTAAAATGCGCCCGCAACGGCCGTGCGCGCCAAACCGGCGCACCGGCCGACGCCGCACATCATGAGCCCATCGCCTCAGCGCTTCCTGCCCTTCTCCGCCGCGCTCACCGCCGTCGGCGCCGGGCTCGCGCTGACTGCAGTCCGCAGCGGCAACTGGCTGCCGGCGACGCTCTGGCACCTCGTCTTCGCCGTCGGCGCCTTCCCGATGATCCTGCTCGCCATGGCCTACTTCGTGCCGGTGCTGACGCGCGGGTCGGAGGCACCGCGGCTGCTGGCCGCCGCCCCGCTGATGGCGCTGGGCGCAGGTCTGGGCATCATGGGCTACTTCGCGCACGGCAGCCTGGTGATGCGGCTCGACGCCCCCTGGCTGGGCCTGGGCGCCATCACCGCCTTTGCGGCCTGGCTCGCGCTGCGCTGGCGGCGCTGCATCGGCCACCCCAACCCCTGCCTGCGCTGGTACGCAGCGGCGCTCGGCCTGCTGGCAGCCGGACTGCTGGCCGTCGCCGTATCGCCCTACTGGCCGGAACAGGCACGCGCGCTGCGCCTGTTCCACATTCACGTGAACACCCTGGGCTTCATCGGGCTCACGGCGCTGGGCACGCTGCGCGTGCTGCTGCCGACCGCCGCCGGACGGCCGGACCCCGAGGCCGCGGTCGGCCTCGCCTGCGACTTCAAGTGGAGCCTGGCCGGCGCGCTGTGCATTCCGTTGGGAGCGGCGTTCGCGCCGCCGCTGGCGCTGGCTGGGGCGGCGCTCTACGGCTGGCCGCTGGTGAGGCTCGCCTTGCATGCATGGCGCACCTGGCGGCACGAAATCGTGGCGGCCGGCAGCGCCGTACCCCTGCTCGCAGGCGCGCTCGTCGGTCTTTTGCTCGCCTTGGGGCACGGCGTGGTTCATGCGTACGATGCCGGCCTGGGCCAGGCCGCCGTCGCGCTGTTCGTGATCGCCTTCCTGCTGCCGCTGGTGAGCGGCGCGGCCGGCCAGTTGCTGCCGGTGTGGCTGCGGCCGGGACCGCAAACGCCGTGGCACGGCGAG
>JBLNBJ010000089.1:0-15107 GCA_050259835.1 Ignavibacteria bacterium | reverse complement strand
AGGAAAACGCCGGCAAGGATGCCGCCGCCGCGGCCGAGCGCGCGCGCGACATCGAGGCCTGCATGGAAGATCGCGGCTTCCGGCTCGAAGGCCCGACGCAGGCCTGCCCGCACGGCGCCGTCGACGCCGCCTGCTACAAGCGCAAATGAACCGGGCCCGTCAGCGAAATTCCCTCGTGTAACATTCGGGCTTCATGAGCTCATCAGCAAAAGCCATCCCCGCAGGTCGTCCGCTCGCATTGAGCGCAGTCCTGCTGGCCTGCCTGCTGTTCGCCGCCGCTTGCGGCCGCAGCACGCCCGACACGGCGCAGGCGCCCCAGGGAACCGACATCAACGTCGTCGGCGTCCAGAACGCCGAAGATGCGGACCTGTTCCGCGCCGCCGAGCGCAACGACGCCGCGACGACCATGCTGCGCATCGAGCAGGGCGCCAACGTCAATGCCGTCAACAACCTGAAGCGCACCCCGCTGTTCGCCGCCGCTTTCCACGGCAGCGTCGACGCCGCGAAGGCGCTGCTGGCGAAGAACGCCGACGTCGATGCGCACGACGCCGGCGGCCTCACGCCCCTGCACGCGGCCGTGCTGGGCGGGCAGGCCGGGCTGGCGACCCTGTTGCTGCAGTCCGGCGCCAAGATCGACGCCGCATCCGGCGCCGGCATGACGCCGCTGCACCTGGCCGCCGCGACGGGCCAGGTGGAACTCGCCAGGTTGCTGCTTGCGGCAGGCGCCGACAAGTCCATCCGTGATCGCCAGGGCGAAACGGCGGCCCGGCTCGCCGAGACGAACCATCATCCGGCCACCCTGGCCCTGCTCCAGAAAGGCAGGACCCGCGGCGGCCACTAGTCCGCCCGGCCGCGAAGGGAGGCTGCGATGAAGCACGATGACGACGTCGATGTCCTGCTGGTCGAAGACACCGAGTCGGACGCCGAACTGGCGATCCGCGCGCTGCGCAAGCGCGGCCTGGCCAAC
Organism: Ignavibacteria bacterium; assembly: GCA_050259835.1. Lineage (GTDB taxonomy): Bacteria > Pseudomonadota > Gammaproteobacteria > Burkholderiales > Rhodocyclaceae > Nitricoxidireducens. The sequence continues at coordinate 14,140 of JBLNBJ010000089.1, read as the reverse complement.
AAGCTGGTGTGGCTCACCGACGGCGCGCAGGCGCTCGACTTCATCTTCGCCCAGGGCGCCTACGCGGGGCGCAGCGAAGCCAGCCATCCCAAGGTGGTCCTGCTCGACTTGCGGCTGCCGAAGGTCAGCGGCATCGAGGTGCTGCGCCGGCTCAAGGGCGATCCCCGGGCACGCCGCATACCGGTCGTCGTGGTGACGTCGTCGAAGGAAGACACCGACCTCGACGAGTGCTATGCGTTGGGCGTGAACAGCTACATCAGCAAGCCGGTCGAGTTCGACGAGTTCACCAAGGCCGTGGGCGACCTCGGCTTCTACTGGCTGCTGGTGAACCGGCGGCCCGGCGACTGAACCGGCCCGCTTAGCGGGCGATCAGTTCGAGCGGCAGCCGCACCGCGCCGCTGATGGCGAGCGCCGCCCCCACCGACAGCGCCACCGAGAACAGCGCCGCGCGCCGGCCGAGCGTCTTCAGCATCACGGCGAAGGTCGACAGGCAGGGGACATAGAAGGTGAGGAACAACAGGAAGGTCACGATCTGCAGCGGGCTCATCAGCGGCACGATGTCCTGCGTGCCCAGCGCCTGGTAAATCATCAGCAGCGACAGTTCCTTGCGCAGCACGCCGAACAGGATCGGCACGCCGAGCACGGCCGGCAGCCCAAGCCACCAGACCGTCACCGGCGTCAGCAAGGTGTTGATGACGCCGTCGGCGCCGACATGCGAGAGCAGCGCCAGCACCACGCTTCCGAGGATCAAGAGCGGCGTCACGATGGTGACGATGTCGCTGGTGCGCTCCCAGGTGTTCGCCAGCACCGCGCCCAGCCGCGGCATCGCATAGGGCGGAATCTCGGGAATCAGGCCGGGGCCGGCGGAGGCAAAGCGCCGCGCCAGCAGGTTGCCCATCAGCGCGATGACGATCAGCGTCAGCATGAAGATCGCGAACACGCCGAAACCGCCGAGATACTTGCCGCCGAGCGCGAGGATGATCGCCGAGCGCGCCGAGCAGGGCACGAAGGTAATCAGCAGCGAAGCCAGCATGCGGTCGCGTCCGCTCGAGGTATTGGCGACGGCGGAGAGCGCCGGAACGTTGCAGCCCAGCCCGATCAGGAAGGGCACGGCGACGCCGCCATGCAGGCCGATGTGGTGGAAGCCGCGGTCGACCACGAAGGCGACGCGGTGCATGATGCCCGACTCCTCGAGCGTCACCAGCAGCACGACCAGCGGGATCATGTAGGGCACGACGATGCCGACCAGCCCGATCATGGCGTCGACCACCGCGCGCCCGACGACGCCGGCCGTGCCGGTCGGTTGCCACTCCTGCGCCCAGGCCGCGAGCCGCGCCGAGGTCAGGGCGTCGAGGCCCGCAGCAACCTCGAACACGACGTAGAGCACCAGCGCGAACACCGCCATGCTACCGATCAGCCCCCAGCGCGGATGCAGGAACAGGTCGTCGAGCCAGCGCTGCCAGCGGCGGCTGTCGTCGCGCCGGGCGAGCCGCGTGGCGGCCTCGTAGAGCACCGCCGCGCGGTGGTGGCGGTCGGCGTGGATCTCCTCGGCCAGCGGCCGCGGCAGCTGCGCCTCGGCCGCCGCCCGCGCCGCCTTCAGTTGCGGCAAGAGCTGCGGGAAGTGCTCGCCGTACTGCTCGAAGAAGTAGTCGTCGTTCTCCGCGAGTTGCAACAGCAGCAGCGGCCGCGGCATGGCGAAGGCTTCCTCCACCTCCGGCCGCGCGAGCAGGCCGTTGAGCGGTTCGAGCGCCCGCACGATGTGCGCGCTCGGCGGTTGCGGCAGCGGGCAGGCCTTCTCGCGCGCCGCCGCCAGCGCCGCCGCGAACAGCGCCGTCAGCCCGACGCCCATGTGCGCCACCGTCGGCAGCACCGGCGCGCCGAGGCGTTCGGACAGTTCCCGCACGTTGATGTAAAGGCCCTTCTCTCGCGCCTCGTCCATGCGGTTCAGCGCGATCACCAGCGGCCGGCCGAGCAGCGCCAGCTCGAACGCGAGCTCGAGGTCGCGCTCGAGCGCGGTGGCGTCGACGACCTGGATCAGCACGTCGGGCGCGCGGAACGCCGCTTCCGGCTGCTGCGATTCGTGGCGCGCGATGGCCGGCCAGCGGTCGCCCCACAGCAGGTACTTGAGGACGACGCGGTTGGGCTCCTCGAGGTGGTGGAAGGATTCGATCGACGGCAGGTCGACCAGCGAGATCTGGTCGAGCCCGACCTCGACCATGCACTCTTCGTACGCCGGCCCGACGCCGGCGAGGCGCTCGTGCGCGACCGCCGTGCTCGATGCCGCCTGGAAGATCGTGCTCTTGCCGATGCCGCGGTGGCCGACCAGCGCCACGCGCGGACGCCGCTCGCCGCGCAGCAGCGGCTGCTGCAGCCGGACGTAGGTGGTCCTCGGTTGGGTCGCCGCGTTCAAGGCATCAGGTCCGCGAAGCTGTCGATGGCGGGATAGCCGCCGCAATCCTTGACGGGCTTCTGCGTGTCCGGCCGGCGGATCGACACCAGGTGCCGGATGCCGTAGGCACGGCCGGAATCGAGCACCGGCAGGCTGTCGTCGACCAGCACGCTGCGCTGCGGATCGAAGGGGAAGACGGTCTGCAGACGGTCCCAGAACTCGGTCTTCTCTTTCTCCACGCCCAGTTCGTGCGAGGTGATGAGGAAATCGAAATGCGCCTGCAGCCCGGTGCGCGCCATCTTGAGCGTCAGGCTCTTGTGGTGGGCGTTGGTGACCAGCGCGACGCGCTTGCCGGCGGCGCGCACGGCCTGGAGGAAGGCGACCACGTTGGGATGCACGGCGATCAGGTGGGCGACCTCTTCCTTGAGCTTCATGATGTCGAGCTCGAGTTCGGTCTCCCAGAAGTCCACCGAATACCACTCCAGCGTGCCGGCGCGCGCGTGGTAGCGCGCCATCAGCTCCTCGCGCGCGGCCTCGCGCGTGACGCCGCGGATCTCGGCGTAGCGCAGCGGCACATGCACCTGCCAGAAGTGGTTGTCGAAGTTAAGGTCGAGCAACGTGCCGTCCATGTCGAGCAGCACGCTGTCGATGTCGTTCCAGTCGATCATGGCCGCAGGTAGGTCCAGCCTTGCTGCTGGCGCTGCACAATTTCGACCAGGCCGGCATTGGCGTAGCCGATGCCCTTGACCATGTCGTCGGGCGAGAGCTTGCGCGCCTTCATGGTGTTGCGGCAGGCGACGAAGCGCACGCCCGCCGCCATGGCATCGAGCACGTCGTTCGCAACGGGCGTGTCCTCGGTCAGCATGCCGATGCCGTCGCCATGCACGACGACTTCGATGTCCACGTTCTGGCGGCCGAGTTCGGCCTGGATGTTGCGCACGTTGCCCAGCACGTGCGCCCATTTCTTCGCGCCGTCGTCGGCGACCTGGAGCACGAGACGGTTCTTCGACACGGCGGGATCGGCGGCGGACGCCGACGGGGCATGCAGCAGGGCAGTCGTCGCAAGCAGGGCGAGCAGGCGCAGCAGGGCTCTCATGATGTCTCCTTGGGGTGGGTGCTCTAGCGCCCCTTGAAACGTGGGGCTCGTTTTTCGAGGAAGGCTTCGAGGCCCTCCTTGTAATCCTCGGTATCGAGGAAGGCGAAGGACGCGCGCTTTTCCTCGTCCGTCAGTGGCCGACCTTCGAGCAGGCGCGCCACCCATTGCTTGTGCCAGCGCGCCACCAGCGGTGCGCCGGAGACGATGCGCACGACCGTCTCGCGCGTTTCGTGCTCGACGTCGGCATCGGCCACGACGCGCGTCACGAGGCCCTTGGCGTAGGCTTCGCCGGCGTCCAGCAAGCGGGCCTCGAGCAGGATCTCCTTCACCACGGCCGGTCCGGCGAGCCGTAGCAGCCCGGCCATCTCGCCCGGATACATGGAGAAGCCGAGCTTGGCGATGGGGGCGCCGAAGCGCGCCGAACTGCCCGCGATGCGCAGGTCGCAGGCGGCGGCGATCTCCAGGCCGCCGCCGACGCAGGGGCCCAGGATCTGTGCGACCGTGGGCACCGGGCAGTTCTCCACCGCGGCGAGCGCCTGGCCGACCGCCTCGTGGTAGGCGAGCGCGCGCTCGACGGTGTCGCGCGCGGTGCGGAATTCCTCGAGGTCGCCGCCGGCCGCGAAGACCCGGCCTTCGCCGCGCACCACGACGCAGCGCACGCGCTCGTCGGCGGCGATTTCGGCGAAGACCTCCGCCAGCCGCAGCCACATCGCGGCGTTGATGGCATTGAGCTTCTCGGGATTGAACAGCGTGACGACGGCGAGGCGCGGATCGTCGCCGCTGCGTTCGAGCAGGACGTCGGGATTCATCGCCCCGATTTTAGGGCTTATTTCGGTCGCCTACGCGCGGCGAGCGGTGCCTGGCCTACCGAAGCGAGGCCTCGGCACCTCCGTCGCCGATCAGCGAGTACGGCGCCCAGAACAGCGGATGGGCGTAGGCGAAGGCGTCGGAACGCTGGGCCATCAAGGCCAGCATCGACTGCCGCAGCGCCTGCGCGCGCGAGAGCGCCGGGTTCGCCTTCTGGCGCTCGAAGATGCCGGTCACCAGCAGCCGAGCCGAGACCGATTCCACCGGCCAGTGCGTGGCGAGCAGCGCGCGCGTGCCGGCATAGAAGAAGCCGCGGCCGAGGCCGGAAATCGCGTCCGCGCCGGCGCCGTCGCCGGCCGCCGTGTTGCAGGCGGACAGCACGACCCAGTCGGCATCGAGCTTGAGGCCGAGGATTTCCTCCAGCGTCAGCAGGCCATGATGCCCGTCGCCCGGATTGGCGAGCGCCAGCGACGGCTCGCTGACGCCCGGGAAGTCGCCCGGCAGCAGGCCATGCGTGGCGAAGGCGACGATGCGGCGCTTGGCGAGATCGAGCCGCTGCAGGTTGGCCTTGCTCGCCTGCGCGCCGAGGAACACGTCCTTCTGCCGGTCGGCGCCCAATGCGGCGGCGATGGCGAGGATTTCCTCCCGCGTGTCGGGCAGCGGCGGGATGCGGCCATAATCGATCCAGTCGACTGGTTTGGCCTCAGGCGCCGCCTGCTGCGAAACGCGGTCGATGGCGAGATTGCGCAGCTTGCGGGTGCCGCCGGCGGGTGCCGGCGCGGCGGCCAGCGCGAACTGCGGGTCGCCGAAGCCGATGAACACGGACCGGTCGGCAGCGCCGGCGGTCAGGCGCCGCAGCGTGACCAGCGCGTTCACCGACGGCAGTTCGGTGATGGCCACCTGGCGGATCAACCAGGGCGCATCCTTGTACTGCGCATAGCGCAGCTTGGGATCAGACTTCAGGTCGGCCTTCGCGGTGGCCAGCACGCCGAACGGCAACTGGGTCAGCGCACCGTTGGCGGCGACCAGCAGGCTGTCGGCGCCCTGCCAGCCCGCCGCAACGGGCGCCAGCAACTCGGCGTAAAGGCGATGCGCCACGTCGAGATCGAAAGCCGGCAGCCGGCTGGCGATGTCGACCGGACCGGGGTCCAGCGACAGCCGCAGCTTCTGCACCATCCGCGCCAAGTCCTCGCGCGCGAGGCGAACGGGGACGAAGGCGACCGGCCCTTCGCGCCGGAAAGCCCACACGTAGGTGCCGTCGGCAGCGCTCAGGATGCTGACCAGCGCCTCGCCGGGCGCCAGCGCGGCCCGCGCCTGCTCTATCGTCGCGGGCTTGGGATTGATCAGCTCGTGGTAGGCCGGGAAGCCCTTCTCGATGTCGGCGCGCGTCGCCTTGCGCTCGTTGGCGATCGTGCCGATGCGGCCCTGCATGTCGGCGATGACCTTCGGCAGGCGCTGTTCCGGCGGGGCGGACATGAGATCGGCGAGGATGCGGCGCAGCGACTCGGCTTCCTGACGCAGGTCCTGTTCCTTGCGGATCAGCGCCGCCAGCGCCGGCGTGCCCGCCGCGCTGCGCGCCGCCGAAGCGGCCACCGCCTGCTGCGTGCCCTGCCCGCGCACGGCGTCGGCCAGGCGGAAGGCTTCGGCCGCCGCGTCGACGCCGAGCTTCTTCTCGAGCGGCGTGCCGCGGATCTCGGCCAGCAGGCCGACGTAGCCTTCTAGGATGATCTTGAGGCGCTGGCTGCGGGCCGGCGACTGGTCCTCGTCGTTGCTCGCCGCAAGCAATGCGGGAATGCTGGCGCCGAATGCAGCCAGCGCCTCGTCGGGCGCGCCGGCCTGCCACCGGGCGGTGCCGAGGAGCCCGCCGAGCTCCGCCGTGCGGTAATGGCCGGCGCCGAGCCAGCGCTGCGACCGTTCGTGGAGGGGCTGCAGCATGGCGGCCGCGTCGCCCGGCCGCCCCACGCGCAACAGAGCGGTCGCCCATTCGGCGCTGCCGTGCGCGTGGCGCTTCTGCAGGTCCGGATCGGCGGACAGGGGCGCCATCATTTCCTGGTAGACGTCGATCGCCTCACGCCAGCGGCCCTGGTTGACCAGCGAGTCGGCGAGCGCCGCGCGCGCATTGGCCAACCCGGACGATTCCGGCGCCGCACCGATGCCCTGCCATGTCGCCAGCGCCGCGCGGCTCATGGCTTCTGCCTCGCGGTAGCGTCCGGTCTCGTTGAGGAAGCGGGCGAACTGGAACGTCAGCGCGGCCGTCTGCGGCGAGTCGCGTCCGAACTGCGACAGCGAGACCTTGAGCGCGTCGCGCAGGCGCATCTCGGCATCGAGATACTTGCCCTGCAGCAACTGCACCATGGCGACCCGTCCCATGGCCATGATGCGGCCGCCGTGGAGTTGCACGTCGGGCGCGTTGCTGAGCCCAAGCTTCGCGATCGTCGGATTGAGCGACAGTTGCTTGTCGAGAAGCTCTATCGAATGCAGCAGGGCGGCCTCCGCTTCCGCGTAATGGCCCTGGGCCAGTGAGTACTCGGCACGCCCCATCTCGAGCGAACTGCGCCACCCGCTGTTGAACCAGCCCCAGTTCTTGGATCGCTGCAGGTCGTTGAGGGTCGCCTGCGAAAGCTCGAGGGACTGCTTGGCCGCCGCCATGTCGCCCAATTCGATCTGGAAGCGCGCCAGGCTGGCGTAGTTGCCGACCTGCGTGCCCCACATGTTTTGCGGGGTGGTCGCGATCGCCTTCTTGAGGGTCTCGATCGCTTCGCGGAAGTTGCCCGCGCCGCGCTGCTGGAACGCGAGTTCCCGCAGCGTGCGAGCCGGCTCCTCGCCGCCGCCGTTTTCCACCGCGCTGCGGTAATCGGCGATGGCCTGCCGCACGGCGCCGACTTCCTGCGCCGCCCGCGCCCGCCCGACATAGAAGCGTGCGACGTCGAACGGGTCCTTCGCGGCGGGCGGCGCTTGCAGCAGCAGGGCGCGAACGCGCTCGACCTTCTCGGGCTCCGGTTTGTAGTCGTCGAGCATCGCCGTGATGTCGCGCACGGTGCGCGGCGGGATCACGGGCAGGTCGGCGGCACACGCGAATTGCGCTGCCAGGAACAGGCACGGCGCGAGCAGGGCGGGCATGCGGGTTCGGGGCATCGCCGGGTCTCCGGTCTACTGAACGGTGAAGCGGATTTCGGTCTCGGCTTCGCGGTCGCGATCGTCCGAGACGCGCAGGAACAGCCGGTGGCTGCCCGCGGGAATGTTGGCGCTCTCGACATGGATGCCTTCGGCGCCGACCTTGGCGCGCCCCGTCAGGCGTTCCGTAATGTCGATCTTCATGAAGCCGTAGAGCGCGCGGAAGGTTTCGGGCTTCACCGCCGCGCCTTCCTTGGGCTTGAAGCTGACGCGGATCGGGAACGGCGCCTTGAGCGGCTCCGTCAGCGAGGCGGGCGAAACGACGACGATCTCCGGCGAGCCGGGCGTGAAGGCCCGCGTGCGGAACTGCGTCGCGCCAGGGTTCTGCCGGACCCATGCCGCCTCCTGCCGCATGTCGTCCGGCGTCACCAACCATTGCGGTTCGGCCCATGCACTTGAGGCGCACGCGAGAACGGCCGCCGACGTCCATTTGAGCAGTTTCGAATTCATCATGCCTCCCTTGGCGTTGGGTGTGCATCAGGCGCCGAAGTAGTGGGCAGCGCCTTTCCCATTGTGTTTATCATACCGCCCTGATCGCCCGCCCCACCCCTTCGACATGCTTGAGAAACTGCGCAACCGCTGGACTCGAGGCAGTGCCTGGCTGGTGCGCCGCATGGGTGATCGCGCCTACCTCTGGCTGGCCGCCGCGCTGTCGGCATTCGTCGTCGCCGACATCTCGGCGCTGCACCTGGTGGCCACCATGGAGAGCCGGGTCTTCGATCTGCTGATCTCGCATCGCGTGCGCGCGCCGGCACCAGACCCGGACATCGTCATCGTCGACATCGACGAAGCCAGCCTGGCCGCCATGGCGCCCGACTTCGGCCGCTGGCCGTGGCCCAACCAGGTGTTCGGCGAGTTCGTCGCCGGCGTCGAGAGGCAGCAGCCGAAGGCGATCGTGTTCGACATCCTGTTCAGCGACCGCGACGTCACGCGCCCGGACAGCGACGCCTATTTCAACCAGGCGATCGCCGGGAGCCGGCATACCTTCTTTCCGATGCTGCGGCTCGGTGCCCGCAACGACGAACTGAGCCAGGTGAAGCCGAGCATGCTGCCCGGCGCCGCGCCGCTGCCGGGCGCCATCGCCGAGGACAAGCCGCTCGCGGTCATCCTGCCGCAGGTGCCGGCCGCCATCGCCAACGGCCGCCTCGGCACGCACAACGTCGAGCCCGACAAGGATGGCGTGATCCGCCGTTACCCGTTCCGCCTGGAGCACGCCGGCTGGGCGATTCCGGCCCTGCCCAGCCGCATCGCCGCCGAGCTCGGCGCGCGGGTGCCCGATCGCCCCGGCTTTCTCATCAACTGGCGCGGCAAGCCCTTCAGCTACCGCTACGTCTCCTTCGCCGACGTCTACCGCGATCTGCTGAGGAAGCACCCGCAACGGGCCACGGACGAATTCGCGGGCAAGATCGTCGTCATCGGTTCGACCGCGCCGAGCCTGTTCGACATCAAGGCCTCGCCGATGGCCAAGATCCATCCCGGCGTCGAAATGCTCGCCACGGCGATCGACAACGTGCGCCACGGCGACTGGCTGCGCGAGCAGCCGCGCTGGCTGACGCTGGCCGTGGCGCTTGCCTTCGTCTGGGGCATGGCGCTCGCGCTGACGCGCCGCGTGCATGTCGACGTCTTCAACAGCGCCTTCACCGCCGTCCAGGCGGTGTTCGTCGGCGTCTCCTACGCGACGCTCAACTTCTCGACGCTCTATCTCGACATGTCGGCGCCGATCACCCTCGGCCTCGTCTACTTCTCGATTGCCCGCGTCTACGCGAGCCTCAGCGAGCGCTGGCTGGCCAACGGGCTGCGCGTCGCCATCGAGGAACGCCCGCAGGGCGCCTGCCGCATGAGCGTGCTGGCCGTCCGGCTCGACGCGCCGCTGCGCACCGAACGGCTGGCCATGAAGACCGCCCTCGATCGCCTGGTGGCGGCTTCGCCGCTGCAGGCCAGCCGCATCCGCCGGCTCGTCGGCGACCCCGGCCTGGTGCAGCGCCTGTTCGACGACGTCGCCCTCATCTACTGGCTCACCGACCCGCAGGAAGACCCGGCTGCCGATGCCCGGCGCATCGAGGACGGATTGCGCCGCGCCTTGCCAAGGGCTTCCACGGCGGGCAGACTCGCCTTCTTCGACGTCGGCGGCGAATTGCGCTGGGATGGCGACGAGGGCTGGCGCGCGCCGGCCTACGGGATCGTCGTGGCGGCAATGGCCGGCATCGCGCCGGCAGGCGACGCCAAGCAGGGCGAATAACGACAGGAGAGATCATGCGTTCACGGCAATACCTGGCTGTCTGCGGCGCGACGCTCGCGTTCGCGTTCTCCGGCGCGCTGCGCGCCGAAACCCAGACGCTGCATCGGCAGGCGGAGCTCAAGGACGAGAAGTTCACCGACGCCAGGACCGTCGCGGTGCTGCCGGCCGAAACCTCGATCGACGTGGTGCGCCGCGAAGGCGGCTGGATTCTCGTCAAGGCCGGCAAGCGCCAGGGCTGGCTGCGCAGCGAGTCGCTCGCCGGCGGTGCCGCGGCCGAAGGACTGCTGGCCCTCCAGAGCGGACGCAGCGGACACGGCGACCTGATCGCGACCACCGGCATCCGCGGCTACAGCAAACCGCCGTCGGCGCAGGTGCATGCACTGATCATGGCGATCGGCGCCTACGAGCAGCCGTTCGAGCTCGAGGGCGTGGCGCGCGACGTCGATACGGCGCGCGAGATCGCCCGGCGCATGGGCGTCACCGACGCGAACATGCACGTGCTGCGCGACAGCCAGCTGACGCTCGACGGCATGCGTCGCGCATTCGACGAACTCGAAGCGCAGATCGTCGACAACGACCAGGTCTTCATCTACTACTCGGGCCACGGCGGCCGCCAGCTGGTTCCCGACGATGCGGGCGGCCAGCGTTGCGCCGAGTCGCTGATCTCGGTAGACGGCCGCGCGCTGATCGACTCGGAGCTCGAGACGCGCCTCAAGCGCCTGTCCGCCAAGGCGCAGAAGGTGGTGATGTTCATCGACGCCTGCCACTCGGGCGGCGTCACCACGCGCGGCGTGCGCGCCTCGTCGGAATACAAGGGCAAGTCCTGGAACGGCAAGGGTGCCGGCGCCGAGGGCTGCGCCAAGCCGGTGAACGTGCTGACGCGCGGCATCGCGCTGGCCGCCAAGTCGGCCGGCAGCGGCGGCAACAACTTCGCCTACATCGCGGCCGCGCGCGACAACGAGGTGTCGCTCGACCAGGCCAGCAAGGGCGGCGTCGCCTCGCAAGCCTGGCGCGCGTGCATGGCGGGTGCCGCGAAGGACATCGACGGCAGCGGCGCGCTGTCGGTCGACGAGATCCGCGCTTGCGCCCAGGCACGCATCGACGAGCAGCTGCGCACGGCAACGGGCTTCCTGCCGCACCACGTGACCGTGACGGGCAATTCGAACCTGGTGCTCAGCTATGCCGCGAAGGACGCGGCGGCGCCCGCAGGACCGACCGCGCCGACGCCCGCAGTGCAGACGTCCCCTGAGCCGGCGCCGGTTGCGGTTCCCGTCGCCGCGCCGCTTCCCGCGCCCGCCGCCATTGCGGCAGTGGCGGCGCAGCCTGCGCCCCAACCCGCCAAGCCGGTGGCGGTTGCGAAACCGTCGCCGCTCGCGGCGCTCAACGACATCCACAACAACCGCGACGACCGCCGGCTGGTGAGCATGGCCGCCGCACGGCCGACGCTGCGCATCGGCAAGGACAATCTCGACGTAACGGTCACCACGCGCGAAGCGGGCTACCTCTACGTGCTCATGGTCGGCTCCGACGGCGAAACCTTCGACCTGCTGTTCCCCAACCAGATCGACCGCAACAATCTCGTCCAGGCCGGCGAGACAGTGCGCCTGCCGCGTCCGGGCTGGCAGCTGACCGCACAGGGTCCGAAGGGCAAGGACGTGCTGCTGGCCATCGTCGCCGACGCGCCGCGCGACTTCGCCAAGGCGGGATTGCGGCCCGCGGGGCCGTTCTCCATGGTCGAAGCCGTCGCTGCCAAGGACATCCAGCTCGTCACCGCGACCTCCGCCCAGGCGGACCGCGACGAGTGCAACACCGGCCGCCAGACGCGCAACATCGCGATCCAGAAGAGCTGCTCGAACGCCTACGGCGCGGCGCTGCTCACCGTCGAAGAAATCGCACCCTGAGGTGATTGCCATGAAGAAGACCTTCGCCGCGCGCGTCGCCGCCCTGCTGGTGGCCGCAAGTTTCGCCGTTCACGGCTTCGCCCAGGGCCCCGCCGCCGAGCCGAACGGCGACGACGAGATGAAGCCGCGCTTCATCTGGGGCGTGCTGCTCAACATCGCGCTGAAATACGCGCTCTCGGCCTTCGGCAATTACCTGCTGGGCAAGCTCACCGAACAGATCACGCCCGACACGATCATCTCGATGCTCGAACGCAGCAAGACCGCCAAGATCACGCCGCTCGCGCACCTCGCTCCGCGCGAATACGCGGCGCGCGAGGCGGGCGCGGCCGAGAATGCGGTCGCCGGCGTGCCGGCCAAGCCGCTCACGCTCGAGAACGGCCGCGAGAACTACCAGGCCGTCCACGTCGCGCTGATGAACTTCGACCGCGCCGGAAACCCGCAGGGCTTCCACCCGGTGACGCAGGGCTTCGCCACGGGCGAGCGCTTCAAGCTGCGCGTGCTGCCGACCTTCGACGGCATCCTGGTGATCGACAACATCAACCCGCGGAACGAGCGCAGGCAGATCTACCCGCCGCAATCCGACAACGTCGTCGCGATCAAGGCGGGCGTCGAGATCGTCATCCCGCTCGACCGCGACCAGTACTTCGAGTTCACCGGCGATGCCGGCGACGAGCAGCTGGTGGTGACGGTGCGCGACCCGCGCGCCTTCGGCGCGGCCGCCTCCGCCGCGCCGGTGACGCGCAAGGACGAGAACAACGGCTCGAACTTCATGCAGGAAGTGTCGCCCGACACCTATCCCGTCATCTCGCAGTCGCTGCATCTGGGTCACCAGGCAGGCCGGCCCTGACAGCACGGCGCCCGCCGGCGCCGCTCCCCGCTCCCCTTTCCAGAAATTCCCGAAACTGAAGACCCCGACGAGCACGGGGTCTGCGTTTCCTTGCGCGCCCGCGCCGCGCAACTACGCTGCGAACTGGAGGAGGGCTTGCGAATGGGCATCCTGCTGATAGGGACGCGCAAGGGCGGCTTCGTGCTGGAGACCGGCTCGGGCAAACGGCACACGCGACTGGCCGGGCCTTACTTTCTGGGCGCCGCCGTGAACCACATGGTGCTCGATCCGCGCGACGGCCGCACGCTGTTGGCCTCGGCCAAGCCGGGACACCTGGGCCACACGGTCTATCGCTCGCAGGATCTCGGCGAGCATTGGCGGGAAGCCGCGGCACCGCCCGCGTTCGCGAAGGCGGAGGGCGAGGCGCAAGGGCGCAGCGTCGACCACGTCTTCTGGCTCGCCCCCGGCCATGCGGCGGAGCCCGGCGTCTGGTATGCGGGCACCTCGCCGCCCGGTCTGTTCCGTTCGGACGACGGCGGCGACCACTGGCAGGAAGTGCCCGGCTTCAACACCGGCTTGCTCCCGGGCATCCGTCAGCACATCTTCGACATTCCGGACGGCGCGATCGTGCATTCCATCGCCGTCGATCCGCGCGATGCCGGCCATCTCTACCTGGGCATTTCATCCGGCGGCATCTTCGAATCCACGGACGCCGGCGCGCACTGGCGCGCGCTCAACCGCGGCGTGGCGGCCGATTTCCTGCCCGATCCCCAGCCCGAGGTCGGGCACGATCCGCACCGGTTCGCACTTCATCCGCTCGCACCGGACCGTCTCTATCAGCAGAATCATTGCGGCGTCTATCGGCTCGACCGCCCCGGCGACACCTGGCGGCGCATCGGCACCAGCCTGCCGGCCGACATCGGCGACATCGGTTTCCCGCTCGTGCTGCATCCCCACGATCCGGAAACGCTGTGGGTCTTTCCGATGGACGGCTCGCGCAACTGGCCGCGCACGCCGCCCGGCGGCCGTCCCGCCGTGTATCGCAGCCGCGATGGCGGCACGAGCTGGGAGCGACAGGACAACGGCCTGCCGCGCAAGAACGCCTGGTGGACCATCAAGCGCCAGGCCTTCTGCGCCGATCCCGGCGAACCGCCGGGACTGTGGTTCGGCACGACGAGCGGCGAGGTCTGGGGCAGCGAGGACGGCGGCGATTCCTGGCATCCGGTTTGCCAGCATCTGCCGGAGATCTATGCCGTCGAGGCGGCGTGATGATGCAGGTGATCGTGCCGGGCCAACTCCACGACTACACGGGCGGCGTGTCGCGCCTTTCGGCCGAGGGCGAGAGCGTCGGCGCCGTGCTGGACGACCTCGACCGCCGCTATCCGGGGCTGCGGTTCCGGGTCGTGGACGAACAGGGACGGATCCGGCCGCACGTCAGGTTCTATCTCAACCGTTCGCCGGCGACTGCCCTGGGGCAGCCGGTTGCGCCGGAGGATGAGTTGCTGATCGTCGGGGCATTGTCGGGTGGGTAGGTTGCTGAAGCTTGGCGTTCAAGCCCGTGCTTCGTGCTGTCGACGGCGTTCGGGGCTCGGAATACCCACGCTTCGGACCGCCGAGGGTGGCGGGTGGTCGTCGCCGCTTCGTGTCCCCCGGCGGACAAGATCGATAAGGCGTCCGCCTCCTCCTTTACCTACGCGTCGACGACCAC
>JBLNBJ010000088.1:0-7322 GCA_050259835.1 Ignavibacteria bacterium | reverse complement strand
GCGTCACCGCCGCGCTGCGGCAGGCGCAAGGGCTCGCCGCACCCGGCATGTTCATCGAGATCGAGGTCGAGAACGTCGAGCAACTCGCCGAAGCGCTCGACGCCGGCGCCGCCATGATCCTGCTGGACAACATGGACCTCGAAGAAATGCGCCAGGCCGTCGGCCTCACCGCCGGCCGCGCCCAACTCGAGGCCTCCGGCGGCATCAGCCTGGAAACCGTGCGCGCCATTGCCGAAACCGGCGTCGACCGCATCTCCGTGGGCAGCCTGACCAAGGACGTGCGCGCCATCGACCTCTCGCTTCGCCACGTGGAACAATAACCGCCCTTCTGGTAGAATCCGCGCCTCGCTCAAACCGCCAGAGCAACTGCGGAGAGGTGGATGAGTGGTTTAAGTCGCACGCCTGGAAAGCGTGTTTAGGTGAATAACCTAACGCGGGTTCGAATCCCGCCCTCTCCGCCACCGCTGTCGTCGTCCTCGCTCCTGGCATCCATCGCCCCTGACCGATTACCGCGTCGCCGTCTGCTTCGGCGCGAGCTTCTGCACGATTTCGAGCGCTCTCGAGACGTTCGATGACGGCGACGGCCCCACCAGCGTGGCGGCGACGTTTCCATCCGATGCGATGATGAAGGTGATGCTCTCGACCAGGCCATGCCGGATCGGAGCGCCATGCGTGTCCTTGCTGCCGGGCGGCGCGGCCATCACTTTCAGCTCGTAGGATTTCGCGATGTCGCCGTTGCGGTCCGACACCACGGCCACCTTGCCGCCGCAATAATCCGGATCGGCCGAAAAGGCGTTGAGATGGTCGATGTCGTCGAGCGACACGCCGACCACGGTGGCGCCGGCCGCGAGGAACTTCTCGTGGCTCACGGCAAACTCATGCGCCTGGACGTTGCACTCGCTGGTGAAGGCCGCGGGAAAGAAGAACACGACGACCGGCCCCTTCCTCAGGGCTTCCCCCAGGGAAAAGGCGAAAGTCCGGCCGCCGACAGAGGCCGGGGCCTCGAACTCCGGGGCATGGTCGCCCTTGGTGAGCGCGGCCCCCACCGGCAGCGCGAGAGCGCCGCAGAGGAACGCCAGGAAAAGATGCCGCATCGAATCCTCCATTCCCCGGCGACTCCGGTTCGCCGATAGCGCTTTGACCGATGAGCTGCGGCCCCGTTCTGGCAGGTTCGCACCGCCCCACTTGCGATGCCAGCCGCACGCAATCCGCTGCCGCGAACGGCTTCTCTCGGGATATGCTTCGCCTCCTTGATGCATCGCAGTCGGTGAGAAAGAAATGGCGTCGAAGGTTGTCGCAAGAAAAAGCAGGCTTCACGGCATGGGCTTGTTCGCTGCCCAGGATCTGGAGGCCGGAGAAAGACTCATCGAGTACAAGGGGAAGCGGTACGAAAAGGGAGAACTGCCGGCGTTCGAATCCGACGGGGTCACCAAGTTCCTGCGCCTGTCCGATGGCTCCGGCATCGACGGCTCGGGATGGGCGGCGCTGGCGAACCACGCGTGCGCGCCCAACTGCGAACTGGTCGAGGATGACGATGGCGGCCGTCCCCGGGCGTGGCTGTTCACCCTCCGGAAAGTAACGAAGGGCGAAGAACTGGTCTGGGACTACCGCCTGGACGTCCGGTCAAGGAAGGAGGCCTATTCCGATTGGGCCTGCGCCTGCGGCGCCGAAGACTGCCGCGGCACCATGGCGGATCCAGGCTCGTTCAGCCGGGCCCGGAATCTGCGCCGGGTTTCCGGTCAATCGTCCTCGTCGCCGCCCGACGCGGCCGACTCGCTCTCGGCCGAGAAATAGAAGGCGTTGACGCGCGCCACGTCGCGCAGGAAGTCGACCTTCAGGATTTCCACGCGATGGATCGGCAGCCCGGTACGCTGCCGCAAGTCATCCAGCATCGCTTCCCGCTGCGACGGCTTGATGAGCTCGATGCGCTCGTAGGTGATCTCCTTGCAGTTCTCGTGCTCCAGCGACAGCCGGTGCTCGAGGAGGAGGAGCGTGACGACGATGAGCGCATTGACGAGCAGCAGCGTCGCGATGCCGGCTGCGCCGTCCATGCCCGCCAGCGCGTTGATCAGGCCCACGGCGATGCAGACGAAGAAGTAGCCCATCTCGCGCACCGGCACGGTCACCGTGCGATAGCGGATGATGGAGAAGATGGCGAACAGGCCGAAGGCGAAGCCCACGGTGAGCTTCGCGGTGCTGAGCAGGAAGCAGATGAGGAAGTTGATGGTGTTGAACAGGGAGAACGTGAACACGAAATCCTTGTTCTTGTGGCGCGGGTAGTAGACGAGCCGCACGACGATGAAAATCATGGCCAGGTCGAGGCACAGGCGCAGCAGGAACTCCATGTACGGGGCGCCGCCGGCGACGTGCTGCAGGCCCAGGTCAAACGCCGCGTTTTCCATTGGCAATCCTTTCGATTCTGATCAGGTTCGGTTTGAAGGCGTTCGCCTTGACGGCCTCCAGCATGGCGACCGAGGTCGCGTACTTGCTGAAGGAAGTGCGTTCGAAGCGCCGCCGCTTGAACGAGCGCACGATCGGGCTGTGGCGCGACTGCTTGTCCGCCTTCACCTCGGCGATCACGATGTCCGGCAGCCGCACGGTCTCGCGCCGGTTGTCGAAGCCGATGTCGAGATCGAGCGTCAGGCGCTCCGAAAACGTCCTGCTGGCCAGCGTGATGCGCGAGAAGCGCACGGCCATCTTCCGCCTCAGCAGCCCGGGGGCCACGCCGTCATAGTCGATCAGCGCGGCCTCGGCGTGCCCAAGCTCGTCGGCGAAGTCCGCCACCTTGGCGCGCCGCTTGTCGGTGCGGGCGCCCTTGAGCTTGTGCTTCACCTCGAAATAGCAGAGGCCGGAGTCCAGGTACTTTCGGAACCTGACCTTCAGCCGGTTCGGCTTGCCGTTGTGATGAAGCCGGTAGAGCGCGAAGTCGTCGGTATCGAAGTACAGCGTGTCGTAGTCGAAGATCCGGCGCCCGTCGATCTCGAGCACGTAGTACTCGGGCGCAATCTCGGCAAGCACGTCCGGCAGCGCGCTCGCATGGAACATGAACTTCGTGTCCGTCCGATTGAGCAGCTTGACGGCATCCAGCCCCTCCAGGCCGATGGCGTCGAGCGCCGCCAGCGCCGGTCCGATGCTGCCGCGAATATCGCTGTGCGGCCGGCCGTCGTGTGAAATCGGCATGCCGCGCTAGGCCTTCAGGATGTCGACGGACCCGACCGGATCCAGCAGGTAGAAGATCGGCGGATCGGCCTGGAAGACCCGGGTCGCATTGAGCGCGGCATAGAGCCGGGACGCGAGCGCCAACTGCTCGCGGTCCCAGTCGCGTCCCGCTTCACGGCGCACCTTGTACGACAGTTCCGACTCGACCAGCGCCCCGCTCGACGGGTCCCGGCGATTCACCAGCATGAGATTGGCAAACCGCGCCTTGCCGAAGCGCAGTTCGCGCACCTCGAAGACGGTTTCGCGCCAGTGGTGTACGACCTGCAGGCGCGTTTCCGGCGCGCAAAGCGATGCGATGCCCGGGAAATGCGCGCTGAAAAACGACACCGCGTCGGCATCCGTGCGCCGGCCGGGCAGGAACACCGAGCCGGAAGCGCAGGTTTTGGTGTTGTTGAAATGGAGATCCTGCTCGATCTTGAATCGCGCCTTTGCAAGGCCGCCGGCGCGAAGCGAGGGATAGCAGACCGAATCGGCGGGCTCCGCGCCCAGGAGTTCCGGAATGAAGCTGTGGTGCTTGCACTTGAGCTTGGTCCGCGCGTCGGTCGCCTCGATCGCGAGCGACAGCCCCTGCCGCCGAAACAGGGCATCCTCGGCACGACCGGAGGTGTCGTAACGAATCGCTTCGCGCACGACCGGGGCGGCGTCCGCCAGCGCGGACCGGCTGCCCAGGCACTGATCGAGCGCCCGGCATGCGGCCGCGAGCAGCGCCAGGTCGTCGGCGGGCGCTGCAGCGCTGCCGGCACGCGCGGCGTCTATCTTGAGTTGAAACTCCTTGCTCTCTTCGTGCTGAACGCCGTCTCCTGCCGGCTCTGCCTTGTGCGCCGCCAGCACCTGGCCCGGGGCGCAGAGCCCCGCCGCCAATACGGCTCCCGCCATGCCGAAAAAGTCCCGCCGATCGAGAATTTCCATTGCGCTCCCCCTTGTTCCCCGCCTCGCGGTCAGGCGCACCGTCCGCGTTATACGGGCGTCATTATATTGAAAGCGGTAGGGGTATTACCTTCGTTGTAAGCGGATTCGCAAGGGAAGTTGGGCCATCTCCCCACTCACAACAAGCCGTTCGCCGATAGCGCGACAACTCCCCGAAATTCATACTGCTGCCATGTTTCCGCGGCAGCATGGCCGCATACCAGGGAGGAGCCGGGCGATGAACCGCGAGCAATGGACGCAGAAGCGCCGCCAGTACGCCGAAGGCGGGCTGGCCGGCATGAAGGACAAGGAAACGGCGGATTGCTGCCCGCTCGCCGCAAACCCTGGCGCTGCGCACAGCGGCTGGAAGCCCGGCGTCGGTGCCGTGCAATTGCGCCCGCTTTCGCAGCACGCCGCGCGGAGGACCGCATGAAGCTCAACGACGTCCGCGCCATCGCGCGCCAACGCAAGGTTTCTCCCGGGCGCCTGCCCATGGTCGAACTCGTCCGCGCCATCCAGCGGCACGAAGGAAACAATGATTGCTATGCCACGCCTTCCGCCGCAAGCTGCGGGCAGGAAGCCTGCCTCTGGCGGCGCAACTGCACCGCGCTACTCCAAAGCCGGTAAGCAGATTGGGGGAGATCCGGTATAGACGCCGGCCGCCTCCATCCCTAGATTCGCAAGGCACAGCGCGCATCCAAGCGCGCCGCGCGCCCGCCGGGCCGCGCCGAATCGGAGAGGAGGCGTCATGCAGGTCACACGACGGCAGTTCTTCAGGATCAGCAGCGCGGGATTGACCGGATCGACGATCACGGCCATGGGCTTCTCGCCCGACGCCGCCCTGGCGCAGGTGCGCCAGTTCAAGCTGGCCCGCGCGACCGAGACCCGCAACACCTGCACCTATTGCTCGGTGTCCTGCGGCCTGCTCATGTACTCGACGGGCGACCACGCGAAGAACGCGAACGCCAAGATCTTCCACATCGAAGGCGATCCCGACAGCCCGATCAGCCGCGGCTCGCTGTGCCCCAAGGGCGCGGCGCTGCTCGACTTCGTCAACAGCCCCGACCGGCTGACGCACCCGGAAGTGCGCGAGCCCGGATCCAAGGAGTGGAAGCGCATCTCGTGGAACGAGGCCTTCGACCGCGTCGCCAAGTTGATGAAGGCCGACCGCGACGCCAACTTCATGGCCAAGAACCCCGACGGCGAAACGGTGAACCGCTGGCTGTCCACGGCCTTCCTCGCCGCCTCGGCCTCGAGCAACGAAACCGGCTACCTCACGCACAAGGTCGTCCGCACCCTCGGCATCGTCGGCTTCGACAACCAGGCACGCGTTTGACACGGACCGACGGTGGCCAGTCTGGCCCCGACGTTCGGACGCGGCGCGATGACCAACCACTGGGCCGACATCAAGAACGCCGACGTCGTACTCATCATGGGCGGCAATGCCGCCGAGGCGCATCCCGTCGGCTTCAAGTGGGTGATCGAGGCGAAGAAGCACAACAAGGCGAAGCTGATCGTCGTCGATCCGCGCTTCAACCGCTCGGCCGCGATGGCCGACTTCTATGCGCCGCTGCGCACCGGCACGGACATCGCCTTCCTCGGCGGCGTCATCAACTATCTGCTCTCCAACGACAAGATCCACCACGAGTACGTCAAGGCCTATACCGACGCGAGCTTCCTGGTGAAGGACGGCTTCGGCTTCGACAACGGCCTGTTCAGCGGCTACAAGGCCGACCAGCGCAACTACGACAAGGACACCTGGCATTACCAGCAGGGCAGCGACGGCTACGTCATCAGCGACCCGACCCTGCAGAACCCGCAGTGCGTGCTGCAGCTCATGAAGAAGCACTACAGCCGCTACACGCCGGAAATGGTCGAGAAGGTCTGCGGCACGCCCAAGGAGGCCTTCCTCAAGGTCTGCGAGATGCTCGCCTCGACGGCGCCGCCCCACCGCACGGCGACCTTCATGTACGCGCTCGGCTGGACCCAGCACTCGGTCGGCTCGCAGATGATCCGCGCAGGCGCCCTGGTGCAGCTGCTGCTCGGCAACATCGGCATGGCGGGCGGCGGCATGAACGCACTGCGCGGCCATTCCAACATCCAGGGGCTCACCGACCTGGGCCTGCTGTCGAACCTGCTGCCCGGCTACCTCACGCTGGCGCACGACAAGGAGACCGACTACCGCAAGTACATCGACAAGCGCGCGTACAAGCCGCTGCGCCCCAACCAGCTTTCCTATTGGCAGAACTACGAGAAATTCCACGTCAGCCTGATGAAGACCTGGTTCGGCGACGCCGCCACCAAGGAGAACGACTGGGCCTTCGAGTGGCTGCCCAAGATCGACAAGGTGCACGACATCCTGCAGGTGTTCACCGACATGCACGTCGGCAAGGTGAACGGCTACTTCTGCCAGGGCTTCAACCCGCTCGCGGCGATACCGAACAAGGCCAAGCTCACCGAGGCGCTGTCCAAGCTCAAGTACCTGGTGATCATCGACCCGTTGGCCACCGAGACGTCCGAGTTCTGGCAGAACCACGGCGAGCACCATGACGTCGATCCATCGAAGATCCAGACCACGGTGTTCCGCCTGCCGTGCAACTGCTTCGCGGAGGAAGACGGCTCGCTGACCAACTCGGCGCGCTGGCTGCAGTGGCATTGGAAGGGCGCCGACGGCCCGGGCGAGAGCAAGTCCGACCTCGAGATCATGGCGACGCTGTTCACCCGGCTGCGCGACATGTACAAGACGCAGGGCGGCGCCTTCCCCGACGCCATCCTCAATCTCACCTGGCCCTACAAGGTGCCCAACGCGCCCTCCGCCGAGGAGATCGCGATGGAATACAACGGCCGCGCACTGGTCGACCTCGTGGACCCCACCGACAAGACCAAGGTACTGCGCAAGGCGGGAGAACAGCTCGACGGCTTCGCCCAACTGCGCGACGACGGCAGCACGGCCTGCGGCTGCTGGCTGTTCTCGGGCTCCTGGACGCAGGCCGGCAACCAGATGGACCGGCGCGACAACTCCGACCCCTACAACAACGGCCAGACGCTGCGCTGGGCGTGGTCGTGGCCCGCCAACCGCCGCATCATGTACAACCGCGCCTCGGCCGATCCGTCGGGCAAGCCGTGGAACGACAAGAAGAAGCAGATCTGGTGGAACGGCAAGCAGTGGATCGGTTCCGACGTGCCCGATTACAAAC
>JBLNBJ010000087.1:0-13471 GCA_050259835.1 Ignavibacteria bacterium | reverse complement strand
GGACGTCGGCTCTTCGCTCGCCAACCACACGGGTTCCTGGCGCACCTCGAAACCCGTCTATCTCGATCGCCTGCCGCACTGCAACGCCACTTGTCCGGCCGGCGAAAACATCCAGGGCTGGCTGTTCCACGCCGAGAGCGGCGACTACGAGAAGGCCTGGCGCGTGCTCGTCGAGAACAACCCGATGCCGGCCGTGATGGGTCGCGTCTGCTACCACCCCTGCGAAGGCGCCTGCAATCGCCAGCACGTCGACGAGGCGGTCGGCATCAATTCCGTCGAGCGCTTCCTCGGCGACGAGGCGATCAAGCGCGGCTGGAAGTTCGACAAGCCCGAGAAGAAGTCGGGCAAGCGGGTGCTGGTCGTCGGCGCCGGCCCGTCGGGCCTGTCGGCCGCCTACCATCTCGCGCGCCTCGGCCACTCGGTCGAGGTCCACGAAGCCGGCCCGCTGGCCGGCGGCATGATGCGCTTCGGCATCCCCAAGTACCGCCTGCCGCGCGAGGTGCTCGACGCCGAAGTCGCGCGCATCCTCGACCTCGGCGTCGTGCTGCGTCTCGACACCAAGGTCGCCAACATCGCCGAGAGCATGAAGCAGGGCGGCTTCGACGCCGCCTTCCTGGCCGTCGGCGCCCATATCGGCAAGCGCGCCTACATCCCGGCGGGCGACGCTACCAAGATCATCGACGCCGTCTCGGTGCTGCGCTCCATGGAAGGCGAAGACAAGCCGCTGCTCGGCCGTCGCGTCGTCATCTACGGCGGCGGCAACACGGCCATCGACGTCGCCCGCACGGCCAAGCGGCTCGGCGCCGAGGAATCCATCATCGTCTACCGCCGCACGCGCGAGAAGATGCCCGCCCACGACTTCGAAGTCGAGGAGGCGCTCGCCGAAGGCGTCATGGTCAAGTGGCTGTCGACCATCAAGCAGGCGGGCGAGGGCAACATCACCATCGAGAAAATGGCGCTCGACGACAAGGGCTTCCCGCAGCCCACCGGCGAATACGAAACCCTCGAGGCCGATTCCGTCGTGCTGGCGCTCGGCCAGGACGTCGACCTCGGCTTGCTCGAAGGCGTGCCGGGGCTCGAGATCAAGGACGGCGTGGTGCAGGTCGGCCCCAACATGATGACCGGCGCGGCGGGCATCTTCGCCGGCGGCGACATGGTGCCCTCCGAGCGCACGGTGACGGTCGGCGTGGGCCACGGCAAGAAGGCCGCTCGCAACATCGACGCCTGGCTGCGCGGCGAGACCTATGCGCCTGCACCCAAGCACGAGATCGCGAGCTTCGACAAGCTCAATCCCTGGTACTACTCGGAAGCCCCGCACACCGTGCGGCCGATGCTCAACATCATCCGCCGTCAGTCGACCTTCGACGAAGTGCAGGGTGGACTGGACGAGACGAACGCCCAGTTCGAGGCGCGCCGCTGCCTTTCCTGCGGCAACTGCTTCGAATGCGACAACTGCTACGGCGTCTGCCCCGACAATGCCGTGGTCAAGCTGGGCCCCGGCAAGCGCTTCGAGTTCAACTACGACTACTGCAAGGGTTGCGGCGTGTGCGTCGCGGAGTGTCCGTGCGGGGCGATCAAGACGGTGCCGGAGGAGATCTGAACGGCTGATGTGCAAACCCGGTGCCTTCGGTCCGCCGAGGGCGACGGGTGGTCGTCGCCGCTTCGTGTCCCCCGGCCCGGAAGATCAAAAGGCCCGGGCCTCCTCCTTTACCTACGCGTCGACGACCACCCATCACCCTCGGCTCGACGCTGAGTGTGTTTTGGCGCTTCGCCTCTCGTACGGTTGCTAGCAGGGCACCCCGTCGGCCCGTGCGCGCCCCGGCGTCTCGCATCTGGCCCGTGCCTGCCCCCGCGTCCCTCACCTCGGTCTGAGCGCGCCCCGAGCATTCCGCAATGACCGCACCCCCTTCCGGCCCTCCCTCCGGTGTGGCTTTCCGATACTAGACGCCCACCCTACTAACCCGGATAATTCGCCTCCCAAGACCTGCGTCACGGGATTTTGGCCGGACGCGGGTTAATTTTTTCAGCAGCAGCGAGATCCCAATGTCTGCAGTCATGCCTGCCCCGGCGCAAAGCCGGTTGTTGCTTTCCGGAAACGATGCCGTCGCCCGTGCCGTGTGGGAATCGGGCGTCAAAGTGGCCGCCGCCTACCCTGGCACCCCGGCCACCGAAATGCTGGAAGCTATTTCCACCTACCCCGACGTCTACGCCGAATGGTCGGTCAACGAGAAGGTGTCGCTGGAAGTCGCCATCGGCGCCGCCTACTCCGGCTCGCGTGCCTTCTGCAGCATGAAGCATGTGGGCATGAACGTCGCCTCCGACGCGCTGATGACGCTCACGCTGACGGGTGTGATCGGCGGCTTGGTGATCGCCATCGCCGACGACGTCGGCCTCTCCTCCTCGCAGAACGAGCAGGATTCGCGCTACTGGGGCCGCTTCGGCCACCTGCCGATCTTCGAACCAGCCGATTCGCAGGAAGCCTACGACATGACGAAGGCGGCCTTCGAGGTCTCCGAGCGCTTCCAGGTCCCCGTGATCCTGCGCATGACGACGCGCATCTGCCACGTCAAGGCGATGTGCACCGTCGGCGAGCGCGTGCCGCACGAAGCGACCGGCTTCAAGAAGGAGCCGGCGCGCTGGGTGATGACGCCCGCCGGCGCCGGCAAGCGCATTCCGCTGATGTTCGAGCGCGACGCCAAGCTGCTGGCCGAATCCGAAGCGAGCGCCTGGAACGTCACCGAAGCCGGCAGCGACCGCCGCATCGGCTATGTCACCTCCGGTCCCGCCTGGATGCATGTGCGCGAAGCCTTCCCGAACGCACCCGTGCTCAAGCTCGGCATGTCGTATCCGCTGCCGATCGAGAAGATCAAGGCCTTCGCCGCCACCGTCGACAAACTGGTGGTCGTCGAGGAAACCGAGCCGCTGATCGAAACCGAGATCAAGGCGGCCGGCGTCGCCTGTCTCGGCAAGGACATCCTGCCGCGCCAAGGCGAACTGGCGCCCGCGGTCATCGCGCCGGCGATCGCCAAACTGCTCGGCGAACCCGCGCCGCAAGGCGTCGCGAAGACGATCCCCATCGCGCCGGCGCAGGTCTTCCCGCGCCCGCCGACGATGTGCGTGGCCTGCCCGCACCTCGGCGTCTATTACACGCTGTCGCAGATCAAGAACACCTTCATCGCCGGCGACATCGGCTGCTACACGCTAGGCGCCGGCCACCCCTGGAACGCGCTCGATACGACGATCTCAATGGGCGCCTCGATGGGCATCGCGCTGGGCCTCGACAAGGGCCGCGCGGAAGCCGACAAGGACAAGCGCATCCTCGCCGTCATCGGCGACTCGACCTTCATGCACATGGGCATGCAGGGCCTGCTCGACATGGTCTACAACGGCGGCAACGTCACCGTGATGCTGCTCGACAACCGCGCGGTCGGCATGACGGGCGGCCAGAACAACCCGGGCAATGGCCGCGATATCCACGGCGCGCCGGCGCCGCGCATCGATTTCGCCAAGCTCGTCGAAGGCCTGGGCGTGAAGAAGGAGCGCATCCACGTCGTCAATCCCTACGAGTTGCCGAAGCTATTCAAGACCATCCGCGAGGAGATCAAGATTCCCGAGGTCTCGGTGATCATCACCGACCAGCCCTGCGTGCTGGTGCAGGACTACGTCAAGCAGCATCCGGTGGAAGTGATCGACGACAAGTGCACCGGCTGCGGCAACTGCGTCGAGGTCGGTTGCCCGGCCATCCACGTCATGCGCCGCGAAAAGGCGGTGAAGCCCTCGGGCAAGGAAGTCGAGCTGCAGTTCGTGCAGATCGAGACGGCCGCGTGCACAGGCTGCAACCTCTGCGTTCAGCCCTGCGCGCCGGGTGCCATCGTGCCGGCAGACACGACGAAGCCGCTGCGCCTCATCAAGCACTGAAAGAAGAAGATGGAAGACAAAGTCACCAACATCCTCGTGGTCGGCATCGGCGGCCAGGGCGTGATGACCGCCACCGAGATCCTCGCCGAAGCCGCCATCGCGCTCGGCCAGGACGTCAAGAAAACCGAAGTCGCCGGCATGGCGCAGCGCGGCGGCGTCGTCTCGTCGCACCTGCGCTTCGGGCCGAAGGTGCTGTCGCCGCAGATCACCTGCGGCACCGCCGACCTGCTGCTGGCCTTCGAATCCGCCGAGGCGCTGCGCTGGTGCCATTACCTCAAGCCCGGCGCGCTGGTGCTGATGAATACCGCCAAGCTGGTGCCGCCGGTCGTGAACATCGGCCTCTACGATTACCCGGTGGACCCGGTCGAGGAAATCCGCAAGCGCGGCTTCGAAGTGCGCGCCTTCGATGCCATGGAGATCGCCATGGGCCTCGGCGAGATCAAGCTCGGCAACACCGTGATGCTCGGCGCGCTCGGCGACCACCTGCCCTTCCCGGCCGAGAATCTGCTCGACGCCATCGTCAAGCGCTTCAGCGCGAGGAAGCCAGCGCTGGTCGAACTCAATCGCAAGGCCTTCGCTGCCGGACGCGCAGCGGCGGCATCGAAACAAACCCAGAAGGAGGCCGCATGACCGCCCGCATTCTCGATGGCAACGCCCTTTCCGCGAAACTGCGCGAACAGCTCGCCGAGCGCGCCGCCGCCTGCAAGGCCAAGGGCGTCACGCCCTGCCTCGCCGTGATCCTCGTTGGCGAAGACCCGGCCTCGCAGGTCTATGTGCGCAACAAGGTCAACGGCTGCGAGAAGATCGGCATGCGCTCGATCAAGGACGTGTACGCGCCCGACGTCGATCCCAAGGTCGTGTTCGACCGCATCGCCGAACTCAACGCCGACCCGAGCGTGCACGGCATCCTGGTGCAGCTGCCGCTGCCCAAGCACTTCAACGCCGACGCCGTGCTCGAAGCGATCTCGCCCGAGAAGGACGTCGACGGCTTCCACGCCGAGAACGTCGGCGCGCTGATGCAGGGCAACCCGCGCTTCATCCCCTGCACGCCCTACGGCGTGATGAAAATGCTCGAAGCCGAGAACGTGCCGCTCAAGGGCGCCGAGGCCGTCATCGTCGGCCGCAGCAACATCGTGGGTAAACCCATGTCCATGCTGCTGCTCGCCAAGAGCTGCACCGTCACCGTTTGCCACTCGCAGTCGAAGGACCTCGCCTTCCACACCAAGCGCGCCGACATCCTGGTCGCCGCCGTGGGCCGCGCCAAGATGATCACTGGCGACATGGTGAAGCCGGGCGCCGTGGTCATCGACGTCGGCATCAACCGCCTGACCAGTGGGCCAAATGAGGGGAAACTTTGCGGCGACGTCGATTTCGAATCGGCCAAGGAAGTGGCTGGCGTGATCACCCCGGTGCCCGGCGGCGTCGGCCCGATGACCATCACCATGCTGCTGACCAACACCCTCGAATCTGCTGAAAGGACCCTCAAATGAGCAAGCCCCTCGTCGGCATCGTCATGGGCTCGGACAGCGACTGGCCCATTCTGAAAAGCGCCGCCGCCACGCTGAAGGACTTCGGCATTCCCTACGAAGCCAAGGTGCTGTCGGCCCACCGCACGCCCGACCAGGCGCTCGACTATGCGAGCAGCGCGGCCGAGCGCGGCATGAAGCTGCTGATCGGCGCCGCCGGCGGCGCGGCCCACCTGGCCGGCGTGCTGGCCGCCAAGACCGAACTGCCCGTGCTCGCCGTGCCGATGCCCTCCAAGCACCTGCAAGGCCTCGACTCGCTGCTGGCGATGGTGCAGATGCC
The DNA here is from genome assembly GCA_050259835.1 of Ignavibacteria bacterium. GTDB lineage: Bacteria > Pseudomonadota > Gammaproteobacteria > Burkholderiales > Rhodocyclaceae > Nitricoxidireducens. The sequence continues at coordinate 7,747 of JBLNBJ010000087.1, read as the reverse complement.
CGCCGGCATTCCCGTCGCCACCTTCGCCATCGGCGAAGCCGGCGCCACCAACGCCGCGCTGTTCGCCGTCGCGATGCTCGCGCTCTCCGACGCCAAGCTCGCCGAGAAGCTCTCCGAGTTCCGCCGCAAGCAGACCGAGAAGGTGCTGGCGAAGACGCTGCCGGATCTCCCCTGAGCCATGCCTGACGCTGCCGCCGACGTCGGGCGCGCGGCAGAACTGCTGCACGCCGGCGAACTGGTCGCCTTCCCGACCGAGACCGTCTACGGCCTCGGTGCGGATGCCGCCAACCCGGCGGCCGTGGCGAAGATCTTCGCTGCCAAGGGCCGTCCGGCCGACCATCCGCTGATCGTGCATCTGCCCGGCGACGACCACCTCGAGCGCTGGGCGCGCGACATCCCGGAAGCAGCCTATGAACTGGCGGAAGCCTTCTGGCCGGGGCCGTTGACGCTGATCCTCAAGCGCCGGCCGGGCGTGCCAGACGCCGTCACCGGCGGCCAGGACACCGTCGGCCTGCGCATCCCCGGCCACCCGCTCGCGCTCGAACTGCTGCGCGCCTTCGACGGCGGGGTGGCGGCGCCGTCGGCCAACCGCTTCGGCCACGTCAGCCCGACCACAGCGCAGCACGTGCGCGATGACCTCGGCAGCGCGGTGGCGCTGGTGCTCGACGGCGGCCCCTGCCGCGTCGGCATCGAATCCACCATCCTCGACCTCTCCGGCGCACGCCCGGCCATCCTGCGGCCGGGAATGATCGGCATCGAAGCGATCGCCAACATCCTCGGCGACATGCCGGAGCAGGGCGCCGGCGCAAAGGCGCCGCGCGTGTCCGGCTCGCTCGAGGCCCACTATGCGCCGCGCACCAGGCTCGCCTTGATTCCCGGCGACGGCCTCGCCATCGCGGTACGCAACGCCATCGTCGCGCGCGAGAAGACGGCGGTCATCTCCTGCTTCGAGGCGCCGCTCGAGCATGAACTGATCGTCTGGCGCCGCGCGCCCTCGGATGCGGCGGGATTTGCGCACGATCTCTATGCCAATTTGCATGATCTCGACAAGCTCGGCTGTGCGAGGATCGTCGTCCAGAGTCCGCCGCAGACCGAGCCCTGGCGCGCCGTGATGGACCGCCTGAAACGCGCCGCCGCCGGGTCCGGAAGCACCTAAACTCCTGTGCCGCGCGGCCGTTATTCCAATCAGGAAGGCACGCATCGAGAGGCACAAGAAATGACTGCACGGCACGGAGTCCAGGAATCAGTCAGCCCGGCGCGCGAATGCCGCCAGATCGGCGACGCGGTCCATGCGGCGGTCGGCCGCGGCCTCGTGGTCGGCCGCGAAGTCCGCCTCGGGGTCGTAACGGGCGTGGTGATCGGCTACAACATCGCCCGCCGCGGCCGCTACCCCGGCGCCCGCTATCCGCTGCTCGTCAGGACCGACCTCGGCGTCGCCAAGTGCGAACTCAACGAGGTGGTTCCCGTCTGAAAAGGCTCTGATATAATCCGCGCCTCGTTGGGGGTGTAGCTCAGCTGGGAGAGCGTCGCGTTCGCAATGCGAAGGTCAGGAGTTCGATCCTCCTCACCTCCACCAGAATCCAGAATAAGGCCGGCACGTGAAAGCGAGCCGGCCTTTTTCTTTCAGCGCGCCAGCCAGCGATCCAGGGCGGCCTGGAGTTCCTCCATGACGATCGGCTTGGTGAGGAAGCCGTCCATGCCGGCGTCGATCGCGTGCTGGCGATCTTCCTCGAAGGCGTCCGCGGTGAGGGCCACGATCGGAAACGAGGGACGGCCCGTGGTGCGGATCCACTCGCGGATGCGCCGCGTGGCTTCGTAGCCGTCCATGACCGGCATCTGGCAATCCATCAGCAGCAAGTCCGGCGAACATCCGGCCATGATCCGGTCCACGGCGGCCTGTCCGTTCTCGGCGGACTCGGAGCGCACGCCATGGCGCTTGAGCATCGCCTCCACGACGCGGCAATTGACGACGTTGTCCTCGACCACGAGGACGAGCCGGTCGACGGCCGGCCGCTGGGATGCCTTCGGTGCAGCCGGCGCCGCCTGCGGCCGGTCGCCATCGGCCGCAACGCGGCGGACGGGAACCCGGAACCAGAAGCGGCTGCCTTCGCCGGGCCGGCTGTCGACGCCAACCGTGCCGCCCATCATCGACGCCAGGTTCTGCACGATGGACAGGCCCAGGCCCGAACCGCCGAATTCGCGTGTGATGGAGGCGTCGATCTGGGAGAAGGGCCGGAACAGGAGCGCCTGCTTCTCCGCGGGAATGCCGATGCCGGTGTCGCGGACGCTGACCTCGAGCACGACCGCGTCGGCCGTCGCCTCGGTCTCGCGCCCGTCGATGCGGACCGTGCCCGACCGGGTGAACTTCACGGCATTGCCGATCAGGTTGGAGAGCATCTGCCTGAGCCGATCGGAATCGCCGATGTAGCAATCGGCATCGACGCCTTGCCAGGCTGCCTCGAGGCGCAAGCCCTTCTCCGCCGCCTGCTCCGCGAACAGGGCGGCGGTTTCCCGAATCAGCGCATCGGGCTGGAACGCGGAATCGCGCAGTTCGAACTTGCCGGCTTCGATCTTCGACAGGTCGAGAATGTCGTTGAGCAGCGTGAGCAGGGTTTGCCCGGAACCGATGATGATGCGCGCGTATTCGGCCCGCTCCTCTTCCGTGAGCCCGGGCCGCAGCAGCAGCTGGGCCGTGCCGAGCACGCCGTTGAGCGGGGTGCGGATCTCGTGCGACATGGTGGCGAGGAAGCGGCTCTTCGCCACGTTCGCCGCTTCGGCCGCCGTCTTGGCGCGCAGCATGTCCTCGCGCGACGCCTCCAGCTCCGCCGTCTTTTCGTTGACCTGGGAAACCAGTTCGCGGGCCATGCGCAGGGTGGCCGCCGTTCTGCGCTTGTTGCGGTCGGCCGCCCGCGCCACCGACGACGCATACAGGCAGCTCGCGTACATGAAGAACAGCTTGACGAACTCCTCTGCCCACACCAGCTCGTGATGCTCGACGACCTGCAGGTAGAGCAGCATCAGCGCGTAGCTGAGCGTGACGAGGTGACCGAACAGCAGCGCGGTGCGGAAGCTGCTGTGGGTCTGGTCGACCACGCGCAGCAGCAGCACCATGTAGATCCAGCTGTCTTCTCCCCCGGTAGCGTAGATGGCGAGCGTCCACAGCGGAATGTCGCAGATGAGAAAGAACAGTCCCAGGTCGAAGCGCCGCGTCTTGCGGTACAGCAGGAACAGCGCGAGCCAGGAGGCAAGCGCGTAGGCGACCAGTAGCGGCCCGACCCAGTTGACCTCCGGCGCACCGGGCACGAGCACCTGATAAAGCCAGACCACGGCCGCCAGCAGGAACGATCCGATCAGCCGCAAGGCCGGAATCTGGACCGTGTGGTACCAGCGATAGCGAATGGCGCGTTTGCGCTCGATCTCCTCGGGATTCAGATCGACGACCGGCTCGGTCTTGCCGGCGCCTTCAATTGGACGCGTGTTTCCCATATTCTGACCATGGGCTTCGGAATCCCTGCACTATACCTTCCCGTGCTGGTCCGATCGGCGCATGCCCCGACCAAAACCGAGTTGCTACGCTGGGTGTTCGCGTGCGCCGTCCGGCTCGACGGTGCGCATTTCCAAGCCTATCGACATCGGACCGCAGTCATGCTGAAACGAATCCTTGCAAGCTGTCTCCTGCTTATCGGCCTTGGCGCGGGAAGTCCGCCCTCCGCCCGAGCCCAGACCCTCCCGGCCGCGCCCGTGCCGCCTGCCACGATGTTCTGCGACTACGAGAACGTGACGAACTGCTCGCAGGGCAATACCAACCTGCAATGCGCGAGTTCCAATCGGGCCGGCACTGTGGCGACTTCGCGCACCAACGGCTCGGCTATTGCGCTCACCACATTGAGCGGCGACACCAACGTCGCCGGCTCGGGCAGTTGGGAACGCTGCGACCTGAGCTTCGGGCTGCAGTCGAGCGAGGGCACCGACGAATGGTGGTGGTCCTCCGTCTACCTGCCGGACGGCTTCCATGTGCCGACCGGCTCCGACCAGTGCTATGACCTCGGGCCCGAGTTCCACAGTGTCTATTCCGGCGATACGCAGCCGAACTTCGAGATGTCGCTCTGCCCGAACGGCTGGCAGGCGCGCGTCTATGGCGGCGCCGGCACGCCGCAGACCGACGGCCCCGGTCGCACCAACTTCACCATCAAGGATCCTCTCGGCGCGGCGGTGATCACGAAGAACAAGTGGTACGACATCATGATGCACACCAAGTGGTCGTACACCTCCGCCGGCATCACCACCGTCTACATCAACGGCACCAAGGTGATCGACTACTACGGGCCCAACCTGTACCAAGGCTACAACGTATACCTCAAGCTGCCAAACTACCACGGTCCCTATGGCGTCTCGTCGACGCTGTACTACGACCGCACCGTGCGCGGGCCCACGCAGGCCGCGGTGGCGCCGAGCACTTCCTCCACCGGTACGGTGACGGTTCCCGGAACGACGACGGGATCAACCGGTTCGACGGGATCGACGAGCGGCACGGGCACCGGGTCGACCGGCACGACCGGCTACGCGGGCCTGCCCTACAGCGGCACGCCGATTCCCCTGCCGGGCAGCTTCGAGGCGGAGAACTTCGACCTCGGCGGCCAGAACGTCGCTTACAACGACACCACGTCGACCAATACCGGCGGGCAGTACCGCACCAGCGAGGCCGTGGACATCGTCAGTTCCTGCGACTCTGCGGGCGGCGGCTACGTGATCAACAACTTCGCCACCGGCGAGTGGCTCAACTACACGGTCAATGCGGCGGTGAGCGGCAGCTATGCCTTCCAGCTGCGGGTTGCGAACAACTTCTCGAGCGCCAAGCCGGCCTTCCACCTGGAAGTCGACGGGGTCAAGGTGACGAGTTCGATCCCGGTGCCCGGCACCGGCGGCTGGTGCTCGTTCCAGTGGGCGGCGGCCCCCGCGTTCAACATGAGCGCCGGCAAGCACGTGGTGCGGATCGTTTCGGACCAGCAGTACTTCAACCTGAACTCGGTGGCCGTCACGGCGACTGCGACGCCGACGACGTCGACCTACATGAGCAGCTACAAGGGCAAGCCCTATACGGGCACGCCGGTCGCGGTGCCCGGCAGTTTCATGGCGGCGAACTACGACCTCGGCGGCCTGAACGTCGGCTACTACGACACCACCTCGGTCAATTCCGGCGGCCAGTACCGGACGGGCGAAGGCGTGGACATCGTCACCTCCTGCGACGCCACGCCGACGGCGGGGTACGTGGTGAACAACTTCGCCACCGGCGAGTGGCTCAACTACACGATCAACGTCGCGACCGCGGGCAACTACGTGGTCCAGTTGCGCGCCTCGAACAACTACGCGGGCAACGTGGCGTTCCACGTGGAGGTCGACGGCGTCAAGGTGGCGGGGCCGATCGCCGTGCCGGCGACCGGCGCCTGGTGCAGCTTCCAGAACGTGTCGACGCCGGCCATCGCGCTGACCGCCGGCACCCATGTGCTGCGGATCACCTCGGACCAGCAGTACTTCAACCTCGAAACGGTGAATGTGACGAGCAGCCCGTGAGCCACGGGCAGCAAGGCCGGCGCGCGGCCGGCCTTGCCTGCGGCCTGGTCAGGCGCCGCCGAAGTACGCGGCCAGGTCTCCGATCCCCTTCTTGTACTTGTCCTGCCAGCTGGCGTCCGACTTGAGGAAGCCGCTCCACGCCGGCTTCTTCGCGGCGCTGCGCTCGGCCGCGACGCCGCGGAAGCGGTAGTGGTCGTAGAGGTCGATGATGTGCACCGCGTAGGCTTGGGCCAGCAGCGGGTTGCCGCGCACGATGATCAGGTTGTCGTCGTTGGCGTAGGAAGCCTTGAAGCCCAGGTTGTGGCTGCCCGCGACGATGACCGCGTTGTCGGAGAGCGGGTCGATCACCAGGATCTTGTCGTGGATGATGGCGTTGCCCGCGCTCAGCAGCTCGGCTTCGAAGTCGGACACGATGTCATGCTGGTTGAGGCTGTTGGCGCGCACGATGTGGATGCGGCCCTTTTCGTAGATCGAAGGCTGCGGCTTCTTCGGGTCGTCGTCGCCGGCGTCGCCGTTCTTGAGCTTGGCGACGTAGTTGGGCATTGCCATCGGGCTGCTGATCGCGCCGTAGACCATGAGGTCCGGCCGCTGGGTGGCGATGTCGATCGCGTCTTCGATGATGCTGGTTTCGCCGCGCATGCCGGGCAGGAACACGGCGAAGAAGATCGCCTTCTCGGCCTGCTGCATGAGGCTCAGGATCTCCGCCATGTCGGGCGGGCGCGGCGGGTTCTGCGGCTTGGTCTTCTGCGGCGTGTTCGGCGAGCGCCACAGGCGCAGGCCCCATTTGTCGCCGAGCTGCACCGGATCGAGCGGCGCGGCGTCGGCGTCGCGCAGCGCCTTGCCCTGGGCATTGCTCGTGGCGGCCGACATCGGCTCGGGCGTTGCGAAGCCGTCGTTGTCCTTCAGGATGTCGTTCCAGTAGCCCAGATACTGCTGCGCCACCTCCGGCGAATCGATGACGAAGGCGTTGTTGCTCTGCGCGCACAGGCCGTTGGGCGTCCAGTTGGTGCTGCCCGAGAGCACCGCCTGCGCCTGGCCCTGCTTGTCCACGTAGACGGCGAACTTGTTGTGCCCGATGTGCTGGTTGTTGTTGAACATCCGGCTGTGCATCTCTTTGATCGCGCCGGGCTGGCTGAACTCCTCGCGCACCGGCGCGTTCTCGCCGTCCCATTCCTTGGTGGTCGGGTTCTGGCCGGTGTTGGAAAGGATCAGGTGCACCTTGGCCGCGTACTTCCGGATGAGCCCGATCAGGAACTCGTCATCGAGCTCGTAGAGCGCGAGGTAGAGCTCGCCGCCGGCATCCAGGCGGCTGAACATGGCCTGCATCATGCCGGGCAGGTCGCCCGCCAGGTAGCGGCGGATGGGGCTCTTGAGATCCAGCATCTCCTGCTTCAGCCGCCCCAGCGAGGGCGTCTGGCCCATCGTCGTCGCTAGCGCGTGCGACAGCCATTGTGTGGACAGCACGCCCTTGTTGAACGAAGCCTTCACCGGGCCGAAATCGGAAGTGATGCGGATCGGGTTGGTCTCGACGCCGCCGTCGAGATAGCCGAGCGGCACCGGTTCGCCCGTGTAAGGCCGGCTGTCGGGCTGCGGTGCCGGTTGCAGCCCGGGCGCCATGCGGCCGAGCGCCCGGATGCGGTAGCGGACGCCGAAGTCCTTGGGATGCAGCATGGCCTCGTCGCGGCTCTGGCGCAGCGTGAGGTCGCGCCACCAGAACTTCTGCACCGGCCACACGCTGGTGGTCTGCGGCTTCCACTGCGGGTTGTCCTGGCCCTCGAAGGGCACCCAGGCCGCGGCGACGACCGAGGTGCCGTCGTCGTAGAGCCGCGTCACCTCGAAGCCGAGGCAGTTGTCGATCCTGCCGTTCGGCACCCACGCGATGAAGGCCACCTGGTTGTTGGCATATGCGCGTGCGCTCTTGATGCTGCTTCCAGCCTTTGCCGCCATTTCCTTCCCTCCCGAAAGAATTTGCCCCAGGCTGCCCGAGGACGGGCAGCCGCTGCCAAACGGCATATTTGTACGTCATGGGGTCGGTGCTGGCAAGCCCGATCGCAGCCTGGAACAGCTCGGCGCCAAGCGTTGCGGGGGGGGGGGGGGGGGGGGGGGGGGCCGCCCCCCCCCCGCGCGCGCCCCCCCCCACCCCCCCCCCCCCCCCCGGCCAGGGGGGGGGGGGGGG
>JBLNBJ010000086.1:0-3489 GCA_050259835.1 Ignavibacteria bacterium | reverse complement strand
GCGCGCCGGCCGGGCGTCATGTGGTCAAGGTATGCCGCGCAGAGGCGTGCCAGGCCATGCACACCGACGAGGTCTGCGCACACGCGGAGCAGCGGCTCGGCACCAAGTTCGGCGAGACCAGCGCCGACGGCGAGTTCACGCTCGAGGCGGTCTACTGTTTGGGGAACTGCGCGCGCTCGCCCGCGATGATGATCGACGGCAACCTCTACGGCTGCGTCGACAAGAAGCGCTTCGACGCCATCATCTCCGGTCTCGATAACGAGGCTGCCGCATGAACAAGCCGACCAACAAGAAGCGAGCAGAAGGGGCTGCGCAGCCGCAAGCAAAGTCGCAGGCTCAGGGCACTGCGCCGGCCGGCACGAAGACGCGAATTTTCGTCCCCCGCGATGCGGCCGCGCTGTCGATGGGTGCCGACGCGGTGGCGAAGGCGATCGCTGCTGAGGCGCAGAAGCGCAATGCGACAATCGAAATCGTGCGCAACGGCTCGCGCGGCATGCTGTGGCTCGAGCCTCTCGTCGAGGTGGAGACCGAGAAGGGCCGCGTCGCCTACGGACCGGTCAGCGCAAGCGACGTCGCGGGCCTTTTCGAGGCGGGTTTCCTGAAGGGCGGAAAGCACAAGCTCTCGCACGGGCTCACCGAGGACATCCCCTACTTCAAGAACCAGGAGCGGCTGACGTTTGCCCGCTGCGGCCTCATCGATCCCTTGTCGATCGCGGACTACCGCGCGCACGGCGGCTTTGCGGGGCTCACCAAGGCCATCGAGATGGACCCCGCCGACATCGTGGCCGAGGTGACGACCTCCGGCTTGCGCGGCCGCGGCGGCGCCGGCTTCCCGACCGGCATCAAATGGAAGACGGTCTTGGACACCAAGGCCGACCAGAAATACGTCTGCTGCAACGCCGACGAAGGCGACAGCGGCACCTTCGCCGACCGCATGCTGATGGAAGGCGACCCCTTCTGCCTCATCGAAGGCATGACCATCGCCGGCATCGCAGTGGGCGCCACCCGCGGCTACATCTATATCCGCTCCGAATATCCGCACGCCGTCGCCACCATGCGCGAGGCCATCCGCATCGCCACGGAGGCCAATTGGCTCGGCCGCACCATCCAGGGCTCGCCCTATGATTTCGAGCTCTTCGTGCGCGTGGGCGCCGGCGCCTACATCTGCGGCGAGGAAACCTCGATGCTCGACAGCCTCGAGGGCAAGCGCGGGCTCGTGCGCTATAAGCCGCCGCTTCCCGCCATCGAAGGACTGTTCGGCAAGCCGACCGTGATCAACAACGTCCTGAGCCTCGCCTCGGTGCCGATCATCATCGACAAGGGCGGCACCTACTACCGCGACTTCGGCGTCGGCCGGTCGCGCGGCACGCTCGCCTTCCAGCTCGCGGGCAACATCAAGCAGGGCGGCCTTGTCGAGAAGGCGTTCGGCGTCACCGCGCGTGAGCTGATCGAGGGCTACGGCGGCGGCACCGCCTCCGGCCGCCCGATCCGCGCGGTGCAGTTCGGCGGCCCGCTCGGCGCTTATCTTCCCAATTCCAAGCTCGACACCCTGATGGACTACGAGGCGTTCGTCAAAGAGGACGCCATGGTCGGTCACGGCGGCGTAGTGGTCTTCGACGACACGGTCGACATGGCCAAGATGGCACGCTTCGCCATGGAGTTTTGCGCGATCGAGTCGTGCGGCAAGTGCACGCCCTGCCGCATCGGCTCCGTGCGCGGCGTCGAGGTGATCGACCGCATCATCGCGGACGAGAACCGCGAGGCGAATATCGAGCTGTTGCAGGATCTGTGCGTGACGATGACGGATGGATCGCTGTGCGCCATGGGCGGGCTGACACCAATGCCCGTGATGAGCGCACTGCGCCATTTCCCCGAGGACTTCCACCGCCCGGCCCGCGCCGAGGCGGCAGAATGAACGCAACTTACGAGGCCAGGCCATGACGGGCGAAACCAAGACGATGACGCTCATCAAGGAGAAGGACTACGGCACGCCAGCGAGCCATTCCAACAAGAGGGTGACGCTGACCATTGATGGGCAGACGATCACGGTGCCGGAAGGCACCTAGATCATGCGCGCCGCCGCCGAGCTCGGCATCATGGTGCCGAAGCTGTGCGCCACCGACAACCTCGATCCCTTCGGCTCGTGCCGCCTGTGTCTCGTCGAGATCGAGGGCCGCAGGGGAACGCCCGCCTCGTGCACGACGCCCGTCGCCCCTGGCATCAACCTGACGACGCAGAACGACCGCCTCGCCCGCATCCGCAAGGGCGTGATGGAGCTCTACATCTCCGACCACCCGCTCGATTGCCTGACCTGCGCCGCCAACGGCGACTGCGAGCTGCAGGACATGGCGGGCGCGGTCGGCCTGCGCGACGTGCGCTACGGCTACGACGGCGCCAACCACGTGTTCGCGCGCCAAAACGGCGAGAAGAACGCGCTTTGGCAGCCGAAGGACAAGAGTAATCCCTACTTCCAGTTCGAGCCGTCGAAGTGCATCGTTTGCTCGCGCTGCGTGCGCGCCTGCCAGGAGGTGCAGGGCACGTTCGCGCTGACCATCGACGGGCGCGGTTTCGCCTCGCACGTGGCGGCGAGCCAGGACGAGGACTTCCTCGATTCCGAATGCGTCTCCTGCGGCGCCTGCGTGCAGGCCTGCCCCACGGCGACGCTGATCGAGAAGTCCATCGTCGACCACGGCCAGCCCGAGCACAGCGTGGTGACGACCTGCGCCTATTGCGGCGTGGGCTGCTCGTTCAAGGCGGAGATGCAGGGCGAGCGCGTCGTGCGCATGATGCCGTACAAGGACGGCGGCGCCAACGAAGGCCACTCCTGCGTGAAGGGCCGCTTCGCCTTCGGCTATGCGACGCACAAGGACCGGGTGTTGAACCCGATGATCCGCGAGAAGATCACCGACCCCTGGCAGGTCGTCTCGTGGGACGAGGCCATCAAGTTCGCAGCGGACCGCCTCAAGGCCGTGCAGAAGAAGTACGGCCGCGGCTCCATCGGCGGCATCACCTCCTCGCGCACCACCAACGAGGAGGTCTACGTCGTCCAGCGCATGGTGCGCGCCGCCTTCGGCAACAACAACGTCGACACCTGCGCGCGCGTGTGCCACTCGCCGACCGGCTACGGGCTGAAGCAGACGTTCGGCGAATCCGCGGGCACGCAGGACTTCAAGAGCGTCGACAAGTCCGACGTCATCATGGTCGTCGGCGCCAACCCGACCGATGGCCACCCCGTGTTCGCCTCGCGCATGAAGAGGCGCCTGCGCGAAGGCGCTAAGCTCATCGTTGTCGATCCGCGCCGCATCGATCTGGTGAAGAGCCCGCACGTCAGCGCCGACTACCACCTGCAGCTGAAGCCAGGCACCAAAGTCGCCGTGCTCAACGCCATCAGCCACGTGGTGGCCACCGAAGGTCTGATCGACCGCAGCTTCGTCGCCGCCCGCTGCGAGAAGGAGGACTTCGCCCGCTGGGAGAAGTTCATCAAGGACC
>JBLNBJ010000085.1:0-6182 GCA_050259835.1 Ignavibacteria bacterium | reverse complement strand
CGTCGGATGCGCGTGGCAGATGCGGGCGATGTCTTCCGACGCGGCGCCGAACTCCATCGCCACCACGGCTTCGGAAATCAGTTCCGAGGCATTGGCGCCGATGGCGTGCACACCGAGGATGCGGTCGGTCTTGGCATCGGCGATCATCTTGATGAAGCCGGTGGTATCGCCCTGGCCGAGCGCCCGCCCGTTGGCCATGAACGGAATCTGGCCGGTGCGGTACTCGACGCCTTCGTTCTTGAGCTGCGTTTCGGTCTTGCCGACCCAGGCGATTTCCGGATGCGTGTAGATGACGTAGGGGATGGTGTCGTAGTCGACGTGCCCCGCCTGGCCGGCGATCAGTTCGGCGACCATGACGCCCTCCTCCATGCCCTTGTGCGCCAGCATCGGGCCGCGGATGACGTCGCCCACCGCCCAGACGTTCTCGAGGTTGGTCTGGCAATGGTCGTTGACCTCGATGCGGCCGCGCGCGTCGATCTTGAGGCCGACGTTGTCGGCGCCCAGGCCTTCGGTGTTCGGCACGCGGCCGATCGAGACGATCAGGCGGTCGACTTCGAGCGTCAGGTTGCCGTCGCCCATGTCGTACTCGATGGTCACGCCCTTCTTCCCCTGCTTGACCGAATGGATGTTCACGCCGAGGCTGATCTTGAGGCCCTGCTTCTGCGTGAACACCTTCCAGGCCTCCTTGGTCACCGCGGGATCGGCCACGCCGAGGAAGTCCGGCAGCGCTTCGAGGATGGTGACGTCGGCACCGAGGCGCTTCCAAACGGAACCCAGTTCGAGGCCGATGACGCCGGCGCCGATGACGCCGAGGCGCTTCGGCACGGAATCGAAGGACAGCGCGCCGACGTTGTCGCAGATCACCTTGTTGTCGACCGGGATGCCCTCGAGGTGGCGCGGGCTGGAACCAGTGGCGACGATGACGTGCTTGGCGTCGACGACTTCGCTGCTGCCGTCCTTGGCCGCGACGCTGATTTGCCACAGCTCGTTCTCGCGGCCGGCGAAGCTTCCCTTGCCGGACAGCAGCGTGACCTTGTTCTTCTTGAACAGGCCGCGAATGCCACCGGTGAGCTGCGTGACGATGTTGTCCTTGCGGCGGATCATCGTGGCGACGTCCATCTTGACGTCGCTGGCGGAGATGCCATGCATGACGAAGCCGTGGCTCGCCTCGTCGAACAGCTCCGACGAGCGCAACAGTGCCTTGGACGGAATGCAGCCGACGTTCAGGCAGGTACCGCCGAGGCGCACTTCACCCTTCGGGTCCGCAAAGGATTCGAACTCCACGCAGGCCGTGTTGAAGCCCAGCTGCGCCGCGCGGATCGCGGCCACGTAGCCGCCCGGGCCGCCGCCGATGACGACGACGTCGAATTGCTTGTTCGCCATGTTGGCTCCCCTTTTAGATGTCGAGCAGCAGGCGCGCCGGATCCTCGAGCGCTTCCTTCATCGTCACCAGGCCCAGCACGGCTTCGCGACCGTCGATGATGCGGTGGTCGTAGGACATGGCGAGATAGTTGATCGGGCGGATGACGATTTGGCCGTTCTCCACCACCGGGCGGTCCTTGGTGGCGTGGATGCCGAGGATCGCGGACTGCGGCGGGTTGATGATCGGCGTGGACAGCATGGACCCGAAGATGCCGCCGTTGGAGATCGAGAAGGTGCCGCCCGTGAGTTCTTCGAGCGACAGCTTGCCGTCCTTGGCCTTGGCGCCGAATTCGGCGATCTTCTTCTCGATCTGCGCGAGGCTCATCTGATCGGCGTCGCGCAAGATCGGCACCACGAGGCCGCGGGGCGAGCCCACGGCGATGCCGATGTCGAAGTAGCCGTGATAGACGATGTCGTTGCCGTCAACCGAGGCGTTGAGCACAGGGAACTTCTTCAGCGCGGCAACGGCAGCCTTGACGAAGAACGACATGAAGCCGAGCTTGACGCCGTGCTCCTTCTCGAACTTGTCCTTGTACTTGTTGCGCAGTTCCATCACCGGCCCCATGTTCACTTCGTTGAACGTGGTGAGGATGGCGTTGGTCGATTGCGACTGCACCAGGCGCTCGGCGACGCGCGCGCGCAGGCGGCTCATCGGCACACGCTGCTCGGTGCGCTCGGCGATGATCGCGTCGGCGCTGACGACATTCGGGTCGGGCAGCGAGGGACGCGCGGCCGGCATGGTCGGCACCGTCGTCGGCGCGGCCTTGGCGGCCGGCGCCGCCGGAGCCGTGATGCCGAGGGCGTCGGCCTTGGTGACGCGGCCGCCGGGGCCGGTGCCCTGGACCATCGAGGCGTCGATGCCTTTCTCGGCCAGGGCCTTGCGGGCGGCGGGACCGGTGCCTGCGGGTGCAGCCGCCGCAGGAGCGGCCTTGGCCGGCGCAGCGGGAGCCGCCGCGGCAGCGGCCTTGGCCGCCGCCGGAGCGGCCGAGGCCTTCGCCTCGGTGTCGATCTGGGCGATGAGTTCGCCCGAGGCGACGGCTTCGCCGTTGCCCTTGATGATCTTCACCAGCACGCCCGCTTCGGGCGCCGGCAGTTCGAGCACGACCTTGTCGGTCTCGATGTCGATCAGGTTCTCGTCGCGCGCGACGGCTTCGCCTTCCTTCTTGTGCCAGCTGACGAGCGTCGCCTCGGCGACGGATTCGGAGAGCTGCGGAACTTTGACTTCGATGAGCATGGTGTCTCCCGGGGGTTATTCTTTGATGCCGAGAGCGGCATTCACGATTTCTTTTTGTTGCAGCAGGTGCAAGGCCGCGTAGCCGACCGCCGGCGAAGCAGAGGCCGGACGCGAGACGACATCCAGCGTCTGGCCCTTCTTCAGCAGCGGCTCGAGGCGGTGGTGCTTGGCGTACCAGGCGCCCTGGTTCTGGGGCTCTTCCTGGCACCAGATCAGTTCCTTGAAGTTCGGATAGCGCTTGAGCTCCTCGGCCAGGCGACGGTCATCGAACGGATAGAGCTGTTCGACGCGGATCAGCGCCACGTTGTCGACCTTCTTTTCGCGCCGCGCCGCGACGAGGTCGAAGTAGACCTTGCCGGTGCAAACGACCACGCGCGTGACCTTCTTCGGATCGGCCAGTTCGGCGTCGCCGATGATGGTCTGGAAGGTACCGGAGGCCAGATCGTCGAGCGTGCAGGTCGCATCCTTGTGGCGCAGCAACGACTTCGGCGTCATGACAACCAGCGGCTTGCGCTGCTTGCGCAGCATCTGCCGGCGCAGCAGGTGGAAGATCTGCGAGGCGTTGGACGGATAGCAGACTTCCCAGTTGAACTCGGCCGAGAGCTGCATGTAGCGCTCGATGCGTGCCGACGAATGCTCGGGCCCCTGGCCTTCGTAGCCGTGCGGCAGCAGCATCACGAGGCCGCAGCCGCGGCCCCACTTGGCTTCGCCCGACGACAGGAACTGGTCGATGACGACCTGGGCGCCATTGGCGAAGTCGCCGAACTGGGCTTCCCAGACGATCAGCTCGTTCGGCGTCGCCGTGGCATAGCCGTATTCGAACGCCAGCACCGCCTCTTCCGACAGCACGGAGTCGAAGCAGAGGAAGCGCGCCTGGTTGTCCTGCACGTGCTGCAACGGCCAGTAGGTGCCCTCGTCCCAGCGCTCGCGGTGCTGGTCGTGCAGGGCGGCGTGGCGGTGGAAGAAGGTGCCGCGGCCGACGTCCTCGCCGGAGATGCGCACGGCGTAGCCGCCGGAGACCAGCGTCGCATAGGCCAGGTTCTCCGCCATGCCCCAGTCGATCGGCAGCTTGCCTTCGCCCATCAGCTTGCGATCGTCGATGATCTTCTGCACGCGGGAATGGAGCGTGAAGTTGGCCGGAATGCTGGTGAGGCGCTGCGACAGGCGCTGCAGTTCGGCCTTGGCCACCGTGGTGTCGCACTTCTCGGTGTAGGGGACATTGATGTACGGCGTCCAGTCGATGGCGAACTTGCTCTTGTAGTCGGAGATGACCGGGTCCACCAGATGGCGGCCTTCGTCGAGCGCCGCACGGTAGTCCTTGATCATCTGCTCGCCGTCGTCGGCGCCGATGACGCCCTGCGCCGCCAGCTTGTCGGCGTAGAGCTTACGCGTGCCAGGGTGCGCGGCGATCTTCTTGTACATCAGCGGCTGCGTGACCATCGGCTCGTCCTGCTCGTTGTGGCCGAGCTTGCGGAAGCAGACGATGTCGATCACGACGTCCTTGCCGAACTCCTGGCGGAACTCCATCGCCATCTGGGTGACGAAAGCGACGGCCTCTGGATCGTCGCCGTTCACGTGGAAGATGGGCGCCTCGACCATCTTGAAGATGTCGGTGCAGTAGAGCGAGGAGCGGTAGTCGCGCAGGTCGGAGGTGGTGAAGCCGATCTGGTTGTTGACGACGATGTGAACCGTGCCGCCCGTGCCATAGCCGCGCGTCTGGGAGAAGTTCAGCATCTCCTGGTTAACGCCCTGGCCGGCAACCGCCGCGTCGCCGTGGATCAGCACCGGCATCGCCTGCTTCTTGCCGTCGGCGGCGCGGCGCACCTGGCGCGCATAGACCGAGCCGGCGACCACCGGGTTCACGATCTCGAGGTGCGACGGGTTGAAGGCCAGCGTGAGGTGCACCGGGCCGGCCGGCGTGCCGACGTCGGAGGAATAGCCCATGTGGTACTTGACGTCGCCGGCCTGCAGCACCTGCGTCTTCTTGCCTTCGAATTCCTCGAACAGCATCTTGGGCTGCTTGCCGAGCGTATTCACCAGCACGTTGAGGCGGCCGCGGTGGGCCATGCCGATGACGATCTCCTGCACGCCGACGCCGCCGGCGACGCGGATCAGCTGGTCCATCGCCAGGATCAGCGATTCGCCGCCTTCCAGCGAGAAGCGCTTCTGGCCGACGTAGCGCGTATGCAGGTAGCGCTCGAGGGTCTCCGCCGCCGTCAGTTGGCGCAGGAAGCGCTTCTTCGAGTCGGCGTCGTAGGCCGGCGCGCCGCGCACGGGCTCCAGGCGCGCCTGGATCCAGCGCTTCTGCGCGACGTCGGAGAGGTACATGTACTCGGCGCCGATGGTGCCGCAGTAGGCCTGGCGGCAGGCTTCGAGAATCTCGCGCAGCGTGGCGGATTCCGACAGCCCGACGAAGGAGCCGGTGCGGAAGGTCTGGCCGAGATCGGCTTCGGTGAAGCCGTAGTAGGACGGCTCGAGTTCGGCGACGTTGGGCCGCTCCTGGCGCTTGAGCGGGTCGAGGTTGGCCCAGCGGTTGCCGAGGAAGCGATAGGCATTGATCAGCTGCAGCACCTTGACCTGCGCCTCGTTCGGCGCAGCGCTGCGCGGCGGCGTGTGCAGCGTGCCTTCCTTCGCGCGGATGGCGAAGGAGTTGATCACCGGCATGTGGGCGACGTCGGCCCCGGTGTAGTTGCCGGCGCCCGGCAGGTTGGAGAGCTTGTCGAAGTAATCGCGCCAAGCCGGCTCCACGGCACTCGGGTTCGCCAGGTAGGTCTCGTACAACTCCTCGATGAACGGCGCGTTGGCGCCGAACAGGTAGGAGTTGGACAGCATCTGCTTCATCATCTCAGCACACCTCCTCGGTTGGGTTGGGGAGCGGTGCATGCCGCTCCCCGTCTTCTTCTTGCGTTCAGCGTTTGTCGATCGGCGGCACGTCGCGGTGCTTCTCGCCGGTGTAGAGCTGGCGCGGGCGGCCGATCTTCTGCTCGGGGTCGGAGATCATCTCCTTCCACTGCGCGATCCAGCCCACCGTGCGGGCCATGGCGAAGATGCCGGTGAACAGCTGCGTCGGGATGCCGAGCGCGCGCTGGACGATGCCGGAGTAGAAATCCACGTTCGGGTAGAGCTTCTTCTCGACGAAGTACTCGTCTTCCAGCGCGATCTTCTCCAGCTCCATGGCCAGCTTGAACAGCGGGTCGTCCTGCAGGCCCAGCTCGTTCAGCACCTCGTGGCAGGTCTCGCGCATCAGCTTGGCGCGCGGGTCGAAGTTCTTGTAGACGCGATGCCCGAAGCCCATCAGCTTGAAGCTGTCGTTCTTGTCCTTGGCGCGCTTGATGTATTCGTTGATGCGCGAAACGTCATGGATCTCTTCGAGCATCTCGAGGCAGGCCTCGTTGGCGCCGCCGTGGGCCGGGCCCCACAGGCAGGCGATACCGGCCGCGATGCAGGCGAACGGGTTCGCGCCGGAGGAACCGGACAGGCGCACCGTGGAGGTCGAGGCGTTCTGCTCGTGGTCGGCGTGCAGGAT
>JBLNBJ010000084.1:0-6944 GCA_050259835.1 Ignavibacteria bacterium | reverse complement strand
TGAAAGCATTTGCGTTGGGATCTGCTCGAGCTCAGCGAGGCAGGCAACAAGCCGCGCCCCGACACCAAAGCCTTCCGCTGCTTTCAGGCCCTCGACCAGCGGATGGTTCTGACTTCGGGTCAGAAGCGAGGTTTCCTGCGGCAGCGCTTCCCATTCAGGTTTCGCAATGAACCGGTTCGCATCCTCCGCGATAAGGCGTTCAGCGAGTGAGGCTGACTGGAGTTGCGGAAGCGCTGAGACAGGCACTGCGCCAGCGGTCAAAAGCTCTTCATCGAAAAGCTGTCGAAAATACTTCCGAACAGCAAGTGCATTCCAGTCCGTGCAGCCAGAGAACCGGCACGCGAGGCTTCGTCTCCAGCGCATGCGCCATGCGAGGCGCACTCTCGGGGATCCGCGGTCATCACCCACACCCCCAGCCAAGGCCCGCGATGATCACCGCCGTCGCAATATAGGAAAGATTCTGTTGCATGGCCCGCACCCGCAGAGTGGCCCGCACGGGCGGCCCGATGCCGGGAGCGCGGGCAATCTGCCCATTAGCCCCAATGCGCGTCGCCGTCGTTGATGAAGGTCAAATTTCCCGACGATCCGGCTGGGCCGCGCGGGGCAGCATCGGGCCATACGCATCATCCTCCCGGGGGCACCTCTATTGACCTAGGTCAACGTTTCCGGCTGCATCCTCAATATGCTGCATCCTCAATATATTGTCGCCCGACGTGAGGCGGGCATGCAACCCATGACGCATTCCTGCGCGAGACCGGAGAGCTCCTGCGTCATCTGCCATGTGTGGCGGCGCAGCGACTGGCACGAGCTGGAGGAGGCCGGGCGGCAGCTGCTCGGTCGCGGGCGTCACCGCAAGGACTACAATTCCGGCGAGATCGTCTTTGCTCAGGGCGCCGAGAACGACGGCGTCTATTGCGTTTCGGGCGGCACCGTCGGCATTCGCCGGCTCGACCACAACGGCAACTCGGTGCTGCTCGGCCTCGCCTATCCGGGCGATACGATCGGCTACCGCTCGTTTCTCACCGGCGTCGAGCACAAGACCAGCGCCGAGGCGCTGGGCCCCAGCGTGCTGTGCCACATCGATCGGGCGACGCTCTCAGGCCTGCTCGCCGGCAGCCCGGCGCTTGGTTTACGTTTTCTTAAGCGCTCGATCGGCGAGCTCGAGCACGCCCACGATATGATGTTCCGCCAGGCGACCCTGTCGAACCGCCACAAGCTCGTGCATCTGCTGCTGGTGCTGGCGGTCAAGCACGGGCAGCGCCACGCCAACGGGTCGCGATCGATCGAGCTGCCGGTGTCGCGCCGTGACCTCGCCTCGATGGTCGGCACCCGCCACGAGACCATCTCGCGAATCATCGGCCGGCTCGAGACCGACGGCATCGCGCATTTTTCCGGCCGCCAGGTCACGATTCCGAGCATGGAAGCGCTCACCGCCGAGATCGATGCCTGCTTCCCGCCTGATCGGCGTGGCGCATGTTCGGCGAAGCCCGCCCTCGGACGTGATCCGAGGCTGGACGCCGGCTCGCTCGCCGCGCTGCGCGTCGTCACAGCAGGGCCGACATGAACATGCGCAAATGAATCAATTGAGAGCATGTTCCGAGGCGAGTCCGAAGGAGCGGAACCTGCTCTCGTGCGCAAAAATTGACGATCGTCATCGAGCGCTCGCCTGACTCTTGATAGTGTAATGGGTTCCGAACTCCGAAAGGGAGTTCCCATGTACGCTATTCACAATTCGCCAACCAACATCGATTTCGACACCGTGCTGGGACCGGATCCCGACGCGCTGGTGCGCGGACGCATCAGCCGGCGCCGGCTCCTGCAGTTCTGCGCCGGCGTCGCCGCCACCGTGGGGCTGTCGTCGGCCGCGGGCGTGCGCATGGCCGAGGCCGCGGCGGGCGGCGAGCGGGCGCCGGTGATCTGGCTGCACGGCCAGGAATGCACCGGCTGCACCGAGACGCTGCTGCGCTCCTACCACCCGACGCTCGAATCCCTGCTGCTCGACGTCATCTCCCTCGACTACCACGAGACGCTGTGCGTCGGCGCCGGCCAGCAGGCGCTCGACTACAAGCACGCGATGATGGCCAAGCACAAAGGCAAATACGTGCTGGTCACCGAGGGCGGCACGCCGATGAAGGACGGCGGCATCTACTGCAAGGTGGGCGGCAAGACCCACCTCGAGCACGTGCGCGAGGCCGCCGAAGGCGCCGCCGCCGTGATCGCCATCGGCTCGTGCGCCGCCTGGGGCGGCATCCAGTCGGCTGATCCCAATCCGACCGGCGCGGTCGGCACGCAGGCCGTCATCCCCGGCAAGCTGGTGATCAACATCCCCGGCTGTCCGGCGAGCCCGTACAATTTCATCTCCACCGTTCTCTATCTGTTGACCTTCGGCCGGCCGCCCGAGCTCGATCGGGAGAACCGGCCGAAATTCGCCTATGGCCGCCTGATCCACGAGAACTGCGAGCGGCGTCCGCATTTCGATGCGGGGCGCTTCGCGCTCGAGTTCGGCGATGAAGGCCACCGCCAGGGCTTCTGCCTCTACAAGCTCGGCTGCAAGGGTCCGGAGACCCACGCCAACTGTCCGGCGCTCGGCTTCGGCGACGTCGGTTTCGGCTCGTGGCCGGTCGGCACCGGCGCTCCCTGTTACGGCTGCACCGAGAAGGAGACCGCGTTCCGCAAGCCGATTCACGCGCTCGCCACCGTCAAGTCGCTCACGCCGCCGAACGCCTTCCCGCAGGTCGGCGCGCCGGGCGGCCAGGGAATGAGCGTCGGCGCCGCCGTCACGGTCGCCGCGGTCGCGGGCGTCGTGGTCGGCGCGGGCGCGATGCTGCTCAAAGAGATGACCGACAAGCCGGAAAAGCCGGGCGAGGAGGCCTAGCCATGGGCGAGGTCGACCGAAGAAATTTTCTCAAGGGCGCCGGCCTCGTCGGCGCGACCGCGGTCGCACCGAGCGAGGCGAACGCGCTCGCGCCGCGCGACGGGAGCGTGATGGCGCGCGAGCCGACGAAGCGGCTGCCGGACGCGGTCGGCATGCTCTACGACTCGGCGCTGTGCATCGGCTGCAAGGCGTGCGTCGCCGCCTGCAAGTCGGCGAACGAGATGCCGCCCGAGACGCCGCCGTCGCTGCTCGCCTGGAACGAGCACACCTGGGATACGGCCGAGGACCTGTCGGGCCGCACGCTCAACGTCATCAAGGTCCATCGCAACGGCACGGCGGAGCAGAAGGACCGCGAGAAGGACGGCTTCGCCTTCGTCAAGCGGCATTGCCTCCACTGCGTCGATCCCTCCTGCGTGTCGGTATGTCCGGTCGCCGCCATGCGCAAGGATCCGGTCACCGGTGTCGTCACTCACGACCCGGATGCCTGCATCGGCTGCCGCTATTGCGTCTACGCCTGCCCGTTCGGCGTGCCGCAATATGATTTCAACAACCCGTTCGGCAAGATCGCCAAGTGCCAGTTCTGCAATCATCTGCAGAAGCAGGGCAAGATTCCAGCCTGCTGCGACGTCTGCCCGACCGGCGCGTCGCTGTTCGGCAAGGTCACCGACTTGAGCCAGGAGATCGAGCGGCGCCTCGCCGCCGCGCCCGGCAGCGCTTACGCGTTCCCGCGCGGCCGGCTCGGCGACGATCGTCCGCCCAACGAGGCAAAGATCCCGACCTACGTGAAGGCGGTCTACGGCGAGCACGAGGCAGGCGGCACCCAGGTGCGCTACCTCAGCGCCGTTCCGTTCGAAAAGCTCGGCCTCGAGCCCCTGCCCTCGCAGTCGCCCGCCGCGCTGGCGGAAGGCGTGCAGCACAAGATCTATCACTGGCTGATCGCGCCGATCGTCGCCTTCGCCGGCCTCGCCTGGCTGGTCCGCCGCCGCTCGGCGGACAAGCACGACGAAGCGTCGAACACCGAAGGGAGTTGACCGTGAGCCACGCCGCACACGCCGCACCGCTGCGCAGAAACTTCGTCACGCCGCTCACCGTGGTGCTCGCCGCGCTGACGCTCATCGGCTTCTTCTTCATGGGGCTGCGCATGTTCTACGGCATCGGCGCGGTCACCAACCTCAACCAGGGCTATCCGTGGGGAATCTGGGTCGTGCTCGACATCTTCGTCGGCACCGCGCTCGGCTGCGGCGCATTCTCGATGGCGATCCTGGTCTACGTCTTCAACGGCGCCCAGTACCATCCGCTGATGCGGCCGGCGCTGCTCGGCAGCCTGTTCGGCTACACGCTCGGCGGCTTCGCCGCGTTCGTCGATCTCGGCCGCTGGTGGAACTTCTATAACGTGCTGCTGCCGTGGCAGTGGCAGCCGAACTCGATCATGTTCGAGGTCTCGCTCTGCCTGCTCGCCTACACCATCGTGGCGTGGGTCGAGTTCACGCCCGTCATCCTCGAGCGCTTCGGCCGGCTGTTCGAGCGCTTCCGATTGTACAAGCCCTTGAAGGGCCTGCTCGAGCGCTTCATGTGGGTCTTCGTCGCGCTCGGCGTCCTGCTGCCGCTGATGCACCAGTCCTCGTTCGGCACCGTACTGCTCGCGACGAGCACCAAGCTCTCGCCGCTGTGGCTCACGGTCTGGCTGCCGCTCCTGTTCGTCGTCAGCGCGATCCTGCTCGGCTACGCGGTGGTGATGCTGGAAGCCACCGTGGTGACCCAGTCGTTCGACCTGCCCTCCGAGCGCAAGCTCCTGTACCGCATGTCGCGCGTCGTCGGCTGGGTGACGGTCGCCTGGCTGGTGGTCCGCTGGGCCGACCTCATCAGCCGCGACGTCGTCGGTTTCGCCTTCGCGGGCGGCGTCAAGGCCACGATGTTCTGGATCGAGAACCTGCTGTACGTCGGCGCCGCCCTCGTGTTCGTGACGCCGTCACTGCGCGCCAGCGCCCGCGCCTCGTTCGTCGCCGCTGTCGCGCTGCTCCTCGCCGCGGTGATCTACCGGATCGACGCACTGATGATCGGCCAGGCGCACGGCAACTGGAGCTACTTCCCGTCGGCGCCCGAGATCCTGGTCACCGTCGGCATCATCTCGTTCGAGGTCCTGCTTTATCTCGTCTTCATTAAGATGTTCCCGGTGCTGGAAGGCGCGAGCCGCGCCGGCACGGCCCACGTTTGAGAGGGAGGTCTCCGTGACCCGCATCACCATCGATCCGATCACCCGCATCGAGGGACATCTGCGCATCGACTGCGAGGTCGACGGCGGCAAGGTGACCAAGGCCTGGTCGTCCGGCCAGATGTGGCGGGGCATCGAGCTCATCCTCAAGGATCGCGACCCGCGCGACGCCTGGATGTTCGTCCAGCGCATCTGCGGCGTCTGCACCACGGTGCACGCGATCGCCTCGGTGCGCGCGGTCGAGAACGCGCTCAACCTCGAGGTCCCGCTCAACGCGCAATACATCCGCAACATGATCGTCGCGGCGCACGGCGTGCACGACCACATCGTGCACTTCTATCACCTCGCCGCGCTCGACTGGGTCGACATCGTCTCGGCGCTCAAGGGCGATCCGGAAGGCGCCGCCAAGCTCGGCGCGACGCTGTCTGACTACAAGGCGAACAGCGTGCCCAACATCCGCGCGGTGCGCGACAAGCTCAAGACCTTCATCGACAGCGGCAATCTCGGCGTGTTCGCCTCCGGCTATTGGGGCCACCCGGCGATGAAGCTGCCGCCCGACGTCAACCTGCTGGCGGCCACCCATTACATCCAGGCGCTCGACGTGCAGCGCAGCGCCAACAAGATCGTCGCCATCCTGGGCTCTAAGACGCCGCACATCCAGAACCTCGCGGTCGGCGGCGTCGCCAACCCGATCAATCCGGACAGCCAGTCGACCCTGACCCTCGAACGTCTGTTCGCCATCAAGGCGCTCATCGACGAGCTCGGCGATTTCGTCAACAACGCGATGATGAACGACGTCGCCGCCGTCGGCGCCCTCTACGCCGACTGGACCAAGTACGGCGCCGGCGTCACCAACTACCTGTCGGTGCCCGACCTCCCGCTCGACACCAAGGGCACCAAGTTCGAGCTGCCCGGCGGCTACATCCCGGGCGGCGACCTCGGCAAGTTCCAGGCGATCACCAGCTATCAGGACGTCTTCTTCCGCGAAGGCGTCAAGGAAGCCGTCAAGCACTCCTGGTACGAGTACGCCGGCCCGAACGCGGCGCTGCATCCGTACGACGGCCAGACCAAGCCGAAATACGACGACTTCCACGACGACGGCAGATACTCCTGGATCAAGGCGCCGACCTTCCACGACAAGCGCGCGCAGGTCGGCCCGCTCGCCAACGTGCTCGGCATGTACGCGGCCGGCCACGAGCCGACCAAGCGGCATCTTGCCAAGCTGGTCGAGACGGCCAGCAAGGTCGCCGGCACGCAGATCCCGCTCGCCGCGCTGCACTCGACCATCGGCCGCCTCGCGGCGCGCGCGGTGCGCTGCGCGGTGCTGCTCGAGGCGCTGCAGAACCAGTGGCAGCTCCTGGTCGACAACATCGCCAAGGGCGACACCCGCACCTTCAACCGGCCGGTGTTCCCGAAAGGCGAAGTGCGCGGCTTCGGCCGTCACGAGGCGCCGCGCGGGGTGCTGTCGCACTGGGTGGTCATCAAGGACGGCAAGATCGACAACTACCAGGCGGTGGTGCCGTCGACCTGGAACGCCGGCCCGCGCGACCAGAACGACGAGGCGGGCCCCTACGAGGCC
This sequence comes from Ignavibacteria bacterium, assembly GCA_050259835.1. Lineage (GTDB taxonomy): Bacteria > Pseudomonadota > Gammaproteobacteria > Burkholderiales > Rhodocyclaceae > Nitricoxidireducens. The sequence goes on along the minus strand of JBLNBJ010000084.1, from coordinate 278 downwards.
TCGTTGGTCGGCAATCCGGTCGCCGATCCGAAGCTGCCGCTCGAGGTGCTGCGCACCGTGCACTCGTTCGACCCGTGCATCGCCTGCGCGGTGCACCTCGCCGACGCGGACAAGCGGCCGCTCGTGCAGGTCAAGGCGATGTGAGGACGTGAGATGAGCATCCTGGTCCTCGGTCTCGGCAACATCCTGCTCTCCGACGAGGGTGTGGGCGTGCGCATCGTCGAGGCGCTCGACGCCGCGCACGAGCTGCCGGCCGAGGTCGAGGTGCTCGACGGCGG
>JBLNBJ010000083.1:0-18577 GCA_050259835.1 Ignavibacteria bacterium | reverse complement strand
TGATCACCCACATGACGCCCACCGGCCGGCAGACCTCGGTCGAGCTGTTCGGCGACGACGTCGAGCGCGCCTACCTGCCCTACGACGTTCCGGGCGCGGCGCAGCGCTTCCTGCGGCACTTCCGGCCGCAGCTCGGCATGATCATGGAGACGGAGCTCTGGCCGAACACCATCGCCGCCTGCTGCGCCGCCGGCCTGCCGCTGCTGCTGCTCAACGCCCGCCTGTCCGAGCGCTCGGCGGGGCGCTACGCACGCTGGCCGCGTCTCACCGGCGAGGCGCTCGCCGGACTCGCGGCCGTCGCCGCGGTAGGGTCTGAAGACGCGGACCGCCTGCGCGCCCTCGGCGCACGCGAGGTCGAAGTGTTCGGCAACCTGAAATTCGACATCGCGCCGCCGTCGGCGCAGCTCGAGTTGGGCGCCGATTTCCGCCGGCGCCGCGGCGAGCGCCGCATGGTCCTGTGCGCGAGCACCCGCGACGGCGAGGAGGAACTGATCCTCGCAGCATGGCGAGCGGCCGCGCCGCCGGGCGTGCTGCTGGCGATCGTGCCGCGCCACCCACAGCGCTTCGACGTCGTTGCCGACCTGGTCGCCGCCAAGGGCTACCGCGTAGCGCGGCGCAGCCAGGACAGCGACATTGCGCCGGAAACCGACGTCTGGATCGGCGACAGCATGGGCGAGATGTTCGCCTACTACGCCGCCGCGGACGTCGCCTTCGTCGGCGGCAGCCTGCTCGAATTCGGCAGCCAGAACCTGATCGAGCCGTGCTCGATCGGCACGCCGGTGCTGATCGGTCCCTCGATATTCAACTTCCGCGATGCGGCCAAGCAGGCCGTCGCCTGCGGCGCGGCGCTCGCCATCCGGAATGCCGAAGAACTGGTGGCCGCCGCGAAAGCGCTGCTGGGCGACGATGCACGGCGCCGTACGATGGGGGAAACGGGTTGCGCCTTTGCCGCCGCGCACCGCGGTGCCACGGCACGCAACCTGGCGCTGGTCGAACGCTTTATTCCAGCAGCGCGTTGATCGCGACGAGGTCGTCCTCGGTCAGGCCGCCGGCCGCCGCTTTGAGCTTCAGTTGCGCGGAAAGCGTGTCCAGCCGCGCCTTGGCCAGCCGCTGCCGGGTGTCGTAGAGCTGGCTCTGCGCGTTCAGCACGTCGATATTGATCCGCACGCCGACCTCGTAGCCGAGCTTGTTCGATTCGAGCGCCGATTGCGAGGACACCAGCGCCGCTTCGTAGGCCTTGACCTGCGACAGCCCGGAGGTCACGCCGAGGTAGGCCTGGCGCGCCTGCAGCGCCGCCGTGCGGCGCGCATTGTCGAAGTCGGAGCGCGCCTTCTCGCGCAGCGCTGCCGCTTCGCGGCTGCGGGAAGAAACGGCGCCGCCGGCGAAGAGGGGAATCGCCAGTTGCACGCCCACCGTGGTCACGTCGGTATCGTTGCCCGGCAGCACGCCGATCGACGGCGCGAAGTTGGCCGTCGCGGAGTTGCGGCCGCGCGTGGCCACCAGGTCGAGCGTCGGATAGTGGCCGCCGCGCTGCTTGTCGGCTTCCAGCGAGGCGATGTCCGCGCCCGCTTTCGCGGCGACGACCGCGGGGTTCCCGCTCTCGGCCGACTCGACCCACTTGTCCATGGCGTCGGGCTGCGGGCGCGCGAGCTGCACGTTCGGGCGCAAGCCCTTGAGTGCTGGGTGATCGGCCCCGGCGATCGTGGCGAGCGCGTGGCGCTTCACCACCAGGTCGTTCTCCGCCGCGATCTCCTGGGCCACCGCGAGATCGTGCCGCGACTGCGCCTCGTCGGTATCGGTGATGGTCGCCGTGCCGACCTCGAAGTTGCGCTTGGCGGCCTCGAGCTGCTCGGCGATCGCCGCCTTCTGCGCGCGCGTCGTGGCCAGCGTTTCCTGCGCCAGCAGCACGTCGAAGTAGGCCTGCGCGACACGGTTGATCAGGTCCTGGCGCGCCGAAACGAACTGCGCCTCGGCCTGCACCACCTGGAGCTCGGACTGGTTGTAGCTGACCCAGTTCTGCCAGCGGAACAGCGGCTGCGACAGCGTCACCGTCCAGCCGTTGCTGTTGTACTTGAACGGGATGTTGGTCGGCGGCGTGGTGCGCAGCCGGTAGTCGGCATCGTTCCACGTCGTGTTCGACGAAAGTCCGACGGTGGGCAGCAGGCCGGCGCGGCCCTGGGGCAGCTTCTCGCGGCCGGCCTCGACGGCCGAGCGCGCCGCGGCGAACTGCGCGTCGTAGGCGAGCGCTTCCTTGTAGATGCCCAGCAGATCGGCGGCGTGGCTCGCCGCGGCGCCTCCTGCCAGCGCGCATCCCAGCAGCGTCGCCCTGAGCGCGCGCATGCGGCGCATTTCGCTCCCCTTCATTCGCTTCTCCCCGCTCAATATGTCGGCATGGTCGGATCGACCTGCTGCGCCCAGGCGGCGACGCCGCCGTAGAGGTTATAGACGTTCGTGAATCCCTGCTGCTCGAGGAACATCGCCACCTGGTAGCTGCGCGCGCCGTGGTGGCAGACCACCACCAACTCGGCGTCGCGGTCCAGCTCGCGGAAGCGCGCGGGCACGGCCCGCATCGGCATCGTCTGCGCCCCCGGCATGCGGCAGACCTCGGTCTCCCAAGGTTCGCGCACGTCGAGCAGCAGCGGCTTGCGGCGGCTCGCGTCGCGCAGCCAGTCGTTCAGTTGCGGGGCGGACAGTTGCTGCATCAGAGCAGCCTCCGTGCGTGCGCGCACGGCGCATTGCGCAAGCGCCGCGTCTGCGTTTCGAACAGGCCCGTGGTACGCCAGGCGTCCTCGGCTTCGCGCACCAGCAGCGTGGCCGTCATGGCCGGAGCTTCGCCGACGACGGCGAACAGCCGTCCGCCGATGCTCATCTGCGCCTTCATCTCGTCAGGCACCACCGGCACGCTGCCGGACACCATGATGACGTCGAAGGGCGCGCCGTCGGCCCAGCCGCGGGCGCCGTCGCCGCAGGCAACGGCCACATTGCGGATGCCCTGGCTCTGAAGGTTGGCGCGGGCAAGCTCGGCGAGCTCCGGCGCGATTTCGATGCCGAGCACACGGTCGGCGCGGGCCGCCAGCAGCGCCGCGAAATAGCCCGAACCGGCGCCGATCTCGAGCACGTTGTCGCGCTTTTGGGGCCGTAGCGCCTGCAGCGCGCGCGCCTCGACGCGCGGCGTCAGCATGACGGCGCCGTGGCCGAGCGGAATCTCGAAATCGCCATAGGCGAAACTGCGCCATGCCGGCGGCACGAAAGCTTCTCGGGCGACGCTGGACAAGGCATCGAGCGTGCCCTCGTCCGCGACCTCCCAGGGACGCAGCTGGTGCTCGATCATGTTGACGCGGGCAAGTTCGAGATTCATGGCGCTACTCGCAGGGTCGGGCAGGAAATTTTACTCTTCCTTCACGCGGTACCACGCCGCATAGAGGGCCGGCAGGAACAGGCAGGTCAGCGCTGTGGCGAAGATCAGCCCGCCCATGATGGCGACGGCCATCGGCCCCCAGAACACCTGGCGGGTCAGCGGCACCATCGCCAGGATGGCGGCGGCGGCCGTCAGCACGATCGGCCGGAAGCGACGCACCGTCGAGCCGACGATGGCCTCCCAAGTCGTCTTGCCGGCCGCCTCGTCCTGCCGGATCTGGTCGACCAGGATGACGGAGTTGCGCAGGATCATGCCCATCAACGCGATCACGCCGAGATTGGCGACGAAGCCGAACGGCACGCGGAAGACCAGCAGCGCCGCGGCGACGCCGATCAGGCCGAGCGGCGCCGTGAGCATGACGAGCACGGTGCGGCCGAAGCTTTGCAGCTGCATCATCAACAGGGTGACGACGGCCACCACCATGAGCGGCACCACGGCCTTGATGGAATCGACGCCCTTGGCCGACTCTTCCACCGTGCCGCCCGTTTCGATGCGAAAGCCCGGCGGCAGCGATGCGCGCAGGGGCTCGAGGCGCCGCTCGATGTCGGCCGAGATGGTCGGCGCCTGGCGCTTCCCGGCGATGTCGGAGCGGACCGTGATGGTGGGAAGGCGATTGCGGCGCCAGACGACGCCTTCCTCCAGCACGGGCCTGAGCTTCGCCAGTTGCGCCAACGGCACATGGCGGCCGCCCGCCGCGACGACGTCCAGGTCGGGCAGACGATCGAGCGTGGCGCGGTCCGCGGCGCCCGCGCGCCACACTACGTCGATCAGTTGGTCGCCCTCACGATATTGCGTCAGCGTGGTGCCGACCAGCCAGGCCTGCAGCGCCTGCGCGACTTCCTGGCTCGACACGCCGAGCAGGCGCGCGCGGTCCTGGTCGATCTCGACGTGCACCGACTTCACCTTCTCGTTCCAGTCGAACTGCACGTCCTGCAGGCCTGGATCGGCGCGCATCACCTCCGCCACCTGGCCGGCCACCCGCCGCAACTGCTCGAGGTCGTCGCCCATGACGCGGAACGAAACGGGGAATCCCACCGGCGGGCCGTTTTCCAGGCGCAGCACGCGCGTGCGCAGGTGCGCGAAGTCCGGCTGGGCGAGGCGCGTCTCGAGCCGTTGCTTGAGCTCCTCGCGCGCCTCGAGCCCCTTCGCCACGATGACGAACTGCGCGAAGTTGTCGGCGAACAGCTGCTGGTCGAGCGGCAGGTAGAAGCGCGGCGCGCCGTTGCCGATGTAGTCGGCATAGCTCTCGATCGCGGCATCGCCGGCGATCAGCGCCTCGACTCGCCGGGTCTCGCTTTCCGTCGCCTTGAGCGACGCCGTCTGCGGCAGCCACAACTCGATCAGCAGCTCGGGCCGGCTGGAGGCCGGGAAGAACTGCTTCTGCACGCCGAGATTGAAGGCGACCAGCGAGACCGCGAACAGGACGACGGTCGCGCCGATTACGAGCCAACGGCGCCGCAGGCACCACAGCAGCACGGTGCGGAAGCGCCGGTAGAACGGCGTGTCGTAGACGTCGCCGGCATGGTCGTGGCCGAACTTGCGCAGCTTCTCGGCGTCGAGCAATTTGAAGCCGATGAAGGGCGTGAACAGCACGGCCACGACCCACGACACCAGCAGCGCGATCGTGACCACGGCGAAGATCGAGAACGTGTACTCGCCCGCCGCGGAGCGGGCGAAGCCGACCGGCGTGAAGCCGGCCGCCGTGATCAGCGTGCCGGTGAGCATCGGGAAGGCGGTCGAGGTGTAGGCGAAGGTGGCGGCCTTTACGCGATCCAGGCCCTCCTCCATCTTCACCACCATCATCTCGACCGCGATGATCGCGTCGTCGACGAGCAGGCCGAGCGCGATCACCAGCGCGCCGAGCGAGATGCGCTGGAGGTCGATGCCGAAGAAATGCATCATCAGGAACACGATCGCCAGCACCAGCGGAATCGACAGCGCCACCACCATGCCGGTGCGCAGGCCAAGGCTCAGGAAGGATACGGTCAGCACGATGGCAATCGCCTCGGCCAGCGATTTGACGAAGAGCTCGATCGAGCTCTTGACCACCTTGGGCTGGTCGGCCACCGCATGCACCTCGATGCCGGCCGGCAGGTCGGCCTCGAGGCGCTTCATGGCGGCGTCGAGGCGTTCGCCGAGGCGGATGACGTCGCCGCCCTTGGCCATGACGACCGCGACGCCGATGGCGTCCTTGCCCTCGAAGCGCATGCGCGGACTCGGCGGATCGGCCTGGCCGCGCCGGACGACCGCAACGTCGCCCAGGCGGAAATGGCGGCCGCCGACGGCGAGGTCGGTTTCTGCAATGCGTTCCGCGGCGGCATAGGGCCCGGTCACGCGCAGGCGCACGCGTTCGTTCGGCATCTCGACGAAGCCCGCCGGCGCCACCGCGTTCTGGCGCTGCATGGCGTCGGCCACCGCAGCCGGCGTGAGGCCGAGCGCGGCCAGACGGGTCGGGCTCACTTCGACGTAGATCTTCTCGTCCTGGACGCCCAGCAGTTCGACCTTCTTCACGTCCGGCACGCGGTAGAGTTCGCGCGCGATGCGGTCCGCCTCGCGGCGCAGTTCGGCCAGGCTGAAGCCGTCGCCGGTCAAGGCGAAGATCGAGACCGAGACGTCGCCGAACTCGTCGTTGCGGAACGGTCCCTGGACGCCGGGCGGCAGCGTCGCCTGCATGTCGTCGAGCTTCTTGCGTACCTGGCGCCACGACTCGGGCACCTCGGCTTTCGGCGTGTAGTCCTTGAGGCTCACGAAGATCAGCGATTCGCCGGGGCGCGAAGCGGAGCGCAGCACGTCGATCCAGGGCGTCTCGGCCAGCTTCTTCTCGATACGCTCGGTGAGCTCGTTTTCCACGTCGGTGGCGCTTGCGCCGGGCCATAGCGTGCGCACCACCATCACCTTGAAGGTGAAGTCCGGATCTTCGGCCCGGCCCAGCTGGAAATAGGAAAGGACGCCGGCGATCGTCAGCACGACCATCAGGTAGGTGACCATCGACGGATGGGCGATGGACCACGCCGACAGGTTGGGCGTCTTCATGGGAGCGGGCGCACCTTCTGCCCCGGCGCCAGCTTGTGCACACCGGCGGCGACGATGCGCTCGCCGGGCTGCACGCCCGCCGTGACGGTCGCCCCGGCATCGAGATAAGCCGCGATGGACACCGGACGCAGGCTGACGCTGTCATCGGCTGCGACGATCCAGACCGCCGCGCGGTCGCCCTGCTGGAACACCGCGGCGCGCGGGATCATGAGCGACTTCGCGTCGCCACCGCCCAGGCGCACCGTGGCCGTCATGCCCAACGCCACGGCCGGGTCGGCGTCCGGCAGGGAAATGCGCGCCGCGTAAGTGCGCGTGGCCGGGTCGGCCATCGGGGAAAGCTCGCGCAGGCGCCCGTGCAACGGCTGCCGTCCGGACCAGAGCGTGACCTCGGCCGGCATGCCGGGCTTCAACTCGGCCACACGCGATTCCGGCACGTTGATGGCGACCTCGACCTCGCCGGCCTGCGCCAGGCGGAACACGCCCTGCCCGGCAGCCACCACCTGGCCCGGCTCGGCCAGCACCTGGGCGATCGCGCCGGCCTTGTCTGCGCGCAGGACTGCGTAGCCGGCCTGGTTGCGCGCCAGCGCGGCCTGTGCATCGGCGGTTCGGTAGGCGGTCTCCTTGGCGTCGAGCGCCGACTGGCTGATGAAGTTGCGCTGGCGCAGGTCGCGGTAGCGCTTGACGTCGGCTTCCGCCAACGCGCGCTGGGCTTCGGATTGCGCCGCCTGGAGGGCGAGATCCGAAGTGTCGAGGCGGGCAAGCGGCTGGCCGGGCTTGACCACGGCACCGAGGTCCACGAGGCGCTCCACCAGTTTCCCGCCGACGCGAAAGGCCAGCGTCGTCTCGTGGCGGGCACGCACTTCGCCGCTGTAGCCGGCGGTACCGGCTGCGTCCTGCGCGCCGACGACGGCGGTCTTCACATAGGGCGGCGGCGCCTGGGGAGGCGCGGGCTCGCTGCAGGCGGCAAGCGCCAGACAGGCAAGCGCTGCAAGGATGCGGCGCGTCATGGAGCCTCCTGACCGGGTTGGGTCCGCACGAGTCCATAGACCAGCATGCGGACGGCTTCGTCGAAGAAGCGTTCGGGCGGCGGCAGGTCACACATGGTTTCGCCGAAGGCGCGCTGCCAGAGCAGGTAGGAGAACATTGGGGCGAAGAACATGCGCGCCGCGAGATCGGCATCCACTTCGCGGAATTCGCCGCTGGCGACGCCGGCCTCGATGATGCTGGCCATCGCTTTCTGCGCGCGGCGCACCATGGCATCGTGGAACCACTGCGCGACGTCGGGGAAGTTGCGGCCCTCCGCCACCAGGAGCTTGGGCAGGCTGCCGTAGGACGTCGAGCCCATCGCGCCCCACCAGTGGTCGACGAAGCGCTTGAGGCGTTCGGCTGCCGTTCGTCCCGTTTCCCCGGCGATGGCTTCGACGGTCTCGACGGCCGGCGTCAGGCCGGCTTCGATGACCGCCTTGAAGAGCGCTTCCTTGCTCTTGAAATAGAGATAGACCGTGCCCTTCGACACCCCGGCGCGCGCCGCCACCTCGTCGAGTTTGGTCGCCGCAAAACCCTTTTCGACGAAAACGTCGAGCGCCGCTGCCAGCAATTCGCCGGGGCGCGCCTCTTTCCGGCGACGGCGGAACGGACATTCCATGACAATCCTCTAAGTTACTAACCGGTCAGTCAGTAATTTAGCCGAACGAGGATGCGGTTGTCAAGCAAGGAAGTTCAGTGGGATTGGGAAAAGCCGAGCTGGCAGGCGCTCTGGCGCTCCCGGCATTCGGCCGCGCCGATACGCTGGCAGAGGCGGCAGCCGAGGATGTGCAGGGAACTGACGTCGTCCTGATGCGGGAAGGGCCGACGGGAAAGGAAGTTGGCAAGCTCGCCGACCTCGCGGGCGAAGCCGCGGTCGCTTTCGGACAAATCGACGCGACGCTCCCAGTTGCGAGCGACTTCGGCGACGCGGTGGAATCTCTTGCCCATGACCCCCTCCGAAAGCGATGGCGCAAGTTACGCTCGCGGCCGCAGCGCGTCAATTCAACGAAAGGCATATGCCCTCCGTCGATGGCCTGCTCAGGGGGTTCGGGCCTCCGCGTCACCCCACCGGGGACCCAGCGCATGGGCGACGCCGAGGCGGTCGAGGATGCGGGCGACGACGAAATCCACCATGTCGGCGACGCTTTGCGGGCGGTCGTAGAAGCCGGGGCTGGGCGGCAGGATCACGCCGCCGGCGCGCGCGACGCGCAGCATGTTCTCGAGATGGATTTGCGACAGCGGCGTCTCGCGCGGCACCAGGATCAGCGTGCGGCCTTCCTTGAGCACGACGTCCGCCGCGCGACACACCAGGTCGTCGGCGATGCCCGCCGCGACCTTCGCCAGCGTGCCCATGGTGCAAGGGCAGATCACGTAGGCGTCGGGCGGGTTGGAGCCGGAGGCGAGCGGCGCGTTCCAGTCGTCGCGGCCGAACACCGCGAGCTGCCCTTCGGCCGCCTGGAAGCGTTCGGCGAGCAGCCGCTGCGCCTCGCGCGGCTGCGCCGGCAGCACGAAGTCGAGTTCCTGCTTCGCGACGATCTGCGCCGCCTGGGAATAGAGCAGCCAGACGCGCGCGCCGGCCTGGATCAGGCACTCTACGAGGCGCAGGCCGTAGGGCATGCCGGAGGCGCCGGTGAGGGCGACGGCGACGGTCTTGTTCATGGCGTCCGATTATCGTCGTTCAGGAACTTCGCCGCCACCAGCCCGTTCAGGATGCCGAACACCAGCGCCGAGGCGGCGAACAGCGGCACCAGATAGAACACGCCGTTGTGGGGCACCAGCCAAAGCCGCGCCAGCACCAGTTGTCCGGCGATGTGGGCGAAGGCGGCGAACAGGCTCTGGCTCACCGGCCCGAACCAGGCGCGCGGCAGGCGCACCGAGAAGGCGAGCACCGCCAGGCTGGCCGCCGTGCCGGCCAGGCTGAGGAAGAAGCCCGGCGCCAGGAACTGGCCGATCATCAGGCTGCCGGCCACGACACGCAGCAGCGACACCCAGACCGCCTCGCGCCAGCCATGGCGCATCAGCACGATCAGCACGATGATGTTCGCCAGCCCCGGCTTCACGCCCGGCAGCGGCGACGGGATCGCGGCCTCGGCGATGGTCAGCGCAATCGCCGCGGCGGCATAGCGCGCGATGCGGCGATCGTCGGGACCGACGGGCAGCTCAATAGTTGAGGCTGTCATAGCTGCGGTTGGCGCCGACCAGCGCCAGCGTGACATGGTTCGGCGCGCAGATGGCCACCGCGTTGGCCTGCGTCAGCCAGCCCTGCTTGACGCAGTACTGGTGCGGGCCCGGATCGGCCGCGACGCGCGCGCGGCCCGGCTGCACCTCGATCACCGAAGTGCCGATCGCCCCTTCGACGTCGACGCGCTTCGTGATGTTGAGCGGCAGTTCCGCGACCACGGTGCCGTCGCGCTTGACCACGGCCTTCTCGGCAGGGCCGCCGCGCCACAGCAGCGGAAACGAGACGCCGACCAGCGCCAGCGAGACGAGCGCCACCGCCCAGTCGCCGGGGCGCAGCAGCGGCAGCCACTGTTTCAACGCGGAATCCTTACTGCGCCAGCGAGCGATGCCGCACCAGCACGCGCACGCGGCCCTTGAAATACTGCGCCAGGCGCTCGGCGAAATACACCGAGCGATGCTGGCCGCCGGTGCAACCGAGCGCCACCGTCAGGTAGGCGCGGTTGTCGCGGATGTAGGAAGGCAGCCAGCCTTCGACGAAATGGCGGATGTCCGCCAGCATGCGGCCCACCTCGGGCTGCTCGTCGAGGAAGGCGATCACCGGCGCATCGCAGCCGGTCAGCGGCCGCAGTTGCGGATCGTAGTGCGGGTTGGGCAGGCAGCGCACGTCGAACACCAGATCGGCGTCCAGCGGCAGGCCGTGCTTGAAGCCGAACGACTGGAACAGCAGCGTGAGGCCTTCGCGCTCGTCTATCTGGATGAAATCCTTGACGAAGGTGCGCAGCGCGTTGGGGCCGAGGTTGCTGGTGTCGATGGGGTGGCCGAGCGCGGAGAGCGTCTCGAGCGCCTCGCGCTCGCGGCGGATCGCCTCCTCCAGCGTGATGTCGCCCACGGCCAGCGGATGGCGGCGGCGCGTCTCGGAGAAGCGCTGGATCAGCACCTCGTCGCGCGCATCGAGGAAGATGAAGCGCAGGTCGATGCCGGCGTCGGCCTGCAGGTCGCGCAGGTGCTTGGGCAGGGCGGCGATGCTGGCGCCGCCGCGCATGTCGATCGCCACCGCCGCGCGCTCGTAGCCTTCGTGCTGGAGCTCCGCCACGAGCTGCGGCAAGAGCGTCGCCGGCAGGTTGTCCACGCAGTAGTAGCCGGCGTCCTCGATGACGTTGAGCGCGATGCTCTTCCCGGAACCGGAAAGGCCGCTGATGAGGACGAGCTGCAGGCGGGAAGCAGGCATGGCGCGGGAATGCGGGGCGACGGCCTATGTTAGCATCGGCGCCCTTTCCGATCGTTCGCACGCCTGATGCATCCCGACCGCCACTGGAAACCGCGGCCGCTCCACGGCCTGGCGCCCAAGCGCCTGCGGCCGTGGCTCACCGACGCGAATTCCCTCACGGCGCGCATCGCCGCGCGCTGCCGTTCGCTGCGCGTGCAGGTGCTCGGCACGGGGCTTGCCAAGCCGGTGGAAGACGAGCGCCGGCTGGTCGGGCTGGCGCGCCGCTGTCATGCCTGGCAGCGCGAGGTACTGCTGGTGGCCGACGGCCGGCCGGTCGTCTTCGCCCACACCATCCTGGCGCCCCGCAACCTGCGCGGCGCCTGGCGCATGGCCGCCGGCATGGGCGGACGGCCGCTCGGCGCCGCCCTGTTCGCGCGGCCGCGCATCGTGCGCGGGCCGCTGCACTGCGAACGCATCGACGCCGGCCATCCGCTCCATCGGCGCGCCGAGCGCGCGCTCGGCAGCAAGCTGCCGGTGCTGTGGGGACGCCGTTCGCGCTTCCTGCACGAAGGCCGTCCGCTGCTGGTGACCGAGGTCTTCCTGCCCGACATCGAGCGGCTGGGCTGATCCTCAGCCCGCACTCTCGCCTTCCGTCTGCTTCGCCTGCCCGACCAGCCAGGCGGCGAAGCGCTCGACCTCCGGACGCAGGCCGCGCGGCGTCGGCACCAGGAAGTAGGCGCGCGCCGCGATGCGTTCGCGGGCGTCGTTCAGGGCCGCAAGCCGGCCGGCTGCGATCGCCTGCGCCACCAGCGGCCCGCGGCCGAGCGCCAGGCCGCGGCCGTCCTCGGCCGCGCGGATCATCTGGTCGTACTGGTTGAAGCGCAGCACCGCCTTCGGCGTGGCGTGGCCGAGGCCCAGTCCGATCAGCCAAGGTTCCCACGAAAGCCACGGCGTCTTGTTGCCGCTCTCGAACGCCAGGAGGGTCACCCCGGCGAGATCCTCCGCGCGCAGCACCGGCGGCAGCGTGGCGGCCAGCGCCGGACTCGCGACGGGAAACACGACCTCGTCGAACAGCAGCGTCGCGCCCGGCGGCGCCACTTCGGGCGCGATGTAGCGCAGCGCGAGGTCGATGTCCTCGCGCTCGAGGTCGACCATGCGGTTGTCGGCCGAGATCAGCACGTCGAGGTCCGGCTCGGCTTCCTGGAAGGCCGCCAGCCGCGGCACCAGCCACAGCGCCGCAATGCCCACCGCCGCCGACACGGTGACGCGCGGACGCCGCTGCGCAGCCTTGAGGCCCGCGCACACCTCGGCCAGCCGGCCGAGCATCTCGGCGGCCGCGCGGTGCAGCACCTCGCCTTCCGGCGTCAGCGCGAGCTTGCGTACCTCGCGGCGGAAGAGCTTCACGCCGAGCTGCTCCTCGAGCGTCTGCACCTGCCGGCTGATCGCCGACTGGGTCAGGAAGAGCTCGGCCGCCGCCTTGGTGAAGCTCAGGTGACGCGCCGCCGCGTCGAAGCCGCGCAGCGGATCGAGCGACGGCAGGCTGCGCAGATCATCCATGCGTATTTCTCATGCCTCAAATGACGATTAATCGTTTGTGTCGCCATTCATGCTGCCCTATCTTGGCATCGCAGGCAAGCAACACAGCCAATAAATGCGTTTTTCGCATGAAGGAGCAAATCATGGCGACCATCACCGAGGAAGCGCGCATCGAACTGTCCGGCCGCGAATCGCTGACGCTCGGCGGGTTGCGCGGCCACGAGATCCAGTGCGCCGCCGGCGAACTCTGGCTGACCCTCGACGGCGAAGGACGCGACGTCATCCTCGCGCCCGGCGGCGCCTATACGGTCGAAACGAACGCCGAACTGGTGGTGTCCGCCTTCAAGGCCTCGGTCCTGCGCGTATCGCACTGCAGACACCCGGCCGGTCGCTTCGCCCGCCTGGCCGGCGCGCTTGCCGCGCTGCTCGAACTGCCCCATCTCTCCGTCCGCTAGAGGAAACCATGCCCTATCTCGACATCAAGCTCTCCGGTCCCTGCCTGCCCGACAACGTGACGAAACTCGCCGCGCGCATGAGCGATCTGGCCGCCGACATCCTGCACAAGCGGCGAGAAGTGACGGCCGCGACCGTCCTGTGCGTTCCGTCCGGGCACTGGAGCATCGGCGGCGCACCGATCAGCGCGTCGGGACAAACCAGCTTCTTTCTCGAGATCAACGTCACGACCGGCACCAACACGGTGGAGGAGAAGGCCGCCTTCGTCGCCGCCGCGTTCGAAGGCGCGCAGGCCGTGCTCGGCCGGCTGGCGCCCGCCAGCTACGTGATCGTCCGCGACGTCCCGGCCGAGGCCTGGGGCTACGCCGGCGTGACGCAGGAAGCGCGCCGCCTGCAGCGCGCGGTTAAGGAGCCGGCATGACGTCCGCGCTCGTCATCATCGACATCCAGAACGACTACTTCCCCGGCGGCGCCATGGCGCTCGAAGGCACGGATGCGGCCGCGGCCAACGCGGCGCGCCTGCTGGCGGACTTTCGCGCGCGCGGCCTGCCGGTGTTCCACGTCCAGCACCTGATGAAACGCGCCAACGCCGGCTTCCTGCTGCCGGGAACGCCGGGAGCCCAGATCCACACGAGCGTTGTGCCCGCGGCCGACGAGCCGGTCGTGATCAAGCATTTCCCCAACAGCTTCCGCGACACCGGCCTGCTCGAGCGCCTGCGCGCCGCCGGCGCAACACGCCTCGTCGTCGCCGGCATGATGACGCACATGTGCGTCGACACCACCGTGCGCGCCGCCTTCGACCTTGGCTTCGAAATCATGCTCGCGCACGACGCCTGCGCGACGCGGGCGCTGACCTTCGGGGGCACCCGCGTGCCTGCGGCAGAGGTCCACGCGGCCTACGTCGCCGCGCTCCATGGCATCTTCGCCCAAGCGGCATCGACAACCGCCCTGCTCGACCGCATGCCGCCATAGCCCGGCGCTGGCTTCCTCTGCCGGGCTGCGCTATCTTCCCTATTGCATATCCAAAGAACAGGCATTCAGGGAGGCCGTCCATGAGAACCATTGCGCAAATCGCGCTCGTCGCAGCCACGCTGCTGCTGTCGGGCTGCGCCGAGATGATGACGGCCACGCCACAGCTGCAGTCGAAGTCCTCCGACCAGAAGATGGAGGTGAAGAGTAAGGTCATGGCGGTGGCCGTGCTGGACTGGTCGCCGGACGGCCGCCGGCTGGCGTCGGCGGGCGTCGCCTCCGCCGTGCGCGTGTGGGACATGGAGAACGGCCGCGCCCTGCGCCTCATGCCGGTGACAGCCACCTACGGCGTTGCCGATGTCGCCTGGTCGCCGGACAGCAAACGCATCGTCGCCTCGGGCATCACGGGCCTGTTCGGCGATACCGTGACCCACCTCTGGGACGGCGAATCCGGCCGCCTCATCACCACCCGGAAAGGCGCTTTCATCGGCAAGCACGCGTTCACGCCGGACGGCAAGCGGATGTTGGGCGCGGAGTTCTTGCCCGGCGGGCTCTTCGACGTGCCGACGTACACGGCGCACGAGGTCGATCTCGAGACGGGGCAGACCGTGCGAAGCTGGCCGCGCCACACGGTCGGTGCCGTGTCGCCCGACGGCCGCAGCCTGCTGCTGGTCGGCGCCGGACACGCCAGCCTCGCCCTGATCGATCTCAAGTCGGGGCGCGAAGTCTGGCGCACCGGCGGCGACAAGGTATGGCCCAACGCCGTGGCCTTCACGCCGGATGCGCGCCACATCGTCGTCTCCTACGTCGAATACCACGGCTCTCTGGGGTCGAGCATGACCGTCTCGATGAACGTGCTCGACGCGCGCACCGGCAACTTCGTACGGCAACTGGCGCGCTACGACGTGGCCGACACCTTCCTCGGCACGACGAAGGAGGGAACCAAGCTCAACGTGATCGAGGTCTCGCCGAACGGGCGGCGCGTCCTGACCGGCACCGATCGCGGCGAGTACAAGCTGTGGGACTTCGACACCGGCGCGCTCATCACGCAGCTCAAGCGTCCCGAAGAGAAGCTGATGTTCGACATGGCCCCGGCCCATGCTGCCTTCTCGCCGAACGGCAAGCTGGTGGCCGTCACCACGCCGGGCGCCGTGCGGCTCTACGAGGTGGAGACCGGCGAGGAAGCCGCCACCATGGTGTCCTTCGACGACGGTGAATGGCTGGTCACCACGCCCAGCGGCTACTACAACGCCTCCGAGAAGGGCGACGAGTACCTGAGCGTCAGCGTCGGCGGCAAGCCCTTCACGATCTCGCAGCTGCGCGAATCCTTCTTCCGCCCGGACCTCGTCAAGGTCGCGCTGGCGGGCGGCGGACTCGGCGATTACCGCAAGATCGCCGACGTGCGGCCGCCGCCGACGGTCGCCATCGTCGATACGCCGACGTCGACGACCAACGGCCGGATCACCGTTTCGCTGCGGGTGACGGACCAGGGCGGCGGCGTCGGCAACGTGCGGCTCTACCGCAACGGCACCGCCGTCGTGTTCGAGAAGACGCGCAACCTCGCCGTGGCCGACGAGCGCGGCAGCCAGGTGCTGCGCTACGACCTGGCGCTCGAGCCCGGCGCCAATGCCATCCGCGCCGTGGCCTTCAACGCCGACAACAGCATGCAGAGCGTGGATGCGGCGATCGACATCCAGGCCAGCATCGCGCGCCGGCCCGCCGCGCTCCACGCGATCGTGATCGGCATCAAGGATTTCGCCAACCCGCGGCTCGCCCTCAAGTACTCCGTCGCCGACGCCGAGTTGTTCGCCTCGACGCTCGAGACCAAGGCGCGCGGGCTGTTCGCCGGCGTAACCGTGACGCGCCTGCTGAAGCCGGCCGAAACCACCAAGGCCGCCATCGCCGCGGCGCTCGAGAAGGCGCGCGCGGAAGTCGGCCCGGAAGACCTGTTCGTCTTCTACGTCGCCAGCCACGGCACCGTGGACGACGGCCAATACCTGCTGATCACGTCGAACGTCGGCTCCACCACCACCGCGCGGCTCAAGCAGGACGCGCTGAGCCAGGATGCGCTGAAGGAGATGATCTCCAACATCCCGGCCTCGAAGAAGCTGATCGTGCTCGACACCTGCAGTGCCGGCCAGTTGGGCGACGCCCTCCAGGTCGCCATGCTGACGCGCGGCATGAGCGACGACACCGCCATGAAGGTGCTGTCGCGCGCGGTGGGATCGACGGTGCTCTCCGCCGCAACCTCGGTGCAGGAAGCGCTCGAGGGCTACAAGAACCACGGGCTGTTCACCTACGTCATCGTCGAAGGCCTGAAGGGGGCGGCGGACGCCGACCGCGACGGCTTCGTGAAGACCTTCGAACTGGCCGACTACGTCGACAACCAGGTGCCGGAGCTCGCCGAGACGGTGTTCCGGCACAAGCAGTATCCGATCGTCTCGCCCACCGGCCAGGGCTTCCCGCTGACCAAGGTGAAGTAGCTCAGGCCGCCATCGTCGGCACGATGAAGCCGTCCTCGACGGCGATGGCCTTGGCGCGCAGCAGTTCATCGTGGAGCCACGCCGCCAGCCGGTCGGGCGGCAGCGCCAGGATGCGCGCGCCGACGTCGCGGAAGAAGGGCACGCTCTGCACGTAGGTCTCGAGTTCGGCGAGCGGCAGACGTCCGAGATCGAGCAGATTGAAGGTCAGGCAGGCCTTGAGCGCGTTTCTCGCCATGCGGGCCGGATCCTGCTCGAAGGCAGCGAGCCGCTTGTAGGCGCGTTCGAGCGCGGCCCCGACGTCGTCGAAGGGCGCGCCGTGGCCGGGGATCACGACGTCGACGGCGAGCCGCCCGATCATGTCCAGCGTTTCGCGCGTGGCGCGCAGCGCACCTGGCTTGCCCATGACCTCGCCGAACACGATGCCGAAGCCGTCGTGCCAGAGCGCGTCGCCGGAGATCAGGAGGCGGCGCTGTTCGCAATGGAACACCAGCGCTTCCATGTCGTGGCCCGGCGCGTGGTGCGCCCGCCAGACGAGCCCGCCCATTTCGAACGTCTCGCCGGGGCGCACGACGCCGTCGTGGCGGAAGCGGTCGCCGCGCTGGCGTGCCGGCGTCAGCAGCAGCGCCTCCTCGTCCCAGGCGGCCACATGCTCCTCGATGCCGCTCGGGATCAGGATCTCGCAGCCGAAGGAGCGCTGCAGCGCGGCGTTGCCGCCGATGTGATCGGAGTGGGAATGCGTGTTGATGACCCGAGCGAGGCGCCGCTGGCCGATCTGGTCGCGGACGAGTTCGAGCGTGCGGTCAGCGTGGCCGACGTAGCCGCTGTCGACCAGCGTCGCAGTGTCGCCATCGAAGGCGGCCAGGTTGTTCGACGACAGCCAGCCGCGCTCGATGACGCGCAGCGAATCAGGCAGGCGCGGTCGGTTCATCCGTGCTTGGCGGCTCGGCAGCCGGTTCAGGTTTCGGCGCCGGACGCGGCTCGCCCCAAGGCCGGCCGCAGCCGATGCAATAGGCTTCGTCCTCGTCCGGCATGCAGACGCCCACGCACGGCCAGATCTCGTCCACGTTCGTCACGCCGATTCCGCCTGCTTGGCCAACAGCGCCCGCGCGACCTTCGAGTTCGGTTCGCGGCCGAGCTTCGCCGAAATCCAGGCGCCCGTCTCGACCAGCTTGCCGAGGTCGACCCCGGCGTCGATGCCCAGCCCCTGCATCAGCCAGACCACGTCCTCGGTGGCAACGTTGCCAGAAGCGCCGGCCGCATAGGGACAGCCGCCCAGGCCGGCGACGGAAGCGTCGAAGACGGCGACCCCCATTTCCATCGACGCGAAGATGTTGGCGATCGCCATGCCGTACGTGTCGTGGTAGTGACCGGCAAGCTTCTTCAACGGCACGCGCTTGGCGACGCTCTCGATCATGTCGCGCGTCGCCCCCGGCGTGCCGACGCCAATGGTGTCGCCGAGGCTGATCTCGTAACAGCCCATCTCGTAGAGCGCCCAGGCGACGTCCGCCACCGCGGCCGGCGCGACCGCGCCCTGATAGGGGCAGCCGAGCACGCACGACACGTAGCCGCGCACCGCCACCTCGGCCTTGCGCGCCGCCTCTACGACGGGCTTGAAACGGGCCAGCGATTCCGCGATTGAGCAGTTGATGTTCTTCTGCGAGAAGGCCTCCGACGCCGCGCCGAACACCGCGATCTCCTTGGCACCCGCGGCCAGCGCCGCTTCGAGCCCCTTCTCGTTGGGCACCAGCACCGGGTACGAAACACCCTCGCGGCGCTCGATGCACTTCATCACCTCGGCGTTGTCCGCCATCTGCGGCACCCACTTGGGGGAGACGAAGGCGGTTGCTTCGATGCTCCTGAGGCCGGCATCCGCGAGGCGGCCGATGAGTTCCAGCTTGACGTCGGTGGGCACGGCCTGCTTCTCGTTCTGCAGGCCGTCGCGCGGGCCGACTTCGACGATCTTGACGCGGCGGGGGTGGGGCATGGTTGTTATCGGATTTCGGTTGACTGGGAAGCCCTGCCTTCGGCCCGCCGAGGGCGACGGGTGGTCGTCGCCGCTTCGTGTCCCCCGGCGGACAAAGGCAAAAGGCGTCCGCCTCCTCCTTTACCTACGCGTCGACGACCACCCGCCACCCTCGGCTCGACGCGCGAGGTGGTTTGGCGTTTCGTCTCTCGTACGGTTGCTCGCCGGGCCGATGGGGTGCCCTGCTGCGCGTAGGTAAAGGAGGAGGCCGACGATTTATCGCTCTTGTCGGCCGGGGGACACGGAGC